>CAMBEJ010000007.1 GCA_945865375.1 Akkermansia muciniphila | reverse complement strand
GAAACAGAGAAGCGGGCTTCAGTGAAGCCCGCCCACAGTGGCCTTTTCAGCGACAACATGTGAATGTACGGCCTTCAAACACACCCCCGCTGCGCCTGCACGGCTATGAACCCGCAAGCCGGGCCAACGGCCCCGGTCTGCGCGCCGTGGTCTGGGTTCAAGGTTGCACGATCGGCTGCGCCGGCTGCTTCAACCCTGGCACCCATGACTCCGCTGGCGGCGCGCCTCGGGACACTGCTGAACTGGCGGCGGAGTTGGTGCGCCAACGCGACCGCATCGAAGGGATCAGCATTTCCGGCGGCGAACCGTTCCAACAACCCGAGGCCCTCCTTGATCTGCTTGCCCGGCTCGACGGCTTGGGCCTCAGCCGCCTGGCCTTCAGCGGCTACTGGCTGCGCGAGATCGAAGGGCAACCGCTCGGTCTCGCCCTGTTGTCGCACATCGACGTGCTCATCGCCGGCCGCTACGCCCAAACCCGGCATTCGGGACGCGGGTTGATAGGCTCGGCGAACCAGACAATCCACCTTCTGACCTCCCGCCATTCGCACTGCGATTTCGCTAGCATTCCGCCCGCCGAAATCATCCTCAAGCCAGACGGTAGCTTGACTTTCAGCGGCATTTCACCCGTGAAAACAAATCCTCAGGGACAGACAATTAATTGGAGAAAGAACTTGAAGGGGGAGGGATGGTCTGGTTGAAGGAAGGGGTGAGGCAAGGGAGGTTGAAGTTTCCGACGGAACGACCCGTAGGGCATCGAACTGTTGGGGACAGACACCGTCGGCAGTGATGGTCGCGGTCGTCGGTGCTCTGGGAGCTCGGCGTGGGGCCAAACTCGGTGGCGAAGACCACGAGCGTTTCATCAAGCATTTCCCGCCGGTCAAGGTCTTCAAGCAAACCGCGATGGAGCCCACTTCCACCGTCAACTTGTGAAAGCACGACTCGGTGCCAAGGCCGGTGAACTCAATTTCACACCCCGGTGCGGTCCAGTCGTTTCTGAATTTGACCATCGGAAGCAATGCCAAGGAATTCGCGTCCATCATTTACAAGCAGCACTTGGGTGTGCATAATGATAAGATCCTGCGGAGAAAATAATATGTCGTAGGAGAGTCAACCTGCAAACATTACCAAGACCATGGGCGACAAATCCCCGAAATCCACACAGAAGAAATCCACACAGAAACAGGTCAAAGCCACCACCGCTGACCAGAAGAAGAAGCAGGCTGCGGCCTCCAAGCAAGCTCCTGCCAAGAAAAAGTAGGGAACTCGAAAAACTGTCTCCTCTGATGCCACTGTCAGGGGAGACAGGTTCCTTCCAAAAACTGCGGTTCAGCCGTTGATCTCGCCGCAAAAATCCTGCTGACGCAATGCTTCGAACAAAACCAAAGCCGCGCAATTCGATAGGTTGAGGGATCTGGAAGCGGCATTGAACATGGGTATGCGAAGCCAGAAAGCCCGGTTCTCTTCGACCCAGGGTTTGGGCAGTCCGGCGCTTTCCCGGCCGAACACGAGATAGTCGTCAGCGAGGTAGGACACTTGGGCGTAGTGCTTTGGCCCCTTCGATTCGACGAACCACATGCGTGCATCACGCGCTTGCGCTTCCCTGAACTCACGCCAACTCTTCCACCGAAACCAACTGAGATGATTCCAATAGTCCATGCCGGCTCGGCGAAGCCGGGAGTCATCAAGTTGAAATCCAAAAGGTTCGATGAGATGCAGAGCGGTCTGGGTCGCGGCGCACAACCGGGCGATATTGCCCACGTTAGGGGCGATTTCAGGCTCCACGAGCACGATGTTCATAGAGCGGCGAGGGGGCTCCCGCCAGAGAGAGTTGCCCGAGCGTTACGTGGAGGGTAATGCACCTTCCAAAGGACCAAGCCGTGCGCCGGCGCGCTCATGCCCCCCGCACGCCTGTCCCTAGTTTCGAGGATCGCCAAGATGGCTCCTGGCGCGATCTTTCCCTGCCCCACCTGGACTAAAGTTCCCACGATCCCGCGGCACATCTTGTAGAGAAATCCGTCGCCTTCGAGGAAGAATGTCAACAGCGACCCCTGCTTGCGGACATCGCAACGAAACAAGGTCCGCACGGTCGACTCCATTTCATAACTTCGGGTAGCGGCGAAGGATTTGAAGTCGTGCCGGCCCACAACCAAAAGCGCGGATTCCCTCATGGATTTGATATCGAGCTTTTGCGGGATGTGCCAGCAGAGCTTCCGCAGAAGAGGGTTGTGCGCTGTTTGATTCCAAACAAAATATCGGTACTGCTTCCCACGGGCGTCAAACCGCGCGTGAAAATCATCGTGGCATTGGCTTGCCGAAACGACCCGGATATCCTGAGGCAGATGGGCGTTGAGCGCGAGCGCCAGCTTGGAGGGAGTCATGCGAAATTGTTGCTTCTCGAGAACCACATGGGCCACCATGCCGATCGCATGGACCCCGGTATCGGTGCGGCTGGATGCGTGAAGCCGGACCGGGTTTGGGAACAACTTGACGAACGCCTCTTCAACTCGCTGCTGCACACCCAGCCCGGTCTTCTGGATCTGCCACCCCGAATAGGCATGGCCATCGTACGAAATGGTCAACTTCACCTTCACGGTCCCGCTAGTCATGCTTTCAGAACAGGAAGTCAAAGCGTCGGGAGGCCATCCAAAAAACTTTGCAACAAAATGGCGGCAGCAGTTTTGTCAACCTTGGTCTTCCGATCCTCGCGTCGCACGTTCGCTTGGATCAAGAACCGGTTGGCCTGGGCCGATGTCATTCGCTCGTCCCATGTGCGGATCGGCACCGTGATGGCTTCCCGCAGCGCACTCACGAACTCACGAACCTTGGAACAGGCCTCTCCGTAGCTGCCGTCCATGTTGCGGGGCATCCCTACGATGATGAGCTCCACCTCCTTCTCGTGCAGAATGGCCTTCAGCCGAACCAAGAAATTGGAGAATGGATCGGCAAGGATGAACTCAAGTGGCTGGGCTATCATCTTGAGCTCGTCCGAGACCGCGATGCCCATCCGTTTTGTTCCATGATCTATCGCAAGTATTCTCATCGGTCCCAAATTGGACCTCCTCAAACGTACTCCCGCAAGCCTCAAAATCCCCCGCGCATCCCAAAGTTGTCGCTACAGCGGCGGAGCCGTCACGGCGCTGCTCGGAACAGCGGCTGGAAGCCGCTGCCACTTTAGGAGCGTCAGATTGGGTTTGTTTCGGAGCTTGCTCGGCTACCGACAACTTCGGGATGCGTGCGAGATCACAGCGTTAAAATCGCAGCCTTGACGCTCTATGGCTGTGGCAGCAGTATGGCGAGCAAATGACGGACAAGGGCGTCTCGCCTCAAGTCCGCCCTTCCGCCATCTGCAACGTTCGTTGTCACACATGAAATTAGACGACCTTTATTCAGAGTTAACCCTGAAAACGGGAGCTAAACTTGCCCTCATTGTCCTCGACGGCGTCGGCGACATCGCCACGGCAGCCCAGCATGGAATGACCCCGCTTGAAGCGGCCACCACACCAAACCTGGACGCCCTTGTCCAGCAGGGCTGCGCCCAGGGACGCATGATCCCCGTCGCCCCCGGAATCACCCCGGGCAGCGGTCCCGGCCACCTCGCGCTTTTTGGATACGACCCCATCGAGACACAGGTTGGAAGAGGGGTCATCGAAGCTTTGGGACTCGGCATCGAACTCAAGGCCGGAGACGTCGCCGCCAGAGCCAACTTTTGCACCCTGGACAACAAAGGCATCGTCACAGACCGCCGCGCCGGCCGGATCGACACTTCCGTGTGCATGGAACTTTGTGATGTTCTCTCGAAAAAAGTCAAAAATATCGGCGACACCGAAGTGTTGATCAGACCTGGGAAAGGCCATCGGTTCGTGGTGGTGTTCCGCGGCAAAGGTTTCGAAGGTCCTCTGACGGACGCCGATCCCCATCGCGAAGGCTTGCCGATCCCCACTGTCGAAGCGGTGGATCCCAGCTCATCGAAAGCAAACAAAGCAGCGAAACTCGTGGCCGAGTTCTACGCCACAGCCCTCCCTCTGCTCGCTCAGAAGAAGCCCGCCAATGGATTCCTGATGCGGGGGATCGCCCACCAACCCGAAATCCCCTCGTTCGAACACCGCTATCAACTAAAACCTGCCTGCATCGCCGTCTATCCGATGTACAAGGGACTCGCTCAATTGGTCGGCATGGCCAAGATCGAAGGGGCAGAAACCATCAGCGAGCAGTTCGAGACTTATCTCGCGGAGCACGACAATTACGACTTTTTTTTCATCCACTACAAGTACACGGACATGCACGGCGAGGATGGAAACTTTGAAGCCAAGAAACGGGCGATCGAAGAGTTTGACGCAGCCCTGCCGATTTTGCTGCGGAAAAAGCCGGACGTGCTGGTCATCACGGGAGATCATTCGACACCCTGTTTCATGAAAGGCCATTCCTGGCATCCACAGCCGGTCCTGCTGCACTCCGACTGTTCTGGGTCGGACAAACTGGAGCGTTTTTCAGAGACCGGCGCCAACTTGGGGTCTCTTGGGGTTTTTGAAGCCCGTTTTTTGATGCGTTACATGCAGGCCAACGCGCGAATGTTCGACAAGTTCGGCGCTTGAATTCAAGATGCAACCGTTCAACCATCCTGAACCATCCCCGTTGCTCAGCCTACCCAATGAAATCCGTAATCCTCGCCGCAGGCAAAGGAACTCGTATGCGCGAGCTCACAGACGAGCTGCCGAAGCCCATGCTACGCGTCCACGGGAAACCCATCCTCGAGCACATTCTAACAGGACTCAAGATGGCTGGCATTCTCGATGCCTGCATCGTCGTGGGCTGGAAATCGGAGGTAATCAAAGCCTGTTTTGGAGACGGTTCGCGACTCGGGATGCGCATCGAGTACGCCCATCAAGAAGTCCAGGACGGCACCGGTAAGGCGCCCGAGGTTGCCAGGGCATTTATCGGATCGGACTCCTTCCTGCTGACCTACGGAGACATCCTCGTCCGGCCCGAAACTTACGCGGAGATGATCTCTCGGTTTGGGGAAGATGCTTTTTCAGGTCTGCTCACAGTCACGCAAGGAGAGGATGTGACGAAGGGCGCCATCAACTTCTTCGACGAGGCGTTTCGCCTGAAGAAAATCGTTGAAAAACCGAGCATCTCTCAGCTTGAGGCACTTCAAAAGCAAGGCTGGCTGAAAAGCGGCGACCCAGCCTGGTACAACGCGGGGATTTACATTTTCAAACCGGTCGTGTTCGAATTCACAGCGCGTCTTCACAAATCTCCCCGCGGTGAGTATGAAATTACCGATGCCATCTCCGCGCTCGTGGACGCGGGGCACGCGCTCGCGGGATGCCGCATCCAGGGTCGATGGGTCGACGTGCGAGACCCGGAGGTTCTGAGACAATTAGAAGCAGAAGCGGCCGGATGAACACAGATTCTGAGAACCGAGATCAGCTCACTACCCGGGTGCAGAGGCCATCCGTCACAAAGCCTCATGATCCGCTTTCATCCTCGGTTATCCCTGGATCCACTCCCGTTTCCGGGTTCATCTCTGGCGAGGTGATCCAGAAGCGTATTCCGTCCTCAACCCTGTCCACTTTGTGTTCCGTTGCGATTCTTTTCGCGGCTCTGTTTGCGGGCTGCCAGCACGGGCCACCCAAGGAGCGGGGTCAATTTAAGGAATCCGACCTTGTGGAGGTGGTCAAGCTGGACTCCACCATTCATCTCGATATCCGGTATGCTACCACGAACAATTTTCTACACCGCCCGGTCTATGCGCAGGCTCGGGCGTTTTTGCAAAGACCTGCTGCGGAAGCCCTGGTGCGGGCGCAAAAAGCTCTCAAATCACAGGGTTACGGCGTGTTGTTGTTCGATGGTTATCGTCCCTGGTCCGTGACAAAGATATTCTGGGATTCAGCAACGGATGCGGAGAGGAAGATCGAGTTCGTGGCGAACCCCCGCAAGGGATCCAGGCACAATCGGGGTTGTGCGGTCGATCTCAGCCTGATAGATCTGAAGACGGGGTTGGCCGTAGCAATGCCGAGCGAATATGACGAGTTTACGGAGCGAGCTTTTCCGACCTATGCGGGCGGGGCTTTCGAAGCGAGGGCCTTGAGGGATCTGCTCCGCAAAGCGATGGAAGCGGAGGGATTCACGGTCTATTCGGCGGAATGGTGGCACTTCGACTACAAGGATTGGAAGCAATACCACATCCTCAACCTGCCGTTTGAAGCCCTCGGCCGCTGAATCGTTCTATCCTCACCGTGGAACAATCCGCGGTTGTGAGTTATGTTGGGTTGTGTCGATGCCCGCTAACCTGCAAAACAAGCTGAAGCTGCTGCTTCGCGTGCCGCGATTGACGCGACGTCGCATGATGTGCGCGATGGCGATCGCTGTGGTCGCGGACGGGGCGCAATTGCTCTTGGGGCCGTTCGGGTGGGTGTTTCTGGTGCAAGCGATCGACGTCATCGCGGCGGTCCTGGTGAGTTGCACACTCGGCTTTCATTGGCTGTTGCTGCCCAGTTTCGTGGTGGAGCTGATTCCGATCGTGGACATGCTCCCGACCTGGACGGCGTGTGTCGCGGCCGTCATCGTGCTGCGGAAAAAGGAGCGGCGCGCGGCAATCGACGTGTGAGGGGAGGCACGGAGCGCCTGTAAGAACCAGGACCACAATCTGTGGGGTGGGGGTCTTCCCCTCACAGATTGGAGCACTTGCTGAACCGACAGGTCGGAGACTCCTTGTCGTTTTAAAAAACCAGCCCCGCCCGGTATTTGTTTGTCCCTGGAATGAGTTCAACCGTGAAGCCCAGCTTGCGGGCGACGCGTTGCATTTCATGGTTGTCAGCCAGTATCGTAGCGGTGATGCGCTCCAATTTTTCTTCGCGGCCGATCTGGATCAGCAGATTCAAGAGTTGCGTGCCGAGGCCACGCCCCTGCCATGGGTCGCTGACGGTCAAGGCGAACTCGGCCTCGTTCGCGTCGCGACACTTGCTGAGTCGGCCGACGCCGAGGATGTCTGCCTCGAGGGTGGTTTTGTTGCGATGTTCGACCACCAGCACCATCTCGCGATCGTAGTCGATGAAGCAGATTCGACTGAGTCGCTCGTGAGCGATTCGGTGATCCAGCTTCAATGGGGTGAAGTAGCGGAGATACACGCTGCGCTCCGAGAGCGTCTCGTGGAACCTCACCATCAACGGCTCGTCCTCAGGCCGGATGGGGCGAACTGTCACGGACACGCCGTCGCGCAGCCTCCATGGCGTGACGTAGCGCGTCGGGTAAGGACGAATCGCGAGTTGTGGAAGCTGATGTTCCGCGGTCCCCAACGGGTGCAGCAAGATGCGGGCGTCTAGCGCGACGATGCGGCTGGACGAGATGAGCAACGGGTTCACATCGATCTCGGCAATCCACCGTTGTTCGGCCACAAGGTGGCTGAAGCGGACTAGGAGCTGCTCGAGGGAGGCGAGATCGACGGCCTTACGACCGCGCACGCCTTTGAGTGCTGCGAAGATCCGGGTCTGTTCCATCAGCGCCCGCGCTAGCGTGGCGTTGAGGGGAGGGAGGCCAAGGGCGCGGTCTTGAAAAACCTCCACGAGCTGGCCGCCGGCCCCAAACAACAACATGGGGCCAAACTGGAGATCGATACTGCTGCCCAGGATGAGCTCGTAGCCATCCCGCGGGACCATCGGCTGGACGGTGACGCCGAGGAAGTGCTGGATCCCAACCCTCTCGCGTACAGACTCGTGAATGTGCTTCCACGCCAGGCGGACGGCCGTGATATCACGCAGATCGAGTTGTACCCCGCCCACGTCGGTCTTGTGCGTGATCGTCTGTGAAAAGAGTTTCAGGACAACCGGGAAACCCAGTTTCTGAGCATGATCCACCGCTTGATCCTCTGTGAGAGCGACGAGTGTCTCCACGGTTGGAATGGCATATGCGGACAAGAGTTGCTTGGACTCGACCTCGGTTAGAAGCGTGCGACCCGCTTTGCGAACCGCGGTGATGAGCGCGTCGGCCTGTTCTTTGGAAGAGTCGAGTTGAGGATGCCCTGGCTCCGTGTTGGAATGAAAAGCGAGCCCCCTCAGGCCGGTCGGCAAGTGTTCAGCAGCGAGCGCGGGAATCTCGTAGAGTGCGCGAAGGTTCTCGCTGTAGCGCCACATCAAGGCGAAGGCTCGGGCGGCAGTGTCGGGGTAGTCGAACGTAGGGATGCCGGCGGCGTTGAACAGCCCTCTGCCGGCATCCACGCCAGCACCGCCCATCCAGCTTGAGAGCAGCGGTTTGCCGGTGAGGTTCGGGAGAGACCGGATTGCTTCCGCTGTGCCGGCGCTGTCTGTCATGGCTTGCGGGGTGAGGATGACGAGCACGCCGTCGGATTGCGGGTCGTGGAGGGCGAGTTCGACGGCTTTCGCGTAACGCGTCGCATCGGCGTCGCCGAGCACATCGATGGGGTTGCCGTGACTCCAATGAGGAGGGAGGAGTTCATCAAGAGCCTCTAGCGTTTCAGGCCGCAACTCGGTCAATTGACCTCCGCTGGGAACGAGGGCATCCGTGGCGAGGGCACCCGGCCCGCCCGCGTTGGTCACGATGGCAAGACGAGGGCCCCGCGGACGCGGCTGCTTGGCGAGCAGCTCAGACATGTTGAACAACTCAGCGATTGTGTTCACGCGCAACACTCCGACCCTGTGAAAAGCGGCATCGAGGACCGCGTCGCTGCCTGTGAGGGCACCCGTATGCGAGGCGGCTGCCTTGGCTGCGGCGATCGTACGTCCCACCTTGAGAACGATGATGGGCTTCGTGAGAGCCACCTCGCGCGCCGCTGACAGGAAGCTCCGGGCATCGCCAACCGACTCCATGTAGCAGACGATGCTTTGGGTATCGGGATCGTCGCCGAAGTACGTGATGAGATCGCCCCAATCGACATCGAGCATGGAGCCGACCGAAACAAACGCGCTGAACCCCACCTTCTCGCGGAAGCTCCAGTCGAGCACGGCGGAGCACAGCGCACCGCTTTGGCTGATGAAGGCGACGCTTCCTGGCTGAGCGATGCCATCGGCGAAGGTCGCGTTCAGGCGTGCGCGGGGCACCATGAGGCCGAGGCAATTCGGACCAAGCAATCGCATCCTGGCACGTCGGGCTTCGAACAGGCACTCCTGCTCCAGCGCCGCACCAGCCTTTCCGCATTCCTTAAAGCCCGCAGAGATAATGATAGCTGCTGGGACCTCAGCTTTGGCGCATTCGCGGAGGATGCCAGGAACGGTCGGCGCCGGCGTGGCGATGACAGCCAGGTCAATCCTCTCTGGCAACGCCGCGATGTTCGGGAACGCCCGAATCCCGAGCACCGTATCGCGCTTTGGATTCACGGGATAAACCGTGCCCTCGAACGCGCCCAGATTTTTGAAGACAGCCCAGCCGACGCTGCCTTCTTTTTCAGTGGCGCCGATGACGGCGAGCCGTTTCGGCGAAAACAATGCCTCGAGGGGGCTGCTCCGCGCGTGGCGGAGGATGTCGTGCGGACGTTCGGGCGATGGAGGACGGATAGGGGTCATATGGAGCTTATCGTTTGGGTGAGCGCACGACCAGGAGCGGACGCGAGCTGCGCTGCATCACCCTTTCCGCCACGGAGCCGAGGACGGCTTTGGAAAGTCCACCGCGTCCGTGAGAGCCCAGGCAAATGACATCCGCGCTGAACCGTTCCGCATCCTGACAAATCGCCTCTGCAACGTCGCTATGCTCTAGCAACTCAACCTCGGTCGCGATGACTCGAGATTCAGGTTCAGCCGGGATGGACGCGCGAAGTTGTGCGAGCAAATCAGCGGCGATCTGCTTGTGCTGCTTCTCGGTCAACCGCTTCGGTCCGTGCTCAGGCACCCAGGGTCCAGGCAATTTCCGAGGAGGGATGATGTGAATGAGCCTGACGCGTCCACCGCGTCGCAGAGCCGCATAAGCATAAGGGACGGCCCGTTTGCTCAACTCTGAAAAGTCCACGGCGACTAGCACGCGTTTGATTTCAGGAATCCGATCAACGGCCTGCTCGCTGGCTCCGGTCAGCGGAACGACAGCCACGCTCATGGACGCGTGATGCAGAACGCTGCGCGATACCGAGCCAAGCCAAAACCGGTTGAAGCCATGGCGCTGATGAGTGCCTACCACCAGCAAGTCGGACTTTTCCTCCTGGGCCAATTGAAGGAGATGGGCATCAGAACGACCCCAGCCGGGCACGATGCGGAGCGAAACCGGCTGGTCACCGAGGATCCCGACGACTCTCTCTTTGAGGTCGCGTTGCAGCACGCGCGCCACCTCGGGATGGTTTTCGTTCAACGAAATGGGCCCCTGCAGGCCCAACCGTTCAAGCTCCGCCGGGGGCCAGGCTACGTGAGCCACCGTGATGTCGCACGGGCCGATGTTTTGCCACTCGAGAATCCAGCGAAGCGCGGCGTCGGCGTTCATGGAAAAATCGTACCCAACAAGCACCTTCAGCCGAAGCTCCCCGCGAGCCCATGACGCCAAGGCACCACCTTGTCGCACGACGAGCGTGGGCACTGGGGAGGTTTCCGCTGTGCGCTCGGCCACGCTACCCGCCAGCAACCGACCCACGGCAACATGCCCAATCGACGCCACAACCACCAGCCTTGCGCTTGATGCGGTGGCTGCGTTGACCAAGCCTTCATACGGGGAGCCGGAGAGGATTTCTCTTTTCACCACGACACCGAGGCTGCGCAACCGTCCAGCCTCCTTTTCGAGATGCTCGCGTGTTCTGTCGAGCACGGCCAAAAAAGCGTCCGGATGGCTCGCGCCCAGCCCGCCATGCTCCTCGACATGGATGAGTCGCAATTCGCTGCCGTCGCGCTTGGCGATGGCCGCAGCCACATCGGCGGCTTCGGCAGCATGGATCGAGAAGTCCGTTCCGCAGATAATTGGCCATTTCCTGCGGCTGCTCTTGGTCGTGGTCATGGTTGTATCTCACTAAACTCCTGCGCAACTTGCAATCAGGGACATATTTGTCTCTGAATGACGTCGGCATGTCCTCACCAGGGTTAGAAGGAGCTGGCTGTTTCTTGCCCGGCAATGAGGAATGACGGCTCAAGGATGATGGCTGCCGGGCATTCTCAATGACGTTTTGGAGGATTGCAACGCTCAGAAGACTGGGTTAGCGTCGCTGATCGCTGCTCATTATTCGAGCATGTTGACCCGACAAAATTAACGAATTAACGATCACCCCTATGGCGGCCGCGTTCCCAAAAATCTCCAAAATAGTTTACGAAGGCCCGGATTCCAGGAACCCGCTTTGCTTTCGCCAGTATAATCCAGACGAACTTGTGGAAGGGAAATCCATGAAGGACCATCTCCGGTTCGCTGTCACTTATTGGCACACGTTCAGAGGTCAAGGGGCGGACATGTTCGGGACAGGCACGGCGGTCAGACCCTGGGAGAATGGGACGAACTCGGTGAAGATGGCTCAAAAACGCGTCCGAGTAGCCTTTGAATTCATGGAAAAGCTCGGCGTCCCATTTTACGCGTTCCATGACCGGGATGTCGCTCCAGAAGGAAAGAGCCTGTCTGAGAGCAACAAGAACCTTGATGCGGTCGTCAAAGTCCTGAAAGCCGAGCAACAACGCACCGGCATTCAACTGCTATGGGGAACCGCCTGCCTGTTTGTCCATCCGCGCTACATGCACGGTGCCTCGACCAGTTGTAACGCGGATGTCTTCGCCTACGCCGCCGCCCAGGTTAAGAAAGCCATCGAAGTCACCCACGAACTGAAGGGCGCAGGATACACTTTCTGGGGAGGCCGCGAGGGATACACCACCTTGCTCAACACGGATCTGGCGCGTGAGGTGGACCATCTCGGCCGGTTTCTGCACATGGCGGTGGACTACAAAAAGGAGATTGGATTCACGGGCCCCTTCTATATTGAGCCAAAACCCAAGGAGCCGACCAAGCACCAATATGATTCAGACGCGGCGGCATGCCTCAACTTTCTGAGGCAATATGATCTGCTGAACGACTTCAAGCTGAACATTGAAACCAACCATGCAACCCTCGCGGGGCACAGCATGCAGCACGAACTGGAGGTGGCCGCCGCAGCCAATGCCCTCGGGTCCATCGACGCCAACATGGGAGACGTGCTCCTGGGTTGGGACACAGATCAGTTTCCAACAGACCTCTACCTCACGACCCAAGTGATGCTGACGATTCTGAGAATGGGAGGGCTCACAACGGGGGGCACTAATTTCGACGCAAAAGTGCGTCGTGAAAGCTTCGAGCCGGTGGACTTGTTTTACGCTCACATCGCGGGTATGGACACCTTCGCTCGTGGTCTCAGGATCGCTGCGGCGATACGCAAGGATGGACGGCTCGGCGATTTCGTGAAGAATCGCTATGCCTCCTGGGACTCAGGAATTGGGAAGCAGATTGAAGCGGGCAAAGTCGGATTCTCCGAGCTCGAGAAGCACGCCTTGAAGCTGGGTGAAATCAGAAACAACACCAGTGGACGTCAGGAATTCTTGGAAAACTTGATCAACGAGTTCATTTGAAACCGCTTTCAGCACTGCAATCTGGGGGATAAATCCTCCAAGATTATTGAGTTAACAATCGGCTGCCACCATGAAATCGGTCCCGGATGCGGAGATAATCATCATCGGCGGAGGTGCCGTCGGGGTCGGGTGTGCCTACGCGCTGGCCAAGGCAGGCTGGACCGACATCCTTGTGCTGGAACGCGCTGATGAAGTAGGGGCCATCACAACGTCGCAAGGTGCCGGGTTGTGCGGCCAGGTGCGTGACTCGGCAGAGCGCACGAAGCTCGCGATGCATTCGGTGATGACTTTCCGGGAACTTCAGCGTAGTCCGGTCAAGCCCGACTGGAACGAAGTGGGATCCCTTCGCGTCGCGCTCAGCGATCGCCGAGCCGATGAATTCCGTCGTCTCAAGCAGACGGCCGACGAGGCGGGATTGGAGACTGAGCTGATCGACGTTGCGGAGGCGACACGCCGGTTCCCGCTCATGGATTTTTCCACCGCAACCGCCATCCTCTGGTGTCCCACGGATGGGTATGTGACGCCGCGATCCATCGCAGCATCCTATCGGCACAACGCAGAACGTCTCGGCGCCCGATTTGCCACGGGCACGGCTCTGGAGGAAGTGGTCGTCGAAAACGGTCGTGTTTCGGGGGTCAAAACCAACCGCGGAAATGCCGGGTGCCGCTTCGTTGTCAACGCCGCCGGTGCCCACGCCCATCACGTTGCTAAACAGGTGGGCCTCGTTTTGCCAATTTTCCCCGTGCGCCATGAGTATTTCGTCACCGTTCCGATGGACGGCCTCACGGCGGACTTGCCGTGCTTCCGGATCCCAGAGCTCACCCTTTACGGCCGCGTCCGCGATGGGGGTCTTTTGCTGGGAGGGTGGGAACCTCGGTCCTTGCACCTCGACCCTGGGGAATTCAACCTCGACGCTGCTGCGCCTCCTGTCGCGACAGATTGGCCGGTGCTCTCTTCATTCGTGGAAGGTTTATCGGCGTTATTTCCAACAGCGAGGACTGCTGAGAAGAGTTGGGTCGGGAAGGGTTGGCCAACCTTCACGCCGGACGGACGCTTTATCATCGGGGAGAGCGCGCGCGTGAAGGGGTTCGTGATGGCAGGGGGTTGCAACGCGCATGGCATCTCCGGTTCGGGCGGCATCGGCAAGCTTCTGGTCGAATCGTTGAAGGATGCAAACCCGTCGCCCTACGTGAGGAGTCTCAGCCCCGATCGTTTCACCGAAACCGCTTGGGATTGGGACGACGCACGACGGCGAGCGGCCCATGTTTACGAGACCTATTACGGCGTCTGAAGCAATGACGCCCTGTTGACTCATGGAACTCTCCGACTCGAGCTTCCTGTTTGCCTCCTTAATATGGGGTTCGGTGGGATTTGGCTATTTCATCTATGGAAAGAAGCAACAGTCATTCGTGCCGATGGTCGGCGGAGTTCTCATCCTAGTCGCTTCCTATCTGGCGAGCTCCGCTTGGGTCATGTCGCTTCTCTCGATCGGACTCATCCTGACGGTGCATTGGCTCCTCAGACAGGGTTACTGCTAACCAGCATGTTTGAATGGTCTCGGCCCGATATTTGCTTAGGGTCTGTCTTGCTGATTACAATGAGCCGCAATCGATTTCAGACACTGGGCCCTTCACGGGCCGTGCTTTTAGCTGCTTGCTTTGCGGCGATCGTGCTTGGGATCGATGCAGTGTCCGTTGCGCAAGCCGGCGTTCTCATCAACGAACTTCATTACAAGCCAGCTCTTAAAACCGACCGGACGGAGTTCGTGGAACTGTATAATACCGAATCCCAGGCTATTTTGGTGTCGGGGTGGCGGTTGGAAGGGGGCGTCGAATACGTGTTTCCTGAGGGCGCTGTGATTCCGGGTCGCGGCTACGTGGTGGTGGGAGAGTATCCATCGGCATTGAAGCTCCGTTTTGGTGTGGCGGCGCTGGGAGCTTTTCGAGGCCGTTTGTCGCAGGATGGTGAACGGTTGGTTTTGCGAGGTCTCGGGGGTGCTCTGGTCGATGAGGTGAACTATAAAGGAGGATTTCCCTGGCCGACACTCACGGGGGATGCGGAGAGATCCATCGAGCTGGTCCATCCCGCATTCGACAACGATTTAGGTGGCCATTGGCGGCCTTCTGCTGTGGCTGCGATCGAGCCTGCGAGCGTTGTGATCCCCAAAGGCGACGGCTGGCTGACGCTCAAAGGGACGGCAGCAGCTTTGCCGCTCGGAACTTCGTGGAGATCGGTATCATTCGATGATTCTCAGTGGATAAAAGCAAAGTTGCCCTTAGGCTACGGAGAGAATTTCATCGTGACCACACTGGCCGACATGCGGTCGGGTTACACATCGGTATTGTTTCGCAAGATTTTTGTGGTGGAGGATCCGGCGAAGATATCAGGCGTTCTTCTGGCGGCGCAGTATGATGATGGTTTAAAGGTTTGGATCAATGGCAAGGCTGTGGCGAGCGTGAACATGCCGGAGGGGGAAGTGGGACTGGACGGCACGGCTTTGGCAGCGCTTGAGGATGCGAATTTCAAAGATATCCCCTTGGTGGCGCCCGTCCAGGCGCTTGTGAAGGGGGTCAACGTCATCGCCGTGCAGGGCTTCAATTCAAGTCTTGCGGCCAGCAGCGACTTTTTTGTCGACATGATCCTTTCACTGCAGCAAGGACAGGGTGGAACCGGTGGAAAAGGGCCGACTCCGGGAAGGCAGAATTCGGTGTATTCAAGCAGCCTGCCTCCGGCGGTCCGCCAGGTCAACCATGAGCCCCAGCAGCCGGCCAGCGCCCAAAGGGTGCTGATCACCGCCAAAATCACGGACCCACGGGGAGTTCGGAGCGCGCGATTGGAGTATCAAATGGTAGATCCGGGCGCCTACGTGGAATTGAGCGACGCGGCGTATCGCGCCGCCTGGACTGCTGTCGACATGAACGACGCGGGTCTTGCGGGGGACGCGACCGCGGCGGATGGGGTGTACGCCGTCACACTGGGTTCGGAGATTCAGAAGCATAGGCGCCTGGTCCGATACCGGATCCGCGCGGTCAACGGGGATGGGGCGGAGACGGTGGCGCCTTTCGCTGAAGATCCCCAGCCCAACTTTGCTTATTTTGTGTATGATGGCGTGCCGGCCTGGAATGGATCGGTCATCCCTGGCGTGGGAACTGTTCCCGTGACGTATGGGACAAACTTGATGCGGCGATTCCCCGTTTATCACCTGATTTCCAAGCGGGATTCCGTCGAGACAGCGACCTGGAAGGAAAAGTACGGTGGCGACCTTTACAAATGGTGGGGAACGCTCGTTTACGACGGCGTTGTTTACGATCACATCCGATACCGAGCCCGCGGAGGAGTTTGGCGCTACGCGATGGGCAAGAACATGTGGAAATTCGATTTCAACCCCGGCCACGATTTTCAAGGGCGTGACAATTACGGCCGTAAATACGGCACCCAATGGAGCAAACTGAACTTAGGCGCTTGCATCCAGCAAGGTGACTTCTTTCATCGGGGCGAGCAAGGGATGTTCGAGTCGGTGGGGTTTCGATTGTTTCAGATGGCAGGGGTCGAAGCGCCGCGCGTCTCATTCGTCCAGTTCCGGATCATCGACGATCAAGCCGAGTCGAGTGCACAGAGTCAGTATGAGGGCGATTTTTGGGGTTTGTATCTGGCTTTGGAGCAGGAGGACGGGCGATTCCTCGATGAGCACGGGATGCCGGATGGAAATCTCTACAAGATGGAGGGAGGCACGGGGGAGCTGAACAACTTGGGCTTAGCCGGCCCTTCGGACAAGACCGATTTGAATGGGTTCATTGCCACTTACCGCGGAGGGAACGTCACCGACGCCTGGTGGCGAACCAATCTGAACCTTGGGAAATATTATAGCTATCGTGCCATCGTTGAGGCGATCCATCATTACGATATCGATGAGGGAGCCGGGAAGAACTATTTTTACTACAGAAACCCGGCAACTGGCCTGTGGTCGGTGCATCCGTGGGATTTGGATCTGACATGGTCGGACAATATGTATGGCGGCGGGCAGGAGCCGTTCAAGAGCCGGGTCCTGGCGAACACGCGACCATCGCTTGTCATGGAGTATCGAAACAGGGTCCGAGAGCTGCGGGATTTGCTGTTCAACGCGGATGAGACAGGCAAGCTGATCGACGAGTACGCCGCGATGATCCGCGATCCAGCAGGTGGTCCTTCGTTCATCGACCCCGATCGCTCGCAGTGGGATTTCAACCCGGTGATGCGCAACACGGCCATCGTGAACTCGTCGAAGGCGGGGCAGGGCCGTTTCTATCAGGCAGGTGTTGGTACGAAGGATTTCAACGGCATGATCGCGAAAATGAAGGCGTACGTGAACACGCGAGGCGCGTTCCTCGATTCCCTAGCCCGGGACACGGCGATACCGCAGCGCCCAATCTTAAGCGTTCAGAGTTCCGCAAATTTCCCCGTCAACAGAATCGTTCTTGGCGCCTCCACGTACGCCGGCAGCGCGGCGTTCGCGGCGATGCAATGGCGGCTCGCGGAAATAAGCGGAACAAACCTCCCGGCTTTCGACCCCGCGAAGCCCCGAAAATACGAGATCGAACCGGTGTGGGAAAGCGGCGAACTGACGAATGAGGCTCACGTCATGACGCTGCCTCCGGATTCGATTAAAGTGGGCCGTTCCTATCGGACACGAGTGAGGATGAAAGACGTGACAGGCCGATGGAGCCAATGGTCACAGCCCGTCGAGTTCGTGGCAGGGGAGCCTGAGCAGGCGGGTGATTTGAAGGCTTTTCTGAGGATCTCGGAGATTCATTATCACGCCGCGGATTCGGAATCCTTCGAGTTTGTCGAACTGAAGAACATCAGCACCTCGGCGACACTGGATCTCAATGGAGTCAAGATTTCCGGGGGGATTGACTTCGATCTCCAAGGCTGGTTGGTGCCAGGCGCGTTCTTGGTGGTCGCGAACACGACGCCTGAACTTTTTCGCGCGCGCTATCGAATGGATCCAGGGAGCTGGGTGCAAGGGCCTTTCGCGGGCAAACTCGACCATGGAGGAGAGACCTTGAGGTTGCGCGCGGCGGCTGGCGGGGCGGTGATCGAAGAAGTTGCTTACGACGACGACCCTCCTTGGCCCACGGAGGCCGATGGCAAGGGATCCTCATTGAACAGGATCGATTTTGGCGGGGACGGCAGCCTGCCGGGTTCGTGGGTTGTCGCCGCGCCTTCGCCTGGCGGGGGCGTGGGCTCGGTTCCGGGAGGGGAGATTCGGTTGAGCGTCGGTTTGTCGTTGGCCCGAGAGGTGCTGGTGAAGTGGAATGGCGTCATGGGGAACAGCTATTCCGTCCAGTACCGTGAAACGGTGAACAGCGCGCAAGCCCCATGGTTGAAGTTTTTTGATGTGGATGCAGCCGCAGTCGCGAGTCCAAGCCCCGTTGAATTGTCGGTTCGCGATGTCGTCAAGGGCACGGCTGGCGAGAGATACTACCGGGTTGTCAGTCCCAAAGTTCAGTGATCTATGATTAAAAAATTGTTGGACGGTTGTGTGAGAGGGACGCGCGGCAACGTTGGGAGGCGCCGCGATCTGTGGGCGGCTCTGACTGCGTGCTTGCTTCTTGGTCCGTCGTGGGATGTCCTGGCCACGGAGCTGGTCTCGACCAATGCGGTTTGGCGCTATTTTAAGGGTAAGACCGAGGCTTCGCTGCCGGACGAGGCCGCTTGGCGGAGCCGCGCGTTCAACGACTCCAATTGGCTCACGGGAGCCGCCCCGTTTTATTATGGTGAAGCGCTGGTCCCCGGCACGCTTCTGTCAGACATGTCGAACGCTTATTCCACGGTGTTTTTAAGGCGGAAGTTCATGGTGACCAAGCTGAGCGATGTGGCATCCCTGGCTTTTTCGGCGGTTTGCGACGACGGTTTCATCGCGTGGATCAACGGGGTTCGAATTGCGAGTTTGTCCTCGCCAGGGGGAGAACCTTTGTTCAACTCGCTTGCGTCCGCCAACGCGGCAGAGCCTGTCCAGATGACCGAGTATGAGCTTTCAACGGGGGTTTTGGCTCTCATTGAGGGCGAAAACGTGTTGGCGATCCAAGTGTTCAATGTGAATTTAACGAGCAGCGACATCGTTTTCGATGCGCAACTGCGCGCTGTAGAAAGGGAGCAGATTCCTCCGACCATTGTCAAAGTGTCCCCAGCGCCGGGTGTGGTTTCTTCGCTGACCTCGGTTTCCGTCGAGTTCTCGGAGTCCGTCAGAGGTGTGGACGCTAGTGATTTTTTTGTGAACGGCGCGCCGGCCACGGCGGTTGTGGGTTCGGAGCGTGCTTACACGTTCAGTTTTGAAGCGCCCTCAATCGGATCGATTCAGTGCTTTTGGAACACCGCCCACGGGATTACGGATCTGGCGACGCCCCCGAATGGATTCAACGGCGATGCAGCGGGTTCGGTATGGCTTTACGAGCTTGCGGATCCGGACGGGCCTGTTGTGAATGCGACGCGTCCCGCAGCGTCTGTGACCGTGCGTCAGTTGAGTGAGGTGGAGGTGCTCTTTAATGAGCCTGTGTTCGCGATCAAGCCCACGGATCTTCTTATAAACGGACGGACGGCTACAGAGCTGACCGGCGCGGGTGCGGGGCCCTATGTTTTTCACTTTATTGCACCTAGCCCGGGCGAGGTGGCGTTTTCATGGGCCCCAAGCCACCAGATCCGGGATGAATCAGGAAACCGCTTTCAAGGGGCATCCTGGCGTGCCCTCTACGATCCCAGCGCGCCGCTCCCCGATTTGGTGATCACGGAATTTATGGAGGAGAACGGGACTGGGCTCAAAGACGAGGAACAGGATACGCCTGATTGGATCGAGATCTACAACCGGGGCGATTCGGCCACGTCGCTCGGTGGATGGAGTTTGACCGATGACAAGGAGGATCCCGGGAGATGGATTTTTCCAGCGATCACGTTAGCGGCGAAGAAGTATCTCGTGGTGTTTGCTTCAGCGAAGAATCGGACCCCGGTCACAGTCAATGGAAAGTTGCACACAAACTTTAAGCTCGGTGCGGGGGAATTCATAGGGCTCTACAGCGCCGATTCCCCGAGGCTCGAGGTCAGCTCCGTGGATGGAAGCCGCCCTGAGCAGCGCCCGGACTTTTCTTACGGGCGAGATCCCGGCGGGAGCTGGCGATTTTATTCGAAGGGCACCCCCGGAGCGCCGAACCCATTGAGCGTGATCACTGGGTCGGTTGAGGCGATTCATTTCAGTGTGAAAAGAGGCTATTTCAACTCGCCTTTCGCGGTTTCATTGTCGACCGCCACTCAGGGATCGACGATTCGCTATACGACAAACGGCAGTTTACCATCCGCAACCAACGGGGTGCTCTATACGGACCCCATCCAGATCAGCTCCACGCGGGTGCTACGCGCCGCAGGGTTCGCTGACAATCTCCTTCCTTCGCGTGCGTCCACGCATACCTATCTGTATGGCCTGCCGCAAAATCGGCGGAACATTCCCGTCATCTCTCTGACCACAGCAACGAATAACTTATACGGTGCCACGGGGATCATGGAGTCTAGCCCTCGTAACACCACGAAACACGGCCTCGCCTGGGAGCGCCCGGTTTCTGTGGAGTATATCCGGCCTGATGGGGAGGAGGGGTTCGCTTTGGAGGCGGGATTGAGGGTGCAAGGGGGCGCCTACATCCGGGGGCTTTATAACTATCGAGGCTCGGCCCCTCCGGCGGGAAAATATTCTTTCCGACTTTATTTTCGTGGCGATTACGGCTCGGGACGGCTGAATTACCGATTGATTCATGGCATTCCTGTGACGTCGTTTGACAGCCTGGTGTTGCGTGCGGGCATGAACGATCCGACGAATCCGTTTGTGGTGGATGAGCTGGTGCGGCGAGTTTACGGGGACACAGGCCAGCCTTCGAGCCATGGCATGTACGTGCATCTATTTTTAAACGGTCAATACAAGGGATATTACAACCCCACGGAGCGGATTGATGAGGGGTTCCTGAAGTCTTGGCACGGAGGCCGTGGTAAATGGGACGTGATCGCGCAAGGGGGAGAGGTCCGCGAGGGGGATGGAACAGCCTGGAACAGTTTAAAAACCATGGTGAGCAGCGGCAAAGGGCCGGCCGACCCCGCCATTTACACGGAGATCTCCAAGCGCTTGGACCTCGTCAACTACGTGGATTATCTGCTGGCAAACATCTATGCCGGGACGGGGGACTGGCCGCACAACAACTGGCGCGCCGCGAAGGAGCGTGTGCTCGGCGGAAAATATCGCTTCTACATCTGGGATGCGGAGTGGGCGTTCGAAAACCAGGGGAGATCGGTCGGCAACAACACCCTGACCACGGAATTGGGAGGCGATTCCGAAATTGCGACGTTTTATAAGCGGTTGAAACTGAGTGCCGAGTTTCGTCAACTCTTCGCGGACCGTGTTCACAAACAGTATTTCAATGGAGGAGCCCTGACGGACGAGCGCATCAAGGCTCGCGCCGAGGAACAGAGAGCGGAGATGGGCACTACGATATCCGGGTTCAGGAGCCCGCTTTCGACCTCCTGGCTTGCCAACCGTCGCAAGAACATCATGAACCACATGAATGCTGCGAAACTCTTGATGTCCTCGAACGCGCCTGCCCTCATCCAATTCGGCGGGCGTGTTGCCTCGGGCTTTCCACTGGTGATGACGAACCTGGAAGGGACTATTTATTTCACGGTCAACGGAACAGACCCGCGTGTTCCCATACTGGCGACGGTCTCCAGCAACGCGATCGGTTATCTCCCTGCGGCCCCGCCGGTTTTGACCGAATCGTTACAGATCAAAGCCAGGGCGCTCGCGGGCACGAACTGGAGCGCTTTGGTGGAGGCATCCTTCCAGGTGGAGGAGTTGGGCACCCCCATTCGGATCAGCGAGATCCTGTATAACCCACCCGGGGGGGATGCTTTTGAGTTTGTGGAACTGGCCAACACCGGTCGCGCTCCAGCGCCGCTTGCGGGCCTGAACTTTGGAGGGATCGACTACCGGTTCTCGGAGACTGCTGGTTCGCTGGCTCCCGGTGCCAAAATCGTCTTGAGCTCCTCACTGAACCCTGCCTTGTTCAGCCAGCGCTACCCTGGGGTGGCCGTGTTCGACCGTTACGGGGGCACTTTGTCCAACGGCGGTGAGAAGCTCTCCTTGAAAGATCGGAATGGGAATATTGTTGGCTCCGTCGACTACAAGGACAGCCAGGGTTGGCCAACGGCAGCGGACGGCCTGGGGTATTCCCTTGAGTTGCTTACCGAAAGCGGCGATCCAAACGATCCGAACAGTTGGCAGGCCAGCGCGCTAAACGGCGGAAGCCCAGGGCTGGTCAACGATTCGAAACCTTCGGAAACGATCGTCTTGAATGAAATTTTGACCGAGAACCTCTCCGGTGTGGTGAACGCGGGCACGCGCTCCGACTGGGCTGAGCTGAGGAACCTGACCACGTCGGGTGTGGACCTGACCGGATGGAGCCTTTCTGACGGGACCAATCCGCGGAAGTTCCTCTTTCCAGCCGGCTCTCGCATCCCAGCGGGCGGCTATCTCGTCGTGTGGTGCGACACCGACACGCTCGCTCCCGGGTTCCATACGGGCTTCGCGCTGAGCAAGAAAGGGGATTCGATCTCTCTTTATGACTCGAAAACGAACCGTGTGGACGGCTTGCGCTTCGGACCTCAGATCGCTGATGTGTCCCTGGGCCGAATCCGCTCCGCCGAGGGTGGATGGGCGATGGCGAAGCCGACTCCTGGAGGTCCAAACGAAGCCGCTCAGGTGGGGTCTCAAAGCGGCTTGATCATCAATGAGTACCTGGCTAACGCGATAACGGGGGAGCCGGATTGGCTCGAACTCTACAATTCGGACAAGCAATTCCCTGTAGATCTTTTTGGCATGTATTTGGGGACAAGCACTGTGACGGAACGCATCATGAGCCACATCGTGGTGCTGCCCTCAGGCTTTGTTCAGCTCTTTGCCGACGAAGGAAGCGGGCCTGAGAATCTTGATTTCAAGTTGCCAGCGGCCGGGGGTAGCCTTGTCATCCACGATTCCCTTGGAAGCCTGGCTTCAACCCTCACCTACGGTTCACAGATGGAGGGTGTTTCCGAGGGTCGCATCCCGGATGGAACGGGAGCCATTCAGAGATTCACTTCGAGTGCGAGCCCCGGAGCCAAGAACTATCTCACCGGATACGATGGCCCTTTGTTGAACGAGGTCCTTGTTTCACCGGAAGCGTTTAAATTGCCAAACGCAGGCACCGTGGCGTGGGTCGAGTTATACAACCCCAAAGCCATCGCTTTCGACTTGAGCGGAATGAGCATGAGCGTGAACGAAAAAAATCCAGGCCAATGGGTGTTCCCCGCTGGTTCGAAGATCCAGGCCGGTGGGTTTCTCGTGCTCCGTTGTGATCCCGGCGCAGCCGAATCCACAAAGGTTTTGGATATGCCACATTTGGGTCGCGGTTTGCTTCCTTCCGGGGGCGGGTTGTTTTTGTTCAATGTGTCGGATCAGTTGGTCGACTCAGTGAATTTTGGATTCCAAATCACGGACCTTTCCATTGGCAAATCAAATGGTGCCTGGGGATTGCTATCGAACCCCACGCCCGGCGCTTCGAATGCCACCGCTCCAGCCCTAGGAGACCTCTCCAAGCTCCGTCTCAACGAATGGATGGCGGCACCTCGGTCAGGAACGGGCTGGCTGGAGATTTACAACTCGGACACATCCCCACTGAACATGGAAGGATTGGCTCTCACCGACAACCCCTCCATCGCGGGGCAAACGAACTTTGTCATCGGGTCTTTGAGCTTTATTACTGCCGGAGGATGGGTCGTGTTCGAAGCGGACGGACGAACCGATCTGGGGCCAAACCATCTCCGCTTTAACTTGGACGAATTGGGAGGGGCCATCCGGCTCTCAAGCAAGAGCCTTCAAGTCCTTGATTCCGTGGACTTCGGTTCCCAGGCCATCGGTGTTTCGCAAGGTCGTCTCCCCGATGGCGGCGCGCGGATTCTTGCATTTCCGGGGAGCGGAAGTCCGGGTGAGGCGAACTATGCTTTGCCCCCGGGCCTCGTTGTCAGCGAGGTGCTGGCGCATACCGACCCCCCACTGGAAGATGCTCTCGAGCTCGCGAACACGGGACAGGAGCCTCTTGACATCAGCGGATGGTTCTTGAGCAATGCTCCCAAGAACTTTCGAAAATACCGCATCCCAGACGGAACAGTCCTGGCTCCGGGCGCATTCCTCGTCCTCTACGAGTTTGCATTTAACCGGAGCACGGATTCGGCGAACGATTTCACCTTCAACGCCGCGCATGGTGATGAGGCCATCTTGTCGTCCGCCGATGCGGCGGGCAATTTCACCGGGCTCAGACTTCGCATGCCCTTTGGCGCCTCGGAGAACGGGGTTTCTTTCGGGAGATATGAAACGTCGGTTGGCCCGCAATTTGTGGCGATGGATCGGCGCTCATTTGGGGTTGATACGCCCCAAACGCTCCAGCAATTTCGTTTGGGCAGAGGTGGGTTGAACAGTTCTCCCAAGGTCGGGCCACTCGTCATTTCAGAGATTCATTACTCCGCGAGCGATGTCACGGTTGGCACCGCGCCATCGGCGGGGCCTGAGTTCATTGAGTTGTATAATCCTTTGTCAGCCACCGTGGCTTTGTTCGATCCAGCCGTCCCGGGTAACCGTTGGAAACTGGCCAATGCGATCGAATTTGAGTTCCCCGGTGCCACGGTCCTGGGGGCAGGGGAGTTCCTGTTGGTGGTCGGTTTCGATCCGGCTGCCAACCCGGCTTTGCTGAGTGAGTTCCGTCGTCAATATGCGATCCCAACCGGAACACAGATCCTGGGTCCGTTCAAAGGCAAACTCAACAACGACGGCGATTCCTTGGAACTCTATAAACCCGACCCGCCGCAACAGCCGCCGCATCCCGATGCAGGATTCGTGCCCGCCATACTGGTCGAAAGAATTGCGTACTCCGCAGCGTCACCCTGGCCCTTTGGAGCGGTCGATCAAACCCGATCTTTGCAGCGCCTGTCCCTCACAGGCTTCGGGAATGAACCACGGAATTGGTTGGCTGCGGTGCCGACTCCTGGGAAAAATACTCGGATCGTGGAGGAATTGGATGCGGATAAGGATGGGATCCCCGACGATTGGGAACGCGCGCATGGCTTGAACCCGGCGGAAGCGGCCGACGCCTCATTGGATGAGGACAAGGACGGCATGACCAATCTTCAGGAGTTTCTGGCGGGGACGGATCCTTTTCTGCGGGAGAGCACACTCCGATTATCCTGGACGTTGAACTCAAACGGAGCGGTGTCCGTGGAGTTCATCGCCCAGCCTGGCAAGAGCTACTCCATCGAACGAAGGGATGCCGCGGACGTTGGAACATGGGAGTTGAATTCGGCAGTAGGAAGTTCCAAGCAAGCTCGCGGGGTCCGTTGGGACATCCGTCAGGCGGGCTTTTACAGGGTGATCACCCCAAAACGTTGATTTTGTTCTCTTGGCTTGTGTGCGCCCCGAGGTTCGCCTATCATGAGTTCGTTGCACACACTTCAGCAATGAAAAATTGGACACTTTCGCGTCGGCTTTCCGCCACCCTGCTCGTGATCATCACTCTGTTGATGGTGGGGCAGATCGTTTCATGGTTTATCGAACGGCGATTCGCTCAAGAAGAACTCCGAGCAAATGCCACCCGTGACAAGCTGCTGCTCAATGCTGCCCGGATCAAGTACGCCATTTTGCAGGTGAGCGACGCCCTTCGCGGCCTTTTGCTATCTCCCGGGAGTACTGTCGAAAACAGCAGAAAAAGCCAAGGCGACGCAGACATGGGCAAAGCCATCAGGGAGATGCGGGTGGCGGTGGATGCGACCGGTGAATCAGAACTGAAGAACTCGCTGGACGTGCTCAGCGATTACAATGACAAGAATCTGACCGTCACCGTCACGAAGGTCATGAAGCTCCTTGACAAGAACCCTACAGGCGCGGCGGAAACTTACGCGACCGACTATCTCTTGGCGCGCGAGCATCTGGATCGTTTTGTCACTCAGTTCAACATTCGAGTTGAGAAAGCCTCGGTCCGGCAGAGCGATAGGTCCAGTGCAGCTCAGATGGTGGGTCTTGGGATCATTATTTTGATCCTTATCATGAGCGCGTGGCTGGGGCGTTCTCTGAACAATTCAATCCAAAAGCCGCTTCGCGATCTGGGAGAGGCAATGCAGCGGTTGAGGAGCGGGGACTTTTCTCAAAAAATGAAGGTGGAGGGAATGGATGAGTTCAGTGTGCTTGCGGATGGGTTGAACCGTACGTGCGATGATCTGGGTGTTCTTGTGGGGCAGGTTCAGCGTTCTGGAATTCAGGTGAACACATCGCTCACGCAGATCTCGGCGACGGCTCGTGAGCAGCAGGCAACCGCAAACGAGATCGCCGCGACCACGACGGAGATCGGAGCCACTGCCAAGGAAATCGCGGCGACATCCATTGAACTTCAACGGTCCGTGGCGGAGGTTGCGAAAGTTGCGGAGCACACGGCCGCCCTGGCGAACACAGGCCAGACCGCCTTGTCGAGAATGGAGCACACAATCCGACAAATCACCGAAGCTGCCTCCGCGATCAGCAATAAACTGAACGTGCTGAATGAGAAGGCGGCGAATATCAATCAAGTCGTGGCGACCATTACGAAGGTGGCGGATCAAACCAACCTGCTTTCGTTAAACGCGGCAATTGAAGCGGAAAAAGCAGGGGAGTATGGCCGGGGTTTTGCCGTTGTCGCGACCGAAATCAGGCGTCTCGCCGACCAAACTGCGGTGGCGACCTACGACATTGAGCAGACCGTCAAAGAGATGCAATCGGCTGTCGCAGCTGGAGTGATGGGCATGGACAAATTCTCTGACGAAGTGCGCCGGGGGGTCACTGAAGTGTCACAGGTAGGAACTCAACTGAACGAGATCATCATTCAGGTTCAGACTCTGACGCCCCGATTTGAAAGCGTCAACGGAGGCATGAACGCACAAGCCACGGGAGCGCGCCAGACCAGCGAAGCCTTGTCGCACTTGAGCGAGGCAGGTCAGCAGATCGCCGAGGCGGCCAATCAATCCAACGTGGCCATAGACCAATTGACCGAGGCGGTGAGCCGGCTTTGGGACGCCATTTCAAAGTTTAAACTTAGCTAATCACCAAGCTCGACTCAGACTTTCCAAACCTGAACGCCATGAATACGGTGACCATTCGCCATTGCAAGATCTGAGGGTCTTATCGCGAACGTGCGGCCAGTTTGGCCGCACTCCTCCAGCAGCAATTGGGTATCAAAGCGGAACTTGTGCATGGTTCCACGGGTGAGTACAAGGTTCTGCTTGGCGACCTTATCATCGCTCAGAAAGGGTGGTTTTTGCTCCCACAAAATGGAGATGTTCTGATCGCTGTGAAGCGTGCTTTGGAGCCGGATAAATCGTCGTGATTCGATCTGGAACGGGTCTATCTGTTGGCGATCGTTTCGAGTGTGGACCACAGCAAAGCCAGTTGAGGGCTTTTGAGCCGAACAATGAGAATGGCGGGTTGTGCTTGCGTTCCGCTTGCGAATTGGCGACCGGTTGTGAATTCTTGAGGGGTGGCTAAACACCGGCGCAAAGCGCGCTCACTTTTCTGTCTCATTGGAATCTTCGCAGGCGGGTTGCTTTGGCAGTTCGGCCCATTCCAAGCCGTTTACGCCATCGCCAGCTTGAGCGATCCAGCCAAGCTGGCCACCCTCGGCGAGCGAGGGGCCAACCCTCGACTCAATAAGATCGTCTATTGGCTGCACGTGGCGGACCAGCGGCTTGTGCCACCTGAAACCGCGATTGGCATGGCACAATTCATCCATGGCACCAGCGATACCCGTGCGAGCCTGATAAAGGAATCGCTCCTCCGAAATCTCAACATTGCGCGCGGCTTGGGCCTTTTTGAGGAGAACAACGGGAACCTGCTACGGAATGGAAAAGCGGGCGTAATCACGAAGGGCCCTTACGCGAGAACCAAGGTCGAGATCGATCACATCGTGCCTTACAGCCTAGCCCCTGAAGCGGGCAATGAACTGGCCAATCTTGAAATGCTGCCCCAAGAATTGAACCGGTCGAAATCAAACCGCGTGGGCGCGCGCCAGTTGTCGCACGCGGAAAAACTGTTTTCCGCCGGCGTGATCACAAAGGAATCGCTTGCCAAAGTCCGGACCCGGTCCCGATCCGCGCGAACGGATCACACGGATAAAACAGGGTCGCGGTAAAACTCCAAAGAACGAGACACAAAGCCAACTTCCGCGGCATGCCACCATTTTTTGGCGTCGCGAGCCGCGACAACCTGCCAGAAGAACGTGAGTTCGTATTAAATATAACATACATTGTGCGAAACAAATCTGCGTCGCGGACAGATGGGATCAGCACATCATCGCTGCGCTCGTATTCTGAAGAATCCGGCGGCTTCTCTTGTCGTGGCTTGCGGATTCGGGTTGAGCTCGAGCTCGAACGACTCGATCTCCGCCTCAGCCTTCCGAACAAATCCTGCGTTCGGATAGGACTCGTACGGGCCCATTGCTTCGTCTGCTCTTTCGAGGGTGTAATTCAGCCCTGGTTTTGCCCTCCACTCGAGTCGAATCCTCGACGGTGAGACCCATTTCCCTCTCAACCAGAACGTCGAACTCGGATCCACAGGACTGGTTCCCACGCCGTGTTCATCACGGTTGCTCAAACTATCGTGATCGGGATCGCCCGCAGCGCCATCGACACCCAATGCTGAAAGCGGGTTCAACCCGTAAGCAACCTCCCATCCGTCGGGCAATCCATCGGCATCGGTGTCAGGAAGATCGATCCGCGTTCCAAAGACCGCCTCGTCGGCGTCCACAAGGCCATCGCCATCGGAATCGGGCGAGCTGGCTAGCCGGACATCAATGGGACTCAAGACCCAGGAATTGGTCGCTTCAGCAACCAAAGCCGTCCCCAGAAAGCTCGTGTCTAAAAGGCGGCCTTGAAAGGTGGCGTGGGTGTTCACACGAAGCAAACCGACAACGGCGGCGAGTTTCACGATGTCGCCAGGGCCCACACCCAATTCTGACAGCGGGATGGATACCACGATGAAGTCGGCGTTTTCCTCCAACAGCGAGGCCCTTTGATCGCCGATCGTGGAATTGTCGAGAGGCATCTGAGGCAGATTGAATTGTTGGAGTCGCGCCCCCGGGATCGTTGCAAATCCGGCGTCCAGCCGGAAGATTCCTTGTCCAGACGCGGCGAGAGGGCCTTCCTTGCGGGCAAATTCGCGAAAGGTTCCGTCCGCAAATTCGTCCCCAAGAATAGCGCCGACGCAAGGCTCAAAACCGTTGAAGCGCAGGTTCTCCAGAAAATCCAGCCCATCGACCCCCTGCCCTCCTGCCGCATCGACAAGTCCGTTTCCAAGCCCTTTTAAACTCGGAACGCCCACCTTGCCGGAGGTGCCAACGAAAAGGAAAAGATCCTGGCCCGAGGCAATCATGACCTTCGAAAACCCGACGTGCAGATTCGTGGTGTCGCTATTGACAAATACCTGGCCGAGGTTGGAAAACTGACCCGTGAGAGTGGGAATTGCTTCACCAATCACGTCAAAGACCTGCGAGCGGATGTTCCCATCCCCATCGTCGGCAGTCCCGATAGGGAGTGCTGGATGATGCCATCTGGCCACCGAAATCCTTTGAGGAGGCAGCGCCCGTTGAATCACCATGGAGTCAAACTCCCGGCCTGAGTCATCCAGAGCTCGCAGCGAGAGCGTCCCGCCTGAAATCCTGACATCGACGCAATGGTACATCGATCTGAACTGGGCGCTCAGAGGATCTCTTTCTTGAAACGGATAGGAGATTCCGCCCCCGCCTCCGGTGACGATGCAGTGAACTCCGTTGACGGGTGAAAATCGCTCATAAGTGTGATCGTGGCCAGTCATGACCAACTGAACCCCATACTGGGCGGCGATCGGCCAGAGGACATCCTGGACTTCAAGCCGATCATAGATCCCGTTCAGGTTATAATTGTCGAATCGGTGAACGGATGATGTCCGCATCGGCATGTGAAACAGCATGAACTTCCAAGGCTTGGTGGTTCTCGCCAGATCATTCGTTAGCCATTGGTATTGGGGATCGCCGACCTGCATTTTATACTGACTGACAATGGGTTGGTAGACGACTGCAAAGTGGGCGTCGCCGTGGTCGAAGGAGTAATAATGTTCTGGTGTGGTGTCGATGCCATGCACGGCGGTTGGAACCGAGTTTGTAGGGAGGAAAAAGGCGTCCAAGTAGTAGGAAACACCCGAGTAGATGTCATGATTTCCGATCGTGAAATAAAACGGCGCGCGTTTCATCTGTTTGTGATAAACACTGAAACACCGGGTGTCCGCCCGCGCCTCAGTGAATGAAGGATAGATGACATCCCCAGTGTGCAGCACCAGATCAGGATTCAGGCGGTCCAGGACCCCCGCCACCCGATACTGTCCCACTGAACCTTGGCCGCTGTCCCCGATCACGGCGAAATGGACATCCCCGGCGTCGCTTAAAGTGGTGAAGCTCTCGACCTCTGAAACAGCTCGAGTCCCGGATGCCGAAGAACTCGAAACACGATAGTGATACCGCGTCCCGGGAGCCAGGTTTGTGAGCGTGAGGGCATGAACGGTCGTTCGAGCGAGTTCAACCAAACTTGAGCCCAGGCTGGGAGCCACGCCAAACTCCACCATCGCGTCTGTGAGCAAGGGAGTTTTCCAAATGATTTGTATCGACCGCGCGCTGGCGTTTTGAACCAACGGCCCCCGTTGAAAATTGCTGAACAACTCGGGGACCAGTATGAAGTCGGTTCCATCCTGCGAGACATTGTGCAACTGGATCGACAGCAAGTTAGGCCCATCGCGGAGCAGGTTCGCGTGCGCGCTCACGTCAATTTCCTCAGTGTTCCCTGACGCGTGCGTAGTCGTCGCGGAAACCGTGTGGGCGACCGGTGTTCCAGGGATGTCGCCCAGCCCGCGGCGCGCAATTTCCACCCCGTTCAAATGGGCCACGAAGCCATCGTCATAATCCACGCGCAACACGAGCCACCGGACCTGGTTCCGGTCCAGGACGCTGAACTCGCGCCTGAAGAGAACGGAAGCGAACTCCGGCGAGGCGTATTCAGAACTGCCTAGCAAGGTGGCTTCCCTGTAATATCCGGATGAACCGATGCTAAAACCCGATGGACCCGCCTCCCACGCCGAATCGTTGAACCCCAACGATTGCCAGCCGACAGGCACGGCTAGAGGATCACGGTAGGCTTTCAAAAATCTCCAAACATCCCCGACCGCGACCAAAGGCTCGGCTTGCGAAAGACACAATGTCATGTGCAGCGCAATCCACCAAAGCAAGGCGGGTGGCTTCCGAGGGTTTGGTTGAGGGGTCACTGGGGGCGAACTATGATTGGAGGAAAAGGGTCCGTCAATCGGACGTTCGCGGGATCCAGGCGTCGGGATGCGTTTCTCAGATTTTTACGGGGCGATCCTAAAGTGGCTGCGGCGTCTCGCCGCTGCTCCGGGCAGAGCCGAGACGGTTCTGCCACTTTGCCGACACCGGGATGCACGACCAAATCGTTGCCATTCGCTGGGTTCGCTTGCCACCGGGGCTGAGAGCCGCTATCCTGCCGGCCCAGATCGAACGACAGACCGAATTTCAAGATCCATGCATGCTTTCTCTCTTGTCGTGGCGTCCCTGGACAGCCGCCTTCTGGTTGAGGTCACCCACACCACTCATGCCGCACAACTTTGACGCCCGGGGAGTTTACTCCCGACTGTTGGCAAACATTCAAAAGGTCATCCACGGCCAGAGCCCGGCTCTAAGGAAACTCCTGGCGTCGCTCGCAAGCGGCGGACATGTGCTTCTGGAAGACTATCCAGGAACCGGGAAAACCACGCTCGCCAAAGCCCTCGCGAAGTCGATTCATGCCGAGTTCAAAAGAGTTCAGTTCACGCCCGACCTCCTTCCGACGGATATCCTTGGGGTTTCCATCTACAACCAGCGCGATCAGAATTTCGCGTTTCACAAAGGCCCCATTTTCACCAACATCTTGCTGGGAGATGAGATAAACCGGGCCTCCCCGCGGACACAATCCGCCCTCCTTGAAGCCATGGCGGAGAGTCAGGTGAGCGTTGAGGGAAATCGGTACTCGCTACCGGATCCATTCTTCGTCATCGCGACGCAGAACCCCGTTGAGTTTAGAGGCACCTATCCGCTTCCGGAAGTTCAGATCGTGTCTAAGCTCCTCCAACAAACGCCGGCGCCTTCGTAACTCGAGGTGTGCGAACAGTCCAAACGCGAGAAAGCGCCTGCTTCTTCTCAGGGTCAAAACCCTCAGAAAGCACTGAAAATTCTGAGCACATAAACCGCCGCACTGATTGCGCTCCTGAACGCGCCCGGACGGTTTGCGGTTTCTTAGACAGTTTCATCGAATTTGAATCTACACTATTGCACCGCGCGCGGTTTTGAGTAAAAAGACCGGGTTGAGACGCGCCTGATGACAGGAAAGCATCCTAAACGACGATTACGAATAACACGGCAATGAATGGCAGCAGCCTGAATCCGATTGGGTTACCACCCAAGCAAGGTCTTTATGATCCACAGTTCGAACACGACTCATGCGGTGTGGGTTTCGTTGTTCAGGTCAAAGGAAAAAAATCCCATCACATCGTGCGTCAAGCATTGACGCTGCTTTTGAACCTCGACCACCGGGGCGCCTGTGGTTGCGAGCCAAACACGGGTGACGGTGCCGGCATCCTGCTGCAGCTCCCGCATAAATTTCTTTCAAAAGCCGCATTGCGGATTGGCATCACCCTCCCCCCTAAAGGGCAATACGGAGTGGGCATGGTGTTCTCCTCACCTCATCCCAAAGATCGGCTTGCCTGCGAGAGGGCGTTTGAACAGATTGTTGTCGAAGAGGGTCAATCCGTGCTCGGTTGGCGCGATATTCCGACCGACCACTCGTCGCTTGGCAAAACGGCCAAGGCTTCAGAACCTTTCATGCGACAGGTGTTCATTGGGAGAAATCCTGAGCTCAAGGACGATCTCGGATTTGAGAGAAAGCTCTATGTCATCAGGAAACGCGCCGTCAACACGATTGTTGGAGGAAAGCTCGCTGGCGGGAAATATTGGTACATGGCCAGCGTCTCAGGCCGGACGATCGTGTATAAAGGCATGCTGATGCCGATGCAAGTTGAGTGCTACTATCCCGACCTCTTGGATCCCGATATGGAGTCCGCTTTGGCGCTTGTCCATTCGCGGTTCAGCACCAACACCTTCCCAAGCTGGGAGCGGGGGCATCCTTACCGCTACGTGGCGCATAACGGAGAAATCAACACGTTGCGAGGGAATATAAACTGGATCCACGCTCGACAGTCGATGTTCCAGTCTCAGGAATTCGGACAAGACCTGCCAAAGGTCCTCCCGATCATCAACACCAACGGCAGCGATTCAGCCATGTTCGACAACTGCCTGGAGCTTCTTGTGCTCGCAGGCCGCTCCCTGCCCCACGCAATCATGATGATGATCCCTGAGCCCTGGGCCGGCCATGAAAGCATGAGCGATGAGAAGAAGGCCTTTTATGAATACCACAGCTGCCTGATGGAGCCTTGGGACGGCCCTGCCTCCATCGCCTTCACCGACGGCATTCGAATCGGGGCTGTGCTCGATCGAAATGGACTCAGGCCAAGCCGCTACTACGTGACCAAGGACGACTTGGTGATCATGGCTTCCGAGGTGGGTGTGGTTGAAATCCCTCCCGACCGAATCCTTCAAAAAGGACGTCTCCAGCCAGGACGCATGTTCCTTGTGGACACCGAGGAAGGGCGGATCGTTTCGGACGAGGAAATAAAGGACAGAGTTGTGCGAGCCCAACCTTACAGAAAATGGCTCGATCAACACCTGATCAAATTCGACCATCTCCCGGAGGTCGATGAGGTCCCTGAGCCAAGCCACGAAACTGTTTTGCAAAGGCAACATGCCTTTGGATACACATTCGAAGATCAGCGTATTCTGATGGCACCCATGGCCACCACCGGCGTGGAGGCTGTCGGTTCCATGGGGACCGACACCCCGGTGGCGGTGCTTTCTGACAAGCCCCAGACTCTGTATAATTATTTCCACCAGCTCTTTGCACAGGTCACGAATCCCCCGATTGATTGCATCCGGGAAGAGATCATCACATCCACAGAAACCACGATCGGGTCGGAACGGAACCTTCTGAAACCTGAGCCGGAGAGTTGCCGGATGATCGAGTTGAAGACCCCCGTTTTGACCAACGAAGAACTGGCAAAGCTGCGGCACATCAACCAAAAAGGCTTCAAATCCGCCACGTTGCCCATTCTTTTCAAGGCTTCTGAATCCGATCAGGGGATTGAAAAGGCCATGGCTGAGTTATTTTCTCAAGCCAACAGGGCCATCGCGGATGGAGTCAACATCCTCATCCTTTCAGACCGTGGCCTCGATCGCGACAATGCGGCCATCCCTGCCCTGCTCGCGGTTGCGGGACTCCATCATCACCTTGTCAGGGAGGGAACACGGACGAAGGTCGGGTTGGTGTTGGAAAGCGGCGAACCCCGCGAAGTCCACCATTTCTCACTCCTGATAGGCTACGGGGCTGGGGCGGTGAATCCGTATTTAGCGTTTGAGACCCTCGACGACATGATTCGCCAGGGGATGCTGAAGGATATTACTCACAAGCAAGCCTGTAAAAACTTCGTCAAAGCAGCCGTCAAGGGGGTCGTCAAGGTCGCTTCCAAGATGGGTATCTCGACGATTCAAAGCTATAGGGGAGCTCAGATTTTTGAAGCGATCGGGCTGAGCAGCAAAGTGATCGACAAGTATTTCACGTGGACCCCATCCCGGCTTGAAGGCATCGGCATGGACATCATCGCCAAAGAGGTCCTGATACGGCACGAAACGGCATTCCCAAGTCGGCACGTGAACGGACAAGTTTTGGACGTGGGCGGCCAGTATCAATGGCGGCATGATGGCGAGCTCCATCTGTTCAGTCCACAGACCGTTCACAAACTCCAACAAGCCGTTCGCCAGGGAAGTTTTGAACTGTTTAGACAATACTCGGCGCTGGTCAACGATCAGACCAAGAGGCTGGGAACCTTGCGCGGGCTGTTCGATCTGAAGCTCGCCTCGAATCCTATTCCAATCGACGAGGTTGAACCGTTGGAGAAGATCCTTAAACGGTTCAAGTCTGGTGCCATGTCCTATGGTTCCATCAGCAAGGAAGCCCACGAGGCCTTAGCCATCGCGATGAATCGGTTGGGCGGAAAAAGCAACACAGGCGAGGGTGGCGAAGATCCCTCTCGTTATGTCTTGGAGGCCAACGGCGACTCGAAAAACAGCGCCATCAAGCAGGTGGCTTCGGGGCGGTTCGGGGTGACAAGCCTCTATTTGGTGAATGCTCAGGAGCTGCAAATCAAGATGGCGCAGGGCGCGAAGCCAGGCGAGGGAGGTCAACTCCCCGGAGGAAAGGTTTACCCCTGGATCGCCAAGGTCCGGCATGCCACCCCCGGCGTCGGTCTGATCTCACCGCCCCCCCATCACGATATCTACTCCATCGAAGATCTGGCCGAACTCATTCACGATCTCAAAAACTCGAACCAGGACGCGCGAATCAGCGTCAAGCTGGTGTCTGAAGTCGGTGTCGGGACCGTCGCGGCAGGTGTTGCCAAAGCCCATGCGGATGTGGTTTTGATCAGTGGGTACGATGGCGGCACAGGGGCTTCCCCACAAACCAGCATCAAACACGCGGGCATTCCCTGGGAACTCGGCCTCGCTGAGACCCATCAAACCTTGGTTCTCAACAATCTTCGAAGCCGAATCGCGGTGGAAACTGATGGCCAACTCAAGACTGGACGAGACGTCGTTATCGCCGCGCTCCTGGGAGCTGAAGAGTTCGGATTCGCCACCGCGCCCTTGGTCTCGCTCGGTTGCATCATGATGCGGGTGTGCCACCTGAACACCTGCCCAGTCGGCGTCGCGACCCAGGATCCCAAACTGCGAAAAAACTTTACGGGAGATCCCGAGCATGCCGTTCGATTCATGAAGTTCATCGCGCAGGAGGTCCGGGAAATCATGGCGCTGTTGGGTTTTCGAACGGTGAATGAAATGGTAGGCAGGGTCGACTGCGTCGAACCGCGCAAAGCCATCGATCACTGGAAGGCACGGGGTCTGGACTTCAGTGCCATCCTGTACCAACCGAAGGCCGGAGCGGATGTGGGCCGCTATTGTCAGATGGCCCAAGATCACGGACTGGACCAGTCCCTCGACAAAACCGTCCTGCTTGGGTTGTGCGAACCCGCGCTCCTACGACGCGAGAAAGTGGTTGTCAACCTCAGCATTCGGAACATCAACCGCGTCGTGGGCACCATCCTCGGTAGCGAGGTGACACGCCGCTTCGGTGTGGACGGACTTCCTGATAATACCATCCAGCTCAACTTCAAAGGTTCGGCAGGGCAAAGTCTCGGCGCGTTTATTCCCAAGGGCATCACGATCAGACTCGAAGGGGATGCGAACGATTACGTGGGCAAGGGGCTATCAGGCGGCACTATCATCGTCGCTCCACCGGTGTCTGCCACATTCATCGCCGAGGAAAATATCATCATCGGCAACGTGGCCTTCTACGGCGCTACGTCCGGGCAAGCCTACATCCGGGGCATGGCGGGAGAACGGTTCTGTGTCCGCAACAGCGGTGTCAACGCCGTCGTCGAAGCCGTCGGTGACCACGGCTGCGAATACATGACCGGTGGCAAAGTGGTGGTTCTGGGCGCTACCGGTCGAAACTTCGCAGCGGGCATGTCAGGTGGAGTGGCTTATATCCTGGACGAATCCGGCCAATTCCCACGACATTGCAACATGCAGCTTGTGGCCTTGGAAAAGCTTGATGACCCAGCGGAAATCGAGGATCTCCGCCAGATGATCAAGAGACACGCCGACACCACGCACAGCCAAAAAGCTTGGAAAGTCCTTGCCCTCTGGGATGAGATGGTGCCGAAATTTGTGCGCGTCATGCCCAAGGATTACAAGCGAGTGCTGCAGTCATTGAGAAGGGTCGTCGAAGCCGGCCTCACCGGCGAAGATGCCATCATGGCTGCTTTCGAGGAAAACTCTCGCGATGCTGCCCGCGTCGGAGGGGGCTGATCGACCACAACCAAACCGATTACCAACAAGAAGAGACCTCTAATCTGAACCACAATGGGTAAGCCTACTGGATTCATCGATTACCTCCGAGAGCTGCCACTCGACAGGTCCGCTCAAGAGCGCATCAAAGATTGGCAGGAGTTCCACCTCCACTTGGACGAAGCCAAACTCCGGGAGCAAGGGGCGCGCTGCATGGACTGCGGCATCCCGTTCTGTCACACTGGAAACTTGCTGGGCGGGATGGCATCTGGATGCCCCATCAACAATCTCATTCCGGAGTGGAACGATCTGGTCTACCGAGGGCTATGGCACGAGGCCCTCTACCGGCTTCACAAAACCAACAACTTCCCCGAGTTCACTGGCCGCGTGTGCCCTGCCCCATGTGAAGGGTCCTGCGTCCTGGGCTTGAACAGCCCGCCCGTCACAATCAAGAACATCGAATGCTCGATTGCGGATCGAGGCTGGGATGAAGGCTGGATCACAGTCGATGCCCCGTCGATTCGAACCGGGAAAAAGGTGGCCGTCGTCGGCTCGGGCCCTTCTGGGCTGTGCGCGGCCGCTCAGTTGAACAAGGTGGGACACAGCGTGACGGTGTTCGAGCGGACCGACCGCATCGGCGGGTTGCTGATGTACGGCATCCCCAACATGAAGCTCGACAAATCTCTCGTCCAACGCCGGGTTGACATCCTCACCAAAGAAGGAGTGACATTCCTGACAGATACCGAGGTGGGCAAAACTTATGCTGCTGAACGGTTGCTAAAGGAGTTCGACGCGGTCGTCCTTTGCACCGGCGCCACCAAACCGCGCGACCTCCCAATCGAGGGGCGATCCTTGCGCGGCATTCACTTTGCCATGGAATTTCTCCAGGCGAACACCAAGAGTCTCCTGGATGGGCACGCCACTGCGGATTTCATTTCCGCCGAAGGCAAGGATGTGGTGATCATCGGCGGCGGCGATACCGGCACCGATTGTGTCGGCACCTCCATGCGACACGGTTGCAAATCCCTGCTCCAGGTCGAAATCCTTCCGAAACCTCCGATGAACCGCGCCCAGGACAATCCGTGGCCTGAATGGCCGAAGGTTTACAAAATGGATTACGGGCAGGAGGAAGCCGCTGCCAAATACGGCGCGGACCCTCGCGTTTACATGACAACCGCAAAAGGATTTGAATCCGACCCTGAAGGTCGTGTGAAGGCCATCCGCCTTGTCCAAATCGAGTGGAAAAAAAACGAGAAAGGCCAGTTTTTTCCCCAAGAAATCCCCGGTACCGAGCGTGTTCATGAGACCCAAATCGTCCTGCTCGCGATGGGGTTTCTCGGACCTGACCAACCGTTGTTGGAGCAACTCGGCGTCGAACGCGATGCCCGTTCGAATGCCAAGGCAGATCACGGTAGTTACCAGACGAACCTCAAGGGTGTCTTTGCCGCTGGGGATGCGCGCCGCGGTCAGAGTTTGGTCGTTTGGGCGTTCAACGAAGGGCGGGGAGCGGCGCGGGAGTGCGATCGCTACCTCATGGGCACCACGAACCTTCCCTGATTTCCTCAGGTCTCAGAACCGTATTTCTGAGGAGAAGGGGTCAGTCCCGGCTATTGTTGAATTCGCTCAGCCTTAAGGCCGTTGGCCACGGTGTAGCGACAGCCCAGGCGCAAACCCGCTGCAATCCATTCCAACGTCATCACCGCCCGTCTCCCGGCGCAACCGCAAAGTAATCTCCAACTTTGTTGCATCGGTCGTGGGACGCTGTTCCAACTCCGCCTCGGTCCAACCGATTATACTGAGGTCTGATGCTGTGAGAATCTAAAGCAGATGCTTGTGTATCGGAAGGCGCTGGGTCTGAAGTGCCCGCTATCCCATGAAGTGTCAGAACTGTGGTCACGAGAACCTCGCTGAAGCCAAATTCTGCGGCGAATGCGGCACCAAGCTCGAACGCTTGTGCCCAAGCTGCGGCGCTGCCAATCTTCCAACAAACAAGTTCTGCTTTCAGTGCGGCCAGTCGATGGTCGAGGCCGAGAAGGCGGATGGGACTTGCTTAACTCGTCCTTCCGAGGGAATGACTTCTGGGGCTCGGTTTGTTTCGCCTTCCAGCTACACCCCCCAGCATCTTGCGAAGAAAATCCTGGCTGCCCGGCCCACGATGGAGCGGGAGCGCAAACAGGTCACCGTGCTGTTCGTGGACGTGTCGGGGTATACATCGATTTCAGAGAAGCTCGATCCGGAGGCCGTGCATGGACTCATGGCCCCGTTTTTTGACCTGATGTTCGAGGCCATTCATCGTTACGAAGGCACGATCAACCAATTCCTGGGAGATGGAGTCATGGCGCTCTTCGGCGCTCCCATCGCCCACGAGGACCACGCGCGGCGAGCCGTTCACGCGGCTTTGGGCATCCAGCGGGCTCTGGCGGCTTACCAGGAGGATGTGAAACATGCTCAGAGCAGGCTCAAAGATACCTGGAGAAAGTTTATCGCGATTCCCAACAACGCGGCAAATGGGGGGAGGAATGGATGAAGTGGATCACCAAGTTTTGTGGGATGCGGTGCAGAAAGATTTGCCGGTGCTGCTCGTCACGATCGAGGAGATGCTCAAGGAATCGAATCCCGACGAGAAAGCCAGTGTTTGAGGGCAGGCAGCCATCCCGGGCGTGGCGGCTGTGGCTTTTCACCGCGCATCCAAGCCATCCTAGTCTTCTGGAAAAAGGAGGCCCCGAATTATTTGCCTGCCGCGATCCCCTGATTCCATATCCATTGAACTCAGTAAAACGACCCTGTTTTGATGCTCGCGCAACTCCAATTCCCCGCTCCTAATCCTAGCCAAACAGATTTGACATTTGAACCACAGAGGCACAGAGACACAGAGGGGGGAAAGCGTCCGAAAATAACGGCGGGATAAATCCAGTTTGGAGGTGTGTTCCTCTCTGTGCCTCTGTGCCTCTGTGGTTCAAATCCGATCGGCCTAGCTGAAGCGGGCAATCATAGTAGGCACGGATGAAAACCGGGAGGGTGTCAGACAGGATTCTTCGGCTCCCCTGGAAGGGGCCTGGATATTAGCCAGTGGCAAGCGTCGCGCGGCCCCTGGGTATCGTTGCGGAATTCTGGTGCCCGGGGAAGGGCGCTGGAAAGTTTCCCACAACCCCAAAACAATTCCTGCTCTTCAGCACGGGCTCTTGGGGTTAGCGTCAAACCATGCAAACGGTAACTTTAGGGGAAGCCCAGGCGAAATTGCCGGAACTCATCCTCACCCTCCTGGCGGAGCAGGAAATCGTGATCACGCGCGATAATAGGAGTGTCGCCAACGTTGTGCCGTTGCCTGCGCCGACCATTTCCGGCCAGCGCCGCGTTCCCGGTTTGTTCAAGGGCCAGATTGTTTTTCACCCAATCTGGGATGAGCCTTTGGAGGATTTCACACCCTACCAGTGATGCCCTTGCTGCTCGACACTCACGCCTTCTTCTTGAACCCATGAGCATCGCTGAACTGCCGATCCTTTTGGACCGCGAAATTCTGGAGCAATTCTGCCGCGCGCGTGGAATCCGGCGACTCAGTTTGTTTGGGTCCGTGTTGCGTGGGGACTTTGACCCGGCCCGAAGCGACGTCGATGTTCTCATCGAATATCTTCCTGGCCGGATACCCGGTTTCGACTTCATTGGCCACCAGTCTGAACTTGCCCAAGTTTTTGGAACGAAAGTTGACTTGAACACTCCACGTTGTCTGAGCAAGTTCTTTCGGGAGAAGGCAGTGAATGAGGCGCTGCCGATCTATGAGCAGGCATGAGACAGCGGAGACCCTCCGCCAAATCCTGGCCTTTTGTTCTGAGGCCCGAGGCTACACCGAAGGGCATTCACGCGAACAATTTGGAACAGATCGAAAATTGCAGCTGACCATCGAACGGTTAATCGAATTGATCGGTGAAGCGTCAAGCCGGTTGCCTGAAGATTTCCGTGCCCGACATCAAGAAGTGCCCTGGGCCAAAATCATCGGTATGCGCAACCGCATCAATCACGGCTACGATGCCCTGGATTACGACATTCTGTGGTCTGTCGTAGAACACGAATTGGAGTCCCTCGCACATCAAGTGGAAGCGATCCTTTCCCGCAAGATCAGCGCTTAAGCGAAGCGTCCTGCTCGCGGCGCAGGCGCTCCAGGCGGTCGGCGTCGGCCGATTCCGACAGCATCACCAACGAAATGAACCACGCCGAAATTCGCGTGGAGAGGAATAGTCGAAAGTTCACGTTCATTCGGGCGATCGTTGCAGGTTCCAGACGCTGCCCAATTTGCCGACGGGGAACAAGTCATTATGGAACCCTTTGAACTGCCTATTGAGGCTGCTCTGAAAATGACGGACAGGGAATTGGGCAAAGCACGCAACTCAAAGAAAACTCTGGAATCCATACTTGATTCCCTGGGCGAAGAGAATACCCTCCAAACCTGTTACTCCCCCTCACTCATGAAAACACATATAACTCCGCCATGGAAGCATTCGAGGAAAGCAGCACCCGGCAGCTGTTGCGCGTTCACGTTGATCGAACTCCTTGTTGTCATCGCGATCATCGCGATCCTCGCCGGAATGCTCCTGCCAGCGCTTAGCAAAGCTAAAGATCGGGCTTTGATGGCGAACGACCTGAACAACATCAAACAGATTGTCCTGGGTGCCAACCTGTTTGCTGGCGACAACAACGACTACATCCCTTACGCGAGCTGGGGGGATTGCAGCGAACGGGATTCCTGGTGCACCTCGAAGGGGATTCCCAACGGAGAAGGAAAATCGGATAACGCGATCTGGACCAACCAGGTCGCTTACTTCAAGCGAAGCCAGCTCGGGTCCTATCTTGGGACCGAAAAAGTGCTTACCTGCCCCAGAGATCTCGCTGAACGCAGCAACGGAAAAGGCGCTGCGGATTACAAGAAGCGGAACATCAAAATCAGCAGCTACCTCTGGAACGGCTCCACCATCGCGTTTACGACGTCCGGCAAGCCAGAAGCCACGTCGCTTTTCAAATTGTCGGACATGCGCCCCACAGGCATGCTCGTCTGGGAGGCGCCTGCGGAAATGACTGATTTCAACTTCAACGATGTCGGCAGTTCTCCCTTTGAAGGCATCTCCCAACGTCACGCCGCGTCGCGCAAAGCCGCAACTCAAACCCAGAACGTGGGTGGCATTGCCACTTTTGGCGACCTCTCCGGTCGGGCTTTCGCCTTGCGATTCGGCACCTGGTTCACGAAGCAATACGCGGGCACCACGGTGTGGCCTGCCGCCCCTTCCTTCGAGGGCCCCAACGATGCGTGGTACTGTCCCTCCACCAAAAACGGCGGGTGGCCACCCTGAGACGAAAGCTCAGCCACAGTCACGATCACGAGGCTTGGGTGTGCCCCCAAAGTCAGGACGCGGTTTCCTGGCTGGTTGAACCCCTGCTCTGCCTTGGTTTCCGCGTCTGGCCTCAGCCTCAACATTCCTGAAGGTTTGGGATTTTTAAATTCTATGCGATCCCATCAGCTCACTCGACCAATGGCCTTATCTGCCGGACGCATCGGTCTTGCCCTTGCCCTCGCTTGCGCAGCAGTGCGCGCCGAAGAACCTTTGCCCGATGTGAAGCGGTTGCAATCAAGCCCGGTGCTCCGTGATCTCAAGCCGAACCCTATGGCGTCGGAAGCGCGCACGCCAGCCGAGAAAACGCTCGCGCAGATGTATTTGCCAGAGGGCTTTCGCGCCGTGCTTGTCGCCTCCGAACCCGAGGTGCGGCAGCCCGTCGCGTTTGCCATCGACGCCCGCGGACGTCTCTGGGTGGCCGAAGCCTACAGCTACCCTCAAAAGCAGCCTCCCGGAAAGGGCCTCGACAGGGTCGTGATCTTCGAGGATGCGGATGGCGATGGTCGTTTCGAATCCCGTAAGGTGTTCACCACGGGTCTGAATCTTGTGTCAGGCATCGAAGTGGGGTTCGGCGGCGTGTGGATCGGAGCGGCACCCGAGCTCCTGTTCATTCCTGACAAGGATGGTGACGACGTGCCTGATTCGAGCCCGCAGGTGTTATTGGAAGGGTTTGGATACCAGGACACACACGAATGTTTGAACAGTTTCACCTGGGGTCCCGATGGCTGGCTTTACGGCAACCAGGGGGTGTTCAACTTCGCCCGCATCGGCAAGCCAGGCACGGCCACGGAACAACGAACCGAACTGCGCGCGGGCGTCTGGCGCTACCACCCGTTGCGTCATGAGTTTGAAGTGTTCGCTCACGGGGGCAGCAATCCCTGGGGCTTGGACTATGACGAAACCGGCCAGTTGTTCATGACCCACTGCCGCAGTTACTGGGGACGTGGACTCACCACTCATGTGCTCCAAGGCGGCCAGTTCTGGAACCAAGCCAATGCCAATTACCCGCCCTTTATCGTCTCCGATCCCTCGAGTGACTTTCCTAACTACCAAAACTTTCTGCTCGCCTCAGCACGCTATGACCATGGGGCCGGGGGTGCCGGACCAAAAGGGAGTGACGCAATCTACGGCGGCCATTCGCATGTCGGCACCATGATCTACCTCGGAGACAATTGGCCGGATGATTACAGGGGTCATCTGTTCACACACAACCTGGGCGGCCACCAGATCAACCAGCAGATCAATAAGCCCCTCGGCTCAGGCTACGACACCGTCCACGCAGGAAAGGATGTCTTCTTTTGCACGGACCCAAAATACGTCGCCATCGACCTCCAATACGGTCCCGACGGTGCCGTCTATGTGATCGACTGGTACGATCAACAGCATTGTCACAACCCGATCTCCGAGCGATGGGACCGGGCCAATGGGCGCATCTACAGGCTTGAGCATGCGGCAGGCTATAAACCGGCAAGAGTGAACCTCACCGCGTTGAACGACCTGGATCTCGTCAAGCTCATGTCCCATAAAAACCAATGGTATCCCAGGACTGCCCGGCGTGTGTTGATGGAACGTGCCAGTGCAAAGCCCATCGATAAAGAGGCCGTTTCCGGACTGCGAACCCAGCTCTCCACCGACGCCCATCGCGCCACTAGGTTGAACACTCTCTGGACCCTCCATGGGATCGGCGTCTCCAGCGATATTTTGCCGCGACTTCTGAACGACAAAGATGAAGTGCTGCGCGCGTGGTCGGTTCAATTGGCGACTGAACGGGCCCCCATCACGGGCGCTGTCATCGACCGTCTGGTCAGCCTTGCCAGAGTGGACCCATCGCCCATCGTGCGCCGCTATCTTGCCTCAGCCATCCAACGGATCCCCGAGAAACCAGCCTGGGATCTGATCGAAGGCCTAGCTTCCAGGCACGAGGACAGAGAAGACCGCAACCTGCCCCTGCTCCTCTGGCACGGGCTCGGACCACGCATGGAAAAGAATCCGGCACGCGCGATGGATCTCGCGGCCATCACTCCGATTCCACAGTTGGCCGATTGGATTTACTGGTATGCCGCCACTCTGAAAGCCATATCTCTGAATCAGGTGATAATCTTGATCGGAAAAACCACGGGCGAAACTCAACGCCGCAGGTTGGCTGGCCTCTCTCTGGCAATGGAAAGTCGCGTCAATACCCCCGAACCCTCGGGATGGAAAAGTGTCGCCCCCATACTCTATGCCAGCGAAGACCCGCGAGTACGACGGCAGGCGGAGCGGCTCGCTTCGGTGTTCGGCGATACTTCCGTGTTTGCGAGGCTCAGAAAGGAACTGTTGGATCCAGGAGCCGACAAGGACGCGCGACGCCACGCCCTCGACGTTCTAGGCCGCAGCCCCGACCTGAACTCGCTCTCAGCGTTCATCAAGCTGCTGGACGAACCATCCTATCGGGGTCGCGCACTCACGCTCTTGGGACGGTTCGACGATGCATCCATCACTCCGGCGATCCTGGACCGATTCCAATCCTTCGCGCCGGCTGAAAAGACTGCCGCCATCAATGCCCTGACAAGCCGGGCTTCCCTGGCGGTGCCCCTGTTGGAAGCCGTCGCGAAAGGGGCGTTAAAACGGGACCAACTGACCGCTTATCACGTGCGCCAGTTGGGTCAGTTGCACAATCCGGAAGTCGATAGTCGGCTCACCAAGACGTGGGGCCGAATCCTGAAGACTCCGGCGGAAAGACAAACCCAGATTACAAGGCTCGAAAAAGTTTTTGATGAAGCGCCACTCTGGGCGTACGACGGGCGCGAGGGCCGCAAACACTTTCAAAAAATCTGTGCCTCGTGCCATAAGCTTGGCGACGACGGCAACCGCATCGGACCCGAGCTCACAGGCGCGGGAGCCCATGGCATCCGCTATTACCTGGAAAACATCGTCGACCCCGACGCCGTGATTGGAACCGACTTTCAGATGACCACGATCGAAACTTCCAAGGGCGAAGTGTTGTCAGGATTGCTGGTTTCGGAAACCCCCAGCTCGATCACCCTGCGGACGATCGCCGACCAGGTCTTGGTGGCCAAGACCGACGCCGTAAGGCGAGCCACAAGCGAGAAATCGCTGATGCCCGAAGGGTTGCTTGAAGCGCTGCCCGAAAGAGAACAAATCGAATTGCTCAAGTTCCTGACGGAGCACTGAAGCCAAAAGCGGTGAAGTTTGGCAGGTGGACCTGGGCAAGCCTTCCACATCTCGACCCGTCCGCTTCGCTTGATCCACCAAATCGCAAATCAAAAAAACTGCTTTGAGGATGCGGTTCTAGGTCACCAACAAGAGCGCATGGGGAAAGCGTCCGCAGACTGCGTCCTCCACCCAAATATCCTCATCGAGTTCTTCCCAACGCAAAGCCAATCCTTGCACGCCGAGTGTGACCTTTTCGAGAAGTCGCTGGGAAGCTTTCGCCAGCAGCGGATATTTGCTTGCGGGGAAACTTACCAGCCGTTGATCGGCAAGCTCCAGCCAGACGCGGCGGTCTTCCACCCAGCAACGCACAGCCACGGTCTCTTTAGTTTCCATGGCGCTCACAATATAGGCATTTATCAAGGTCTGGCAATGCTCCTCCACCAATTTCTCGATGCGGAACAACTCGGTCCTGGCAAATCCGTGGTTGGCGGCAAGCGCCACCGGGCGCAGCCAGAATTTGCTTTCCATGTCCTCTCGCGCCACGTGAATGTGCGGCGGCTCGTTCCCTTCACGGCTGTAAAAGTGAAAGCGATACGGACCTATGCGCATCACTGTGGGCATCGTTGAATGGTGTGAAGTCAAGTTGGCGGTGCCAACCTAATGGTCAAATCGCAAATCCTCCCGAAGTCTCCTACTTCAGAGCCGCGTAAACCCGATGGACGTCGTCGTGCTCGTCCACTTCGGTCAAGAACTCCACCACTTCCGCGCGCTGATCCCTTGTCACTTCCACCAAGTTCTTTGCTTGATAACGCAATTCCGAGACTGTGATGGACCAACCGTCGGCTGAGAGCGCCTTGGCAACCGCGTTCAAATCCGTGAGCTCCGTGAAGAACCGGGCTCCCACCGTGGCGTCGCCTTCCTCTTCCGCCGGCAGGGGCTCGACATTCTGCGCTCCGGCTTCGATGGCAGCTCCCTCCACATCTTTCGTCCTATCCTTGTGCCTGGCTTCCACAACCCCGAGATGATCGAACATCCATGCCACGCTGCCGATGCTTCCGAGGTGCCCTTTCTTGAAAAAAACCCGGATGTCCGAGGCGGTGCGGTTCTTATTGTCCGTGAGACATTCGACAATCACCGGCACTTTGAAGGGAGCAAATCCCTCGTAGAGCACCGTCTCGTAGGTCACCTTCTCATCCAAAAGACCCGCGCCTTTTTTTAACGCTCGGTCTATGGTGTCCCGTGGGACCGAGTTCTTCCGGGCCATCTCCACGGCAGCCTCAAGCCGCGGATTGTTTTCCGGGTTCGGATCCCCCACCTTCGCGGCAACCGTGATTTCCTTCACGATCTTGCCGATCAACGCCCCCCGTTTTGTTGCGTTCGCGACGCGTCCCGCCTGTTTCCACTGGGCACCCATGAGTCGAAATAACGGCCGTTTGAATCGTCGGCGTCAAACTTCGAAGTCCACCACCGTCACCGAATCCACGGCGGACAACAACAGTGTTTTGACTTTTTCGTGCTCGGGATGAACCAGGTAAGCGTCCCGGGCAGTCGCGTCTGTAAAGGTGATGACGAATGCATGCGTGGCACCGTTGTTCAGCCCTTCAGGACTCATGTTGGCACCGGAAACGTAGTCCTCAACGCCGGGGATTGTCTCAGACAGGTCGAGAAGCGAGTCGAAGACCTGGTTCACTTGGTCGTCGGCGACAGAACTCTTAAACTTTAACAGCACGATATGTTTCACTTTGGCCATAGTCGGTCCTTTTACAAAAATCCTGGCAACACTCTGCATGATCCCGACAAGTAGGGCCAGAGGATTTTTCGTCTGAAATTCCTCAGCCTCCACCGTTCGCTGCCAGCAGCAGCGCACCGACAGGAACTGAATCCTCGCCCAGAGCGGCCAATGCAACCTCCGGCACGGGATGCATAGCTTCCATCACAGCGCCCGGCAACGCCTCAGCCAGCGCCCCTCTCAGCAACTCCCCCACCAAAGACAACCCGCCCCCCACCACCACTACGGAAGGGTGCATCAGATGGATCACATGAGACAGGGCAAACGCGAGGTCGCCTGCAGTATAGTTCAGGATCGAACAGGCCAGTTCATCCCCGGCTTTGACCGCACGCGCCAGATGCCGCGCCTCCCCTCGCTCGATCCCTCGGCACAACTCGGCTAACAGACTGGATGGATGCCGCGCGATCCCTTCCCGGATCCGCCCGTCCACGGCCCATCCCGAACAACGCGATTCCACAATGGCCCCCGCTCGATCCAAACGCACGTGACCAATTTCCGATTCACCTGGTTTTGCGCCGTGATAAATTCGTCTTTGAACAACCAACCCACCCCCCACGCCACTTCCAAGGGTGATGTAAAAAACAGGATCCCTGCCCTTGCCTGCGCCGTTCAAAGCTTCGCCCAAGGCGGCGACATTCGCATCGTTGTCGACGAACACCGGAACCTCGGCTTTCAATCGAATCCAATCCCCCAAGGGAAACTCCGACCACCCCTCGATTTGATGCGAACAACAGATCCTGCCGGTGCTCCAATCGACGGGACCTCCAAAACCAACGCCGATTGCCTCAATTTCACAGCAACCTAGCGCCTCAGGAATCATCCTGGATAGCTGTTCCCGAATCCCTTCTCCCCCCAGGTCCCGCCGCACCTCAGCGCGCCAGCGCGCCAACACCACGCCCCCGCCATCGCCGAGTGCCACCTGAAGCTTTGTGCCCCCGATCTCGACCGCCAGATAACGTTTCATGCCCACGAATCAGATCTCTTTCTTTTGAGGTAGTCAGGAGGATGCCCGCGAATCACGCGAATGGACGCGAATCTGATAGTGGGAGCAGGAAAGAGTTTTCTCATCAAATATCATCGGCGGATGATCTGCGCTGATGCTTCTTTTTTTACTCATGCACGGGCGATCGCGCTTCCGCAACGACGCGTGAAAACTCCGACGCCAGAGCCGTCAGATCGTCCCATCGCCGGTCGCGCACCAGGGCTTTCGGCATCAACGACGACCCCGCTCCCACGGCGGCGCATCCCGCACGAATGAACTCTGGCGCGGTTTTTAAATCCACTCCTCCCGTGGGTACGATCCTCAGGTGAGGGAGTGGAGCCCGCAGCGATCTGATATAAGCCGCACCAAGAGTGTCGCAGGGAAACACCTTCACAAAATCCGCTCCAGACTCGTGGACCGCTTGGGCCTCCGTGGGTGTGTAGGCACCCAGCATCAGCACCCTCCCTGCTTCGTGCGCGATCGGCACGAGCGAAGTCCTGGCGATGGGGCTGACCACAAACTGGGCGCCGGCGGCAATCACACTGTCGCACGCTTTGGCATCCAGCACCGTGCCAGCGCCAATGAGAGCGCGCTCCCCCCATTCGATGCACAGATCCCGGATCACCTCCACCGCGCCGGGGACCGTGAGTGTGATCTCGACGGCGCGCACGCCGCCTCTCAGAAGAGCGCGCGCGATCTCAGGAATCGGTTCGGCGCTGTCCGTTCGGATCACGGCGACCACGCCGGACTCGATCAACGAAGTCCTGAGGACGTTCAAAGGTTGCATTAGAAATCGGCAGTCGAATCTCGCCGACGATGCTGCCGCCGAGGAAATTCCCTTCGCCGAAAAGCACTTTGAAAGCCTGTTCCATGGGGCGCAATACTTCTTTGTCGCAATCGCCGACTAAACAGAGCCCGGTCCAATAAGTTCCCAGCAAGGCACGATTCCCTTCGACCGCAAGTCCGCGTTCGGTTCTCTCCAGAGACGCGTCATGACCTACTTGCCGGATGCTTCCAGAATCAGGAACGTCGAGAATGAGAAGCCCTCCGCCAGTAAGAAACGCCAGTTCGCCCCGCACCTCAATCGATCTCTCGCCTGCGGGATTCGATGAAGCACTGGCGATCCGCATCATCATTGAAGACCGGCTCGCTCCCACCACCGCGATTCATGACGCGATTTATCACGTCGGGATACTCGACTCTCAACTTGCGGGGCATGTCGGAAAAATGTCCGGTGCCGCCTCCTGTATCAACATCAATGGGTGACCTCTTTCACCCTGCCCCAGCTTCTTGCTCGTCATGTTGAGGGCACGCTACTACGCTGCCGGAAACCATGGTTGGTGACTCCTTTTTGACGCTTGACGGTGTGCTCTCAGGCGTTGATAACGAGAGCTTGAACCGTGAATTAATCCGGCAGCAGTTGGTCGGGCAGGGTCCATTTCTCATTCGCACTTCCGATGGCCTGGAGTTCCCAGTGCTGCATCCCGAATTCGTCTTGATTGGCCACCACAACATCGTCATCGAAGATGCCGAAGGGCTGCTGGACATCATTGATCCTCTCCACGTGGTCTCTATCCAGCCCGGCACCCGACGCAAGGCCCACAAAGTCGGTGGATAATTCCCCCGTTGGATTGGGACCAATCGCGGCTATTCTAGAAAATACTATCCTTTCAAACAACTGGCCATGGTGTGCCGACACCCCAAGCGCGAACGTTCCGCACTCCAATCCCACGCCATCACCGTCTCACATCTCAATCGCGTCGCCATCCTGACTCTGGCGGCACGGGGTTTGCGTTGCTTCTCCATGTCCTGCCCCGTCCACCCGTGATGCCGCAATTCCTCCAGCACCAATCCCTTCGCCTTTTGTTCAATCCGGTTTCTCATTGGTTTCCCAGCGTTCTTTCTTGCCCCAGCCCACCTCCAAGATCTATCATGGAACAACAATTAGAAACCAAATGCCTATCAATCTTTTGGGCTTCCTTGGGTGGCTCCTGCTGCTTCATTCGTTTCATTCGCAGCTTGCCTCGGCTCAGGATCAAACACCGCCGGAGTGGAAAACGGAAGTGCTGACAAGCATGGGTCAACGTTCAGCCCATTTCACCGCTTTATCCCGCCGCATCTGGGAAATCGCTGAGATCAGCTTCGAGGAATACCAAAGTTCCGAGCTGATTGCTTCAGAGTTGCGCGGCGCTGGTTTCCAGATTCAAACCAACATCGGCGGCATGCCGACTTCGTTCATCGCTTCATGGGGTGCAGGCAAACCCGTGATTGCGATCCTGGGCGAATACGATGCCTTGCCGGGCTTGCGGCAGGAAGCCATTCCTGAGAAGCGCCCCATTGGAATGCTGGGCGCGGGTCATGGCTGTGGCCACAATCTTCTTGGCACTGCGTCCGCCTTCGCGGCGATCACCGCAAAGGAGTTTATGCTGTCCCATTCCCTTGGGGGCACCATCCGGTTTTACGGTTGCCCGGCCGAAGAAAATGGCAGTGGCAAAGTTCACATGTCACGAGCCGGGGCTTTCAAGGGTTGCGACATAGCCCTGACGTGGCATCCCGATGATCGCAATGAACCGGGCATGAGAACGACGCTGGCCAATGAGGGCGCTTGCTTCCGCTTCAGGGGCACGGCGGCTCATGCGGCCCGCGCTCCCGAAAAGGGCCGCTCAGCCCTTGATGCGGTCATGTTGATGGGCCATGCCGTGGATATGTTGCGAGAGCACGTACCGTCCGAAGCCCGAATCCACTACTACGTTTCCAGCGGTGGCGCCTCCGCCAATATCGTGCCTGAGTTCTCCGAACTCCGGCTCACAGTACGCCATCCTGACGCGCCCACGTTGGACGCAATCTGGAAGCGCGTCGTCAAATGCGCCGAAGCGGGCGCTCTCGCGACCGAGACCACGCTCGAAATCGAGATCATTGGTGCTCTCGCGAATGTCTTGCCGAACGACACATTGGCCAAATTGTCTGAGATAAACATGCGCCTTGTAGGCGGCGTTCGCTACACTGCGGACGAGCGGGAGTTCGCGGAAAAGATCCGAGCCCTCCTGCCGCAGGACGGCTTGCCCGATTTGAATTCCGCCTCCCAGGTCTTGGATGTTCAGGAAGGAGTGACGTTTTGGTCAACCGATGTCGGCGACGTCAGTTGGCAGATTCCGACCGGCGAAATACGCGCCGCCACATTTGTTCCGGGCGTCGTGCCTCACACCTGGCAATCGACCGCGTGCGCCGGCATGAGTATTGGCCAGAAAGGCATGTTGGTCGCCGCGAAAACCATAGCCCTCACCGCTCTCGACTTATTGCAGCAGCCCGCTCTCGTTGAAGAAGCAAGGAAGAGCTTCGAGAAACGCCGCGGTGGGAGAGGCTACTTGTCGAAATTGCCCGCTGACGCTAAACCTCAGGTGAGGCCGCGCCCCAATTAGTTCCTGAAATCTCAACTCTCGATGAATGTTCTTTCAGAATTTGACCACGGATAACACGGATAAACGCGGCCTTCAGAGTGCGCGCATTCAAGATCATATCCGTGGAATCCGTGTCGTCCGCGGTTAAAATTTAAAACTCTTTGCTTAGTTTCCACCGCCAGCCACACAAGTTTCCAATCCAAAATGACAATGAAAACCGCTCCCTTCATCAGTTTGGCATGCCTCATCGCCGGCCTGCTGCCGGCCCAGGCCCAAGATTCCAATGTCGTCCTCGTCATCCACGGCGGCGCTGCCTCCCGGCGCGACAAGATCAACACACCCGAGTCGGAACGGCTCTCTCGCGAAGGCTTGAGGGCGGCGATCCAAAAAGGCTACGAAGTTTACAAAAAAGGAGGATCGAGCCTCGATATGGTGGAAGCCTCCATTCGCGTGATGGAAGACAATCCCGTGTTCAATGCCGGCAAGGGCGCAGTGTTCACTCTCCAAGGTAACAACGAACTCGATTCGTCCATCATGGAAGGCCGTGGCTTGAAGGCCGGCGCCGTGGCTGGAGTCACCGTGGTCAAGAACCCGATCACGGCGGCCCGCGCGGTGATGGAAAAGTCCAAGCACGTGCTGCTCGTGAGCGAGGGCGCGAATACGTTTGCCCGCGAGAACGGGCTAGAGATCGTTGACCCGTCCTACTTCCGGACCGAGCCGCGCTGGCAAGAACTTCAGGAATACCTCGCCAAGGAAAAGGCACGCTCCGAAATTCCCCAACAGCCGGACGGCATGTGGTCCACCGTCGGTGCCGTGGCGCGAGATCGAAATGGGGATCTCGCAGCTGGCACTTCCACCGGGGGCATGGCTTACAAACGGTGGGGCCGCGTTGGCGATTCGCCGATCATCGGCGCGGGGACGTACGCCGACAACGAGGCGGCCGGAGTCTCGGCCACGGGGCACGGGGAGTTTTTCATCCGTTATGCGGTCACGCACGACATCGTAGCTCTCATGAAATATAAAGGCCTCTCGGTGCAGGACGCGGCGGATGAAGTCATCAATCGCAAGCTCAAAGCCGCAGGGGGAGAAGGCGGCGTGATTTGCTTGGACAAACGTGGCAACATGGCCAGCGCCTTCAACACCGACGGCCTTTTCCGAGCCTACGTCACGCGAGAGGGCGCGATCACGGTGAAACTGTTCAAGGAATGAGAGTCGAAGCAGCGACTCGGAGCTGTTTTAACATCAGGCTTAACAAGGTTGCATTACTGAGTTCCAAGCTTTCAAACTTCAACCCTTCAAGATCTCCCTGCGATAGGCCTCGGCGAGCAACGTCACAGGATGCGCTAATCGCACATTCAAGCCCTGCTTCCGCGCTCCATTCACCATGTGGAGGAGGCATCCAGGGTTGCCTGTCGCCACGATGTTGGCGCCGGTCGATCGCACATGGTTCAACTTGCGGGTTAACAGGTCTCCTGCCATCTCAGGCTGGATGATGTTGTAGATGCCGGCGCTACCACAGCACCACGTGCTCTCCGCCATCTCGACGAGATTCAATCCAGGAATCGACTTCAACAGCTCACGAGGTTGTGCCGTGATTTTCTGGCCATGACACAAGTGACACGCCTCGTGGTAAGTGACCGTTTGTTCCGGCGCCCCGGATGGAGAGGGCCTCCTGATCCCTATCTCCACGAGCCACTCGTGGATGTCTTTCACCTTCGCGTCCCACAGGGCCGCCCGGCGCGCATAAGCCGGATCGTCTTTCAGCAGACTCGAATAGTGCTTCAAATGCGATCCACACCCGGCCGCATTCGTGATAATGGCGTCAAATTCCTCAGGGGGAACCATGTCCAACTGTTTGCGTGCGAGCGCCCGCGCCAGCTCCAGTTCCCCGTTGTGTGCGTGCAACGATCCACAACAAGCCTGGTCGCGCGGCGTGATGACCTCGCACCCGTTTTGTGCAAGCACCTCCACCGTGTCGCGATTGACATCGCTGAAAATCAAATCCTGAGCGCACCCCGTCAAGACCGCAACCCGGTGGCGTTTCTCCCCATGAGCTCTCGTCCGTAGAGCGATCAAGTCTTCGGAGAACTCGGAACAAATACGGGGGGACATGGACTCCAGCCCTTGCAACCGTGCAGGCATGAGTCGCATGATGCCAGACTTGCGCACAAAGTCCTCAAGCCCAAGCTGCTGGTAGAACCGGATGGCCCGGCCAAGCAACTGCAATCGGCTCAAGTCCCCGAACAGCCAGCGCAGAGTCAAACCACGCAAAAACCTCCGCCACCCACTATCCAGGGCCTGGCTTTGCTCAGCCTCGGCGCGCGCATGCTCAAAAAGCTCCGCGTAATTCACGCCTGCGGGACAGGCCGTCATGCAGGCCAGACAGCCCAGGCAAAAATACATCTCGTCAGCGAACGCTTTGCCGGGTTCGAGCTCTCCATCGGCGATTGAACGCATCAGGGCAATGCGTCCGCGAGGACTGTTCTTCTCCAGCTTTGTGACGTCGTACGTCGGACAGGTTGGAAGGCACAAACCGCAGTGCATGCATTGCTGCACCACAGAGTAGTCGAGAGCTTTGAGCGGGGAGCTCTCCCTCGCTGGACCCAGTCGTTGTGAAGGTGCTTCCAGCATGGGATCCCTTGAACTCAACGGAAATCAATCGCTATCTGGAACCTTCAGCAATTCCTCAGCGGACCAGGGTTCGCCCCGGTCAGAGGTTTTCTTGCGAATCGCAGCCACTTGCTCTGGGGTGACAGGCGCCGACGAATTATTCCACTCCGCGTTGCTCCGGACGAACGTGAGCACCGCCGCGATATCATTATCCGTGAGGCTCTTCCCGAAATCGAACATCGCGTTGCTAAACACGGCCCCATTCACCGTGACCGGGCCCGCCAAGCCGTTCAGGACGATGCGGATGATCCTGTTAGGGCCGGGGACGGCAACCCAATCGGAACCCGCTAAAGGAGGGAACTGACCCGGGAGTCCGCCACCGTTCGGCTGGTGACACGGCTGACAGTAGTTTTGATAAATCAACCGACCCTTCGCGGCCAGCACGTCTCCTGGGGACTTGGGATTCAGCGCGTCCACTTCATAAAAGGATAAATACGGCGTATAAACCTGGGGATGATAGTCCGCTGCGCGGTTCACAAGATAGTGATCGCCCCATACCGCCAACACGCCGAGCAGAGCCATCAACCAGTAGAGTTGAGGCGAAGAGCCAGCCTCTAGGCGAGGCTCGGTATCACGCGGACGGCCTTCTCGTGGCCTATTATCATCGGAACTTTTCATGGTCACGGACAAATCTCGACCCTTCATTTAGGGGGTGCTGAGTGGGTTTCCACAACCACAGACGGGGACGCATTGGTTCCCTTTTCGCCCCCCTTTTTAACGGGCTTGGGGACGGGTGCGACAAAGACTGACTTCTGAGAATCCAAACTGGTTAAGTACGCTGCGAGCGCTATCGCTTCAGGTTTGGGCACGACTTCGAATCCGGATTGGGCCCCGGCTCCTGGAGACAAAACAAGGGCCTCCGGCGAGGGTGTTCGACTGATCTTGCGGACCTCGAAAAGATGCGCATAGGAAGGCATGATGGAGGCCGAATTCACAGAACGAGGGTCAAACAGTTTCACAAGAATAGAGCGCCGCGCCAAGGCCCCATTCGTGTCACCGGCCTTCCTGGAACGAACCCCGAAATTCGCGAGATCAGGCCCCAGCCGTGTTTCGCCCGGCATCACGGTATGATCGTACAGGAAATCAATGGCAACGCTCCGACGGGTCCCCAAACCCTTCTCCAAATCCATTCCGAGCCCCCTGCCCCGGATGATCTGGGTATGACAATGGAAACAACCCATGGCACGATAAACCTCGCTCCCCTGCTCCGCCAAGCCCGACCTCCTTGACGGATAGTAAGTGGCAGTGCCCTCGTCCTTCTCCGGCTGAAGATCGCGCCATTGAACCAACGGGGCCAAAACCATGCCGCACCAAGAGGAAGCGGACGCCAGGAGCAAGCCCACGAGGATAAAAGGACCGTGTTTCATCGGCCAACCTCCGCCTTCTCGACCCTCTGATCCTTTGCCCAGTCAACAAGGCACGGAACACAGCAGGCGCGACAAGCCAGCGCGCTCTGCCACAACACGGCCCCGAAAAGAGCCGATTGAGCCAGGAAATAACTCAGGCAACCCAAGGCAGACAAAGCGAGCATCGGCCGTGCTGCCCCCGCAATTTCAGAGGCCGTGGAACCGAGCTTGTTACTTTGCAATCCCTGGAACATTCCGGCCAGAATCAAGCCCGCGACGACCGCCGCCACGCTGAGGATGGACGCGGTGCCATGGATTCGGGCCCACGAAGGCTGGAGCCACTGGGAGTGGGTCAGTTTGGGAACCACGTGATGGATGCCACCCAGGACGCCCAAGCCGCAAACACCGAGCACCAAAAGGAGGGACATTCCCTTGGAAAAGACGCTCAACTCGACAACTCCCGCAACGCCGGACCAATTCCGAACCCAATTCATGACTGCAAATAGAGCTAGAGCCAATACCGAGCCCATGACAAGAGATCCTTCGCTCGTTTTTCTCAATGAGCCACAGTTTCCACCCAGCGTTTCATAAACGGTGAGGATCGTTGCCAAAATTGGCACCAACACCAGGGTGCTGGCAACCACCCCCACGCTGACCATCCAGGCCGGCAGAGGCGCCGACTGGGGAATCCCTCCCCATGGGCCTATGAACACGAATGTCCAAAATGCGAACAAAACCAGAGAGCGCGGACGAACAGGAGCCTCAGCCACTTTGGGCAGGACATAAAACACGACAGCCAGAGCACCCGGCAGCAGGGTCATGAAGAACATTTGTTGTTTGAACCAGTAGCCCACCAACAAATGGACCAATCCAGAAGACAGCGTCTGATTCAAAAGAACCGCCACGGTAAATGCCCAACCGAACCATATCACCGCGAGGAGGAGAAACCACTGCGACACATGCATCTCCCGAACGGCGCGCAATTTCACATTCAGCAAAAGCACGCCCGCTCCAACGATGTAAGCCGCCGCCATCGGTGCCGCGCCGTAAAGTGGAAGCTCAAACCACGCGAGGCCACTGCCATCCCCCGCAAGAATTCCGAGGACCGAGCCTAAGACCCCCAGGTTCCACATCGAACCAAAGATCCAAAAGCCGAGTGAGCCAGCTAGGCTTTGACCTCCCAGCCTGCATTGAATCCAGGTCAAAAGAGCCATCAAGGCCGGAATCGCGAAACCAAAAACCAAACCGCAGGACACCGCTCCCTCGAGCCGCCCGTAAGTCAGAAACTCCCAGGGTGCCAAGAGCCCCGGCATCAGCAGTTTCACCGACGACAAAGCTTGCAGACCACTGGCGGCAACGAGCCAAAACAACGCACCCACGAAAAGTGCCAGAACTGTCCACCGGCAGCTTGCGTCAATCTCACCCGGCAGAACACGGTCGTGCTCTCCGGAGCGGTCGTCCGGCGTCGAAACGATCTCTGTTGCGGTCGTTGTCATCATTGCGAGCGCGAACTCAATGGACGAGTCTACTCGTACGCATTCGGAGCCACGGCTGTCGCTTTTTCTATACGCGCCAGAAGCTTCTTGCGCCCGTCAGCAGGATTTTGCCACTCCTGCCGCATCAACTCCATCGCCTGCTCGATGGGAATGCGCACAACGCCTTTGGGCTGATCCATCCAAGCGTAGTTGTTTAGGACGTCCATGTTGGATTGGCGGAGGTCGGCCATATTTTTCCGACGCTCGTCGGCACGCCGCTGACCCACTGGCAGAGGTTGCATTTCTCGAATCGCAATCTGAACCACGGCGGCCATGATCAAGAGGACGCCCATCCCGCCCAGCAGATACACTCCCCACGAAAACTTGGAAGAAGGCGACGCGTTCATGATTTTACTGGTGATTGTAAACCTTTATGGCAAAAGCATTAATGCCCTATTTGGAATGGGATCCGGCTGGCTCCACGTAAACTCCCATCGTTTCGGCAATCCGAGGATCGCGCTGAGGGTAAACGGGGTGCGAATTCAGGTCCTTAAGAAAAACCTTGGACAGGACGCCGGCAAAAAAAGCCATGCACGCGACATCGATCCAATTCAATTTAAAACCCTCAGGATGCAGCACCGGCATGATATTGAAGGACATGTCACAGAAATGCATCATCCACGCCCAAACGCACAGGGGAATCATCACGGCCGCGTTCAGCTTGAAGTCGATGCGCAACAACAACAGGAAAGGAACGACGAAATGCCCAAATAAAATCAACATCCCGATGCCCCACCACGAACCGCGCTCGCGCTTGACATACCAGAACGTCTCCTCCGGAATCGCCGCGTTCCAGATCAAAAAATATTGCGAGAAAGTGATGTAGGCATAAAAAACTGTGAACGTTAAAAATAAGACGCCGATATCGTGAAACTGCCTATTGCCGACGACATGTTCCAGCGGACCTGTTCGCTTCAACACAAGCGCGATCACATAGGTCGTCGCGAGGGCCAGCCAGACGCTTGACGCAAAATAGTAGACACCATACATGGTCGAAAACCATTGGTGCTCCAACGATTTCATCCAGAAGATCACAGCTAACGTCAGACTCAATGCGAACACGAAAACACCCGAGGCCGCGTAACGCCTCATGGTCTGGGTGCAGGAGGCAGCACCCGTTTTGTCCTGCTCCAAAGAAGCCTTCCTGAACCCACGCGCATAAAACGTCCAGATGCCAAAAAGGGCGGCGGCAACCACGTAAAAAGAAACCTGATTGAAGAGCACCTTCTTGACGTGTAGGGAATGATCCAGGGCCGGGTCCAGGGTCATCCAAGGATAAATCGTTTTGGCGAGAATGGCGATCGGCAGGAAAAGAATCGCCAAGACCGGGAAGAGGCAAGCCAGATGCTCCACGAAACGCCGGATCGGCACAGACCAATTCGCATCAAACAGATGATGCATCATAAGCAAGAAAAGCGAGCCCAGGGAGAGGCTCAGGAAGACCATGAATGCGACCAGATACGAATAGCCAAACTGCTTGGTATCCACGAATGCGCCCACGAGCGCCAGCAAGCCCCCGCCTCCCATCATCAGGAGTGGCAATTGCTTGACCCACCCAGGAATCGTCAGGGGTGCCACTTTATTTTGAATCGATCCTTGTGAAGCCATACCTCGTGAGGTCTTACTTTTTTAAAAGGGCGCGTTTATCGGCGGGAACATCCTCGATGACGGCCACTCGGCTTAGCTGCAACGCCCTCAGATACGCTACAATTGCCCACCGATCATCGATGCTCACGTTCGAAGCGTAACCGCTCATGGTATTCTTGCCATGGCCCACCGTGTTAAAAAGTTCGCCATCCGGCTGCGTCGAAATGCGCTTGTCATGGAGATTTGCGATGGTTGCGAAACCGTACTTGCTGATCGATCCCTTGCCGTCGCCCTGCGCCCCGTGACATGGGGAGCAAGTGATCTGATAACGATCTTGACCCCTCGCAATGAAACTGACATTGACGGGGAATGGATTGAGCTCGATAAAATTTGTGGTGCCCGTGATGCGACCCGTCGTCAGCGGACCCTCCTCGAAAGGGTAAACCGATTCGTTGCCCGCCACCATCTTCCGACTCCGGGCGACGGTGCCCGAGGGAGGCAACTGGGAGCTCCGTCCATCCGGGAAAAACGCATTGGGAACCTGCGGACGCAGCTTTGCCTGGCGGTCCATGTCAGGGAACACTTCAATGGGGGGCTTGCGTGAAAGCGTGCCACGAAACCCAGCTACGCCCACGGCCGCCACCGTCGCCAACATCAATGCTAAAAGGAAATAACGCATGGTCACTCCTCCACCATTTCAATGTGCTTGCCTCCGGCCTTTTCCAAAAGAGCCTTCGTCTCAACACCTGAATAATTTGAATCGACGCACTCGATCACAATGTAAAACTTATCATGAGTCGCCCCGCGAAATCGCGGATGCTTCAACAGCGGATGATGCAACCGGGGAAGCCGGTTCAGGGCGAACATGCCGAACAAAGTCGCGAAGGCACCCAGCAGAATAGTGAGTTCATAACTGACAGGAAACGCGTAAAGCGGACTGAACAGAGGCTTGCCACCGACCACGATCGCGTAGTCAAACTTGTTCATGAACCAGATCATGCTCATCCCGAGAGTCAGCCCAGTCGCTCCGCCGACAAAAGTGAAATAGCCCACGACCGAGTTTTTCAAGCCCATCGCCTGATCCATTCCGTGGACTGGAAACGGCGTATGCACATCCCACTTCTTGTATCCGGCATCGCGCACCTGCTCGGCGGCGTGCATCACATCGGCGGGGGTTTCGAACTCCGCCAGTATCCCGTAAGTTCTTGACGTGGCAGCACTCATCAATGATGTCCTCCCTTGGATCCCCCAAGCGGATGGTGGGGATCGGCCAATGGTGTCACACCTTTTACTTCAGAGATCGCAATGAGCGGAAGGAACCTTATGAACAATAAAAAAAGCGTGAGGAACAATCCAAAGGAGCCGACGAAAGTGAGAATATCCACGATTGTCGGCTTAAAGTAACCCCAGTTCGAGGGAAGATAATCGCGATGCAACGACGTGACGATGATGACAAACCTCTCGAACCACATCCCGATGTTCACGAAGATAGAGAGGATAAACACAGCGACGATGTTGGTTCTGATCTTCTTGAACCAGAAGAGTTGCGGCGAAATCACGTTGCAACTGATCATCGTCCAATAAGCCCACCAATAAGGACCAAACGCACGATTCTTGAAGGCGTAGAGCTCATAGGGATTGCCACCATACCAGGCAATGAAAAACTCCATCCCATACGCATAGCCCACGATGGAACCCGTCGCCAGAATGACCTTTCCCATCAATTCAACGTGCCGCACCGTAATCACATCCTCCAGCTTGCAAAGCGTTCGCAAAGGGATCAGGAGGGTCAACACCATGCCAAACCCTGAAAAAATGGCACCCGCAACAAAATAAGGCGGGAAAATGGTCGTGTGCCAGCCGGGCACCTGCGACACGGCGAAGTCGAACGACACGATACTATGAACCGACAAAACGAGAGGGGTGGAAAGCCCCGCCAGAAGAAGGTAGGCTTTCTCATAGTTTCTCCAGTGCCGGTTCGAGCCTGTCCATCCCAGCGCGAAGAATCCATAGCAGAACTTGCGAACCGCGCTCTTCGCCCGGTCCCGCATGGTCGCCAGATCAGGAATCAACCCCACATACCAGAACAGCAAGGACACGGTGCCGTAGGTCGAGACCGCGAACACATCCCACAGAAGGGGGGAACGAAACTGCGGCCAGATCCCGTTCGAGTTGGGCAGCGGGAACAACCACCACGCAAGCCAGACGCGCCCCACATGGATCGCAGGAAAAATCATGGCGCAAACCACCGCAAACAAAGTCATGGCCTCCGCAGAACGGTTGATTGAAGTCCGCCATTTCTGGCGCAGAAGAAACAGCACCGCGGAGATCAGCGTTCCCGCGTGGCCGATCCCGATCCAAAACACGAAGTTCGTAATGTCCCACGCCCAACCGACGGGATTGTTCAACCCCCAAACGCCTATCCCTGTGGAAAAGAGATAGCCGATCATCAGAAAGCACATGAGCATCCCTAGGAAGCTAGGCACGAAAGCAGCCCACCACCAAGTCGGTGTCTTGCCCTCCGCAATCCCCGCCACCGTGTCAGAAACCCAGGCGAGCGACCGGTGCTTGAGAACCAGCGGCTCCCGCTCCAACTCAGCGGGGGGCGCCGCCACCTTGACCGCCATCCTGTCGGCTGTGGCGTCCATTAATACAGTCCCTTTTTCGCCGCCCCATGCGCCGGCGCAGGCGATCCAGCTTCATGCGGAGCTCCGCCCGAGTGAGGCGATTCAAACGGGCTTCCCATGCTGTCGCTGTACTCCTTCATGCTCAAGGGATACTCGTAATAATCGGGCATCGCCGGGTTCGGGTTTCGAATTTTTGCCAGGTACGTGAGCCGGGGACGTGTGTCCAAAAATCCGAGGACCGAATAATCCCGCTGCTGCTGTTTCAGCTTTGAAACCTCGGACTCAGGATCGAGGATGTTGCCGAACACAATAGCCTCCGCAGGGCAGGCCTGCTGGCACGCGGTCTTGATGGCGTCCCTCTCAACACGCACCGCATCTGTCGGGCCGGCCTTCACCTTTTGGGCGATTTTTGCCTGTTCAATCCGCTGCACGCAGAACGTACACTTCTCCATCACCCCGCGCATCCGAACCGACACGTTCGGGTTTTTGGCCAGCTTCGTCAGTTCCCATTCATCGCGAGGTCGGGTTGCCAGCGGTCCCTTATAGAGGCTTTCGATAGGGCGTTTATTATAATCAAAAAAGTTAAACCGACGGACCTTGTAAGCGCAGTTGTTCGAGCAGTAGCGGGTCCCGACGCAACGGTTGTAGGCCATGACGTTCAACCCTTCCTCGTCATGGACGGTAGCGTTCACAGGACACACGCTCTCGCAAGGGGCGTTCTCGCAGTGCTGGCACATCATGGGTTGGGTGACCATCTGGGGGTCATCGATCCACTCCTTGAACTGCTGTGCTTCGTCTGTTTCGGTGTCCTTCTGCAACGCCCTCAGCTTGAGGTCGCCTGCATAGTAGCGATCAATGCGGATCCAGTGCATCTCACGGCCTTTCGCCACCTGTTCCTTGCCTACGATGGGAATGTTATTCTCGCTTTGGCACGCAATCACACAGGCGGAACAGCCCACACACGAGCTCAAATCTATCGACATCCCCCATTGATGAACCTCGCTCTTAAGCTCGGGATTCGAGACATAAGGATGCGTGTAAATCACCGCCGGCTTGCCGTCCTTGCCCATCGGGATGTGGGCCGCGTGCGCCTCCAGATCCATGTTCTTCGCAAAACCAGGCTTGGCTTCAAATTGTGCTAGGTTCGCCTCGCGAACAATGGGACGCCCCTCCATCGACCAGTGATCCTGCGTGCATGAAATCGAATAGGTGGCGCCGGTCTTCGTCACTTTCGCGCCGCGAGCAATGTAGGGAGCTTTTGCGGTTCGGAGGGCATAGGCGTTATAACCGACTGACTTGCCCTTGAACTGGGCAATCCTCCCGCCTTTGGAACGTCCATAGCCGAGTTGCAACCCAAGAGTGAAGTCAGCCATCCCAGGTTGCGTCCACACTGGGCCGGTCACTTTTCGCCCCTCCAGCTCGACTGTGATGACATCCGAATTTTCAACCCTCAGCTCACGAGCCGTCTTGCGACTCATCAAGATGGCGTTGTCCCATGTCATCTTCGTCACGGGATCCGGAAGCTCTTGAAGCCATCCGTTGTTCGCGTAACGTCCGTCGTCAACGCTGTAATCCCTCGCGAAAGCGACTTCAAGAGACGAGGCAGTCGGAGCCAAGCCCTTCAGATCCTGCAAATGAGGGATCAGAGCGGGGCCGTTCAGGGAGACCGCCGCGTGAGTCGATGTGGTTCCGGGCAAAAAACCGTCGTGGAGAAAGTTTTTCCACAAGGCCTCAAAGGCACCGCCACCGCCCGCCAAACCTTTCACCGTATCACGCACCAAATCGTAGGGATTGCTGCTCGAAAAACCCGCGAGCGTCGCCAGGAACTCGATATCCGTCATCCCTTCGAACAGAGGTTGAACCAATGGCTGCACCGCCACCAACGTGCCATCGGTGGTCCGTGCGTCCCCCCAGGATTCGAGAAAATGTGAGGCAGCGAAATGGTAGTGCGAGGCCGCAAAACTCTCGTCTTCGTAGTAACTCAAGCGAAGCACCGTCGTGGCCTTCGCAACGGCCTTGTCCCAATTCAATTCGGCGGGCGCGTTGTACGATGGGTTTCCACCCACGATGGCCAAAGTCGTCACCTGCCGTTGGTCCAGAGCTTGGGCGAGATCCGTAATTGTGCCCCCTCCAAGAGGGGGAGCTGTTCGGATCTCCAGCACGCCGCCAACGCTCTTGAGCGCCACGTTTATCGCCAGAGCAATCAGATGCACACCAAGCGGCTGACGATGCCCCACCATCACCACCCCGCCACTTTTGTTCGCCAGTAAATCTTTGGCGCAAGTTTTGACCCAAGCGGCGTTCACGCCTGCAACAGGCCCCCCGGCAGCGGCTTCCAAAGCCCGAACAAGACCAGGATCCGACCCGCCGGCTTCCTTTAAGACCTCGACAGCAATCTGCGCAGCCACTTGGCCCACCAATCCAGGAGCCAGACGCATCCGATGATCCGCATTCGCCCCTGTCAGGGTCATCAAGCCTTCCACGGCATAAAGCCGGTTCATTCCATCACCCGGCTTGGAAATCTTGCGCCCTTTAGCAAAACCCCGGATCGATCGATGCGGGTCCTCTTCGGTCCCTAGGAAATCGCAATCGAGCGAAAGAATCACCTTCGCGCGATCCAGGTTGTAATACAAAGTCCCCTCAATACCAAAAGCGAGCGCCACGGCCCGTTGGCCCGTGGTGGGGTCAAGGGGCTCATACGAGTAAATTTTTGATCCCGGACATCGCCTCGTGATCATCTCTATCAGGCGCGCTCGGGTTGGAGACGTCGACCGGTCAAGCAACACCGCCAAGCCAGTTCCACGGTTCGAGAACACCTCTGACGCGATCGCGGCCAGCGCGGTGGCAGCCTGATCTTTCGGGATGCCCACACCGTCTTTGGCGAAACGCGTGGCCCGGTCAGGATCGTAAAGCCCCAAAATCGACGCTTGAGCGAAGACATCCGTGCCGCCATTGCTATCGGGGTGCTGAGGATTTCCCTCCACCTTCACTGGTCGGCCTTCGTGCGATTTGACCACCAATGGCACTGCCCCGCCTCGGGTGGGCATGGCGGTTGCATAATACTGAGGCACGCCGTGGATGTAGTCTTCCGGCATCTTACCGAAAGGATAGATGTGTTCTTCCGGTTTGCGACAACCCGTCAAGCCCACGCCCGCCAAAAGGAAAGACGCCGACATCAGTTTCATGAAGTCGCGCCGGTCGAAATCCGGGGGGAGCTCGCTAGCGCCCGCAGGGAACTCACGCTGCATCCACGCGCGAAACTCGGGTGTTTCAGCTAGTTGATCTAGGCTGCGCCAATACGTTGGGCCGACTTCCGGCTCGCGGCAGGGAGGGGGAATGGTTTTCATCGATGACAGGCCGAACAGTTCTGGGACGCCTCAATCTTCCACTCACGGACAAACCGCTCCCCCGCATTCGCTTGAACCTCGGGCGCCACAGCCCAGTCCATATTGTAAACTTCCTTGGGGTGCCGTATGAATTTCTCAGGTTCCCGATGGCACTCCAAACAGAAGGCCATGCTCAGTGGTTTGGCGTGCTGCACTTCGTCCATCTTGTTAACCTGACCATGACAATGCACACAGCTCACACCGCGAGCCACATGCACGGAGTGATTGAAATACACATAGTCAGGCGTCTTGTGAACCTGCACCCACGGAATGGGCTTGCCCGTCCGCCCGCTCTCCCGGACTAACTCCAATCTTGGGTCTGTGGACAACACCGCGTTGTGACAGTTGAGGCATGTGGCAGCAGCCGGCACGTTCGAATACCAAGACTTTTCGACTCCGTTGTGGCAGTAACGGCAGTCAATGCCCAACTGATCGGCGTGCGTCGCGTGGGAAAAACCCACAGGTTGAATGGGCTGATACCCCACCCTCGTATACTTCGGGGTAAGATAATACCAGCAGCCCGCCGAAACGGCCGTCCCCATCAATAGGGCACCCACCGCAATTTGGAGCGGCAACTTGTTTGTCCACTTCGGGAAAATGTCTGACATGCGCTTCGCCTCACCGGGATTCTGAAGACATCGTGTCCCCACTTCCACCCCGAACCCAGAACGCCCTACCAACTTAAGTCTTCTAAATCCTCATGCACCAGTGTGTCAACAGAATTAGAAACACTGCTTCCAACACCGGATGTATTATCAAACCCACGCTGCGAGGCAAGTCAAGCCAGCGGATTAGCGCAAGTTTTCCTGTCATTAATATTAGGGTAACCATCGCTAATGGCGCTCGCAGCCCCGAACATCGGGCAAATAATCATGCGGCACGGACGTTCTAGTGTGGGTGCAAGACAGCAGTCAATTGAATTCCCGAAGCAAAAATATGGAAGCGCTCGTTGACGGGGATCGCGAAGGTTTGCAAAGTGCCTGAAAATGGGATCGATCATTGCCAACGGAAAGCCCGCTCAGGTCCAGTTTCCATGCTCGATCGAGGAATTTCTTGTGCGCCAGCATCTGCTCCCCCGCAGTGTGGTTGTCGAACAAAACGGCGAAGCGGTTGCTCCCTCTGAATTTTCTGGAAGAACGCTCTGCGAGAACGACCGGCTTGAGATCGTCTGCATCGTCGCGGGTGGATAAAATCAAAGACGAGGTGATTGACGCCGCCACTCTGGCCTCTTATCTTCCAACAGTAGATGACGACCCCAACCTGATTCACATGAAAACGACCGACGCCCCGTTGAAAAGCCTTGATGAATGGGAAGACTTCATGAAGGAGCGCTACCCTGAGCCGGCAGCCGATTCCGCTCCCGCGAAGGCTTTCAAAGCCATCGATCCTGAAAAGAAGCAGGAGCAATTCAGAAATTATGAGGCGGATGCGCGGCCTTCAGTCAGGGAGTTTTATCGACTGAACCACGCTCATCAAACTGTCGATTTTGGCCAGTCCAAACGCCGCGAGTTCGCTTCGCTCAACCACCGTGAAATGAGTGTCTGGGAAGCCGCTGAGTATCTCAATACCCTGGTCGATGACAGCGACCCCGACACGGACCTCACCCAGTTGCAACATTTGTTACAAACCGCTGAGCACATCCGCAGGGACGGCCAGCCGCGGTGGTTCATCCTCGCAGGGTTCATTCATGATCTTGGCAAAATTCTGTGCCTCTACGGCCAACCGCAATGGGCGGTAGTAGGCGACACATTCCCGGTCGGATGCGCTTATTCGGACACAGTCGTGTTCACCAAATTCTTCGAGTCAAACCCGGACAGCCAGAACCCGCAGTATCAGGACCGCTTGGGCCTGTATTCTGCGGGGTGCGGTCTCGACAAAGTCCAGATGTCCTGGGGACACGATGAATATATTTATCAGGTGGCCAAGGAATACATGCCAATGGAGGCGCTCTACATGCTCCGTTACCACTCGTTTTACCCATGGCACAGGGAAGAGGCTTACGGCTATTTGACCAATGGCCAGGATCGCGAAATGCTGAAATGGGTTCGAGCTTTCAATCCCTACGACCTCTACACCAAAAGCCACGGAGCCCCGAACGTCCAAGAGCTCAAGCCCTTCTACCAAGACCTGATCGCTGAGTTTTTCCCGGCGAAAATCAAGTGGTGATGGCGAGTTGAAAATTCCCCCACCCTGACACGTTGTCCCGATCCATCGTAAAATAAGCAAACCCAGCCCCCACCATGAAGCCACTCCTCACTATCGCACTCTCGACGCTACTAGGCATCTCTGCCACCCTTTCTGCCAAGGATTGGGTCCAATACGACGGTCAGCGCGGCCCCGGGAAGGGCAAACATATCGTCCTCTTGTCGGGCGACGATGAATACAGATCCGAAGAGGGTCTTCCTCAATTAGGCAAGATTCTGTCTGCGCGACATGGGTTCAAATGCACCGTGCTCTTTTCGGTAAACCCCGAAACGGGTGCGATCGACCCCAACGAGCATGTCAACCTCCCGGGGATGGAAGCCCTCGATTCCGCCGATCTCTGCATCATGTTATGGCGGTTCAGAGAGCCGGCCGACGACAAGATGAAGCATTTCGTGAACTACCTGAACGCAGGCAAACCCATCATCGCTCTCCGCACGAGCACTCACGCGTTTTCTTACGACAAAAACAAGCAATCCACCTATCTCAAATACGACTGGCGCAGCAAGGACTGGACAGGAGGCTTCGGACAGCAGGTTCTAGGTGACACGTGGATCAGCCACCACGGAAACCACGGCAAAGAAAGCACACGCGCGGCCTTCAATCCGGCGTTCAAAGACCATCCGATTCTCAAGGGTGTCACCGATGTCTGGGGCCCCACGGATGTTTACGGAATCATCCACCTGCCCCCCAACGCCAACGTCCTGGCGCATGGCCAAATCCTGACCGGCATGAAACCCACCGACGGCCCTGTCACCGACAAACGGAACGATCCTATGGCACCGTTGATTTGGACCCGTGAATTCACAGGCGATAAGGGTAAGATTTCGAAGATTCTCACAACCACGATGGGTGCGGCAACGGATCTCGAAAGCGAGGGACTTCGCCGCCTGCTGGTCAACGGTGCCTACTGGGCACTCGGTCTGGAGAAAAAAATCAAAGCCGATTCCGATGTGGCCATCGTGGGCGAATACAAACCCACCCAATTTGGCTTTAACGGCTTCAAAAAAGGCATCAAACCCTCCGCCCACGACTGGGCACCAGAGGCGAAGTAACCCTTTCCATGAACTGCGGGGCGGGGACGGCTCGTCCCCGGTTCGAGTGGCTATCGGAAAGGAATGTGGGGACGAGCCGTCCCCTCCCCGGTTCCCGCTGCCAATACCCGCTCACCAGCTTGTCATATTCGCATGTCTCATGAACTTTTCACTGGGAGTGTCGGCCTCTCTTCCAAGAGCCTCGCAGGCGCGGGTGGAGCCGACGTCGTTCATGCTGGCACTCCCAGAATCATGGCCTCGACTCACGTCCAAAGTTTGGATGTGTCCCATCCATTGAACCCACTTAAACTTCCCTTCTCAACAGCCCTGGTGCCTCAACTTTCAACATGGTTCGAACTTCATCTCAAGACGCCCCTCGGGGCGATGGTTTGTTGCCTCTTGGCCCTGCTCCAGATGCCGGCGAGCTGCCCCAATACCCTCGCGGAACTGGCGCCGATCCCGGACAAGCTGGTCGTGCTCACGTTTGACGACTCCGTGGCGTCTCAATATAGCGTCGTCAGGCCGCTCCTGAAAAAGTACGGATTCCGCGCCACGTTCTTCATCACCGAAGGGTTCTCGTTCCGCACCAACAAGGCGGATTACATGACTTGGGAGCAAATCGCGGAACTCAACCGGGATGGATTCGAGATCGGAAACCACACTCGCGACCACTTGGGTGTCACCCCGGGCAATGTGTCGCTGCTTCGCGAACAGATCGAGGCCATCGAAATGCGTTGCGCTCAACATGGCATCCCAAAGCCGTCCAGCTTCGCGTACCCGGGCAACGGAATTCACACCAACGCGCTGCCGATTCTGCACCAGCTCGGCATTCGATTCGCCCGCCGCGGCGGCGCCCCTGAGTTTCCCTACGAAAAAGGCGAAGGCAGTGCCTTCGAACCAGGCAAAGATCACCCGCTGCTCATTCCGTCGGCGGGAGATGCTCGGCCAACTTGGACGTTGACCAATTTCGTGGAAGCTGCAACCCAGGCGAAGGATGGCCGGATCGCCGTCCTCCAATTCCACGGCGTCCCAGATAGAGATCATCCCTGGGTCAACACCCCGGAGCCGCTCTTCAGGCAATACATGGAGTTCTTGCATGCGAATCACTACCGCGTCATCGCGATGCGGGATCTGTCAGAATTCGTGGACCCGGACAAGCTGCCGCAGAACCCCGTGGCGATCATCGAAGAACGTAAGAACAGACGCAGGTCACCTTGATAAATAAAGTTCTCCAAGCGTCGGACATTGTTCTAGTGGGCGGAGGATTTCAGCAAACATCGAACATGAAAATTATCGACCTTCACATCGGCATGAACGTGCTCCATCCTCAATATGGGAGCGGCGTCGTCAAGGGCATCAGTGAACACACGGCGGACATCCTCTTTCAAGAAGGCAAACGGATCGTCGATCCCGAAGCCTCTGAAGTGAAATCCGAAGAAACCCACGCCCAGATAGAAGGCCTCAAACTCCCCCTTCAACGCCTGATCAGGGATGTTGTCGGATCCACCGTGCAGGAGCTCGGGCTCGAATCCACAGACACGCATGTCCACGAGTTGGGTGCCAAGTGGCACAAAGGAACCCTGATTATCAAATCGGCCGATTCGGCGATCCAGCCCAAGGACGTACCGCTGGAGGTGTTCTTCCATAAAATTGTCATGATCCGAAACAATCTCCGCGTGCTCGAGCAAAAGATAAATGCGAACGACAATCTGACCTCGGGGGAAAAGTTCGACTGCCACCAATACATCACACGCTGTTATGGCTCGCTCACGACGTTTAATGTGCTCTTCAAAGACAAGGAAAGTCACTTCAGCGGGAGCGGTGGTGCCTGAGGTCAGAAACATCACGGCTTCTTGTTTCACAAGCGGAAGTTGCGTTGTTTGAGCCAAGTAAGGGCCAGTTCCAGGTTCTTCGCTGTTTTGAGTGGAATGACCCGCTTTCTTGAGGCTTTGAAAGCGCCTTTTGCCCTGGAAGGGTCGGAGATGTTAGCCAGGCGCAAGCGAGTCCGCGAGCGCGGCACCTGGTCGGTTTTGGAATTGGATTCACGCCCTGAAAGGGTGTTGGAGCAGGGTTTACCAAAAGTCAGGTGCATCAACAATCACACGGTTTCCATTCAACAATTCACGGTATTCCTCTGGTTGGTTTCTAACACTACAGCGGCACTTTTGGAAAATGAGTAGAGTAGGCGAAGCGGACGGATTGAGAGGCACAGGCCAATGACCGTCTCGCTTCGCCCCTCATCGAACCGGACAGGCGGTTTTCCCGCATCCGGCTCTCCGAGGGCCATTCATCGCATTGCTTATTGTTCA
>CAMBEJ010000006.1 GCA_945865375.1 Akkermansia muciniphila | reverse complement strand
ATTCGGTCCGTGTTCTTCGAAAAAGTTCACTTTAAAAGTTTTCTTCTCTTGTTCGCTGTCCGTTTTATTCCGATTTCTCGGCGGTGATTATTCGCTCGGGTTTTACTTCGCCTGGGTTCATCCGCTGACTGGGGCCGTGGCCACGATTGCTCACCCCGAGTGCTTGCACTGCAAGGAGTTGTTTCGACCTCATTGTCGGAACCGACACCATCAGAAGTTTTGTTCTGAACCTGCCTGTCGCAAGCGAACCTTGTGGTGGGGATGAAATGGCTTCTCGGCACCTACACCGGCCGGTTCAACCGCCAGCATAAGCTCTTCGGCCACTTGTTCAGCGGCCGTTACAAGGCTCTGGTGGTGGCGGGCAGTGGTAACGGCTACCTGCGCACGGTGTGCGATTACGTCCACCTGAATCCAGTAAGGGCGCACCTGCTGGCGGAAGAACAGACTTTGCTGGCCTACCCCTGGAGCAGTTACGGCGGGTATTTGCTGGCACCGGAGAAGCGGCCTGCATGGTTGGACGTGCGGCGATTGTTCGGAGAGATGGGCATCTCACAGGACACTGCGGCTGGGCGGAAGCAGTTTGAACTTCAGATGGAAGACCGGCGACGCCAGGATTCGCGTACGGATTGGAAGGCGGTGCGGCGGGGTTGGTGCCTGGGCGGGGACGCGTTCCGGCAGGAATTGCTGGCGCAAATGGGAGGGCAGTGGGGCGAAAACCATTATGGCGAGGAACGGGCTGAAAGCGCGGAAGCAAAGGCCACGAGGATCGTGCGGGAGGAACTGGCTCGTGCCAGATGGACAGAAGCTGATTTGGGCGAGCGGCCCAAAGGCGACGGCGTGAAAATGGTTATGGCCACGCGGCTCCGCCAGGAGACGACTGTGACGCTGAAATGGATCAGCGAACGGTTGGCTATGGGTGCGTGGACTCACTTGAATCGGCGGCTGTATGAACAACGAAAAGTGGAAGAAAAGATGCACACTTCAAGAAGTTAGGAACTGACCCCTTTGCGGCACACTTGAATCGGCGGCTGTATGAACAACGAAAAGTGGAAGAAAAGATGCACACTTCAAGAAGTTAGGAACTGACCCCTTTGCGGCATGCTTTGCAATAAAAAGCCGCACTTGCCGTTTTCATATTGACGACCTCCTGACCTGCAATCTATTCTCACGCAGGTTGAGGTCAAAGAATTCCAAAACTCAATGACGCTTTTAACGAAGTCACTTAGGCGGCCGAATACCCGTAGGCGGCAGAGTATGTCCTCGGTGATTTTACTCTACGAAGTCAAATAAGATGCCCGCAGGCACTGACATTATCTATCGCGTGAACGCAGCAGACGAGATTTCCTTCACCAACAGGCAGTATGATGAATTTGCCAGGGACAATGATGGCGAGAAGGCGCTTTCGACGGCAGTTCTCCATTGCTCCCTTTGGAGCTTCATTACCGAGCCGACAACGCAGAACTTGTATCGCGAAGTATTGCGACGCGTCCGGGATGGTCGTTCAATCCAGTTCACCTTTCGGTGCGACTCACCTGCCTGCCGTCGTTTGATGGAAATGATTGTAGTCTCTACGGATGCTGAAGGCGTGGAGTTCCGCACGCGCGCCCTCTTGGAGGAGAGCCGCCATCCTCAAACCGTGCTCCAACACCACGCCCGCTCTTCGGGCGAATTTTTGCGCATGTGCGCTTGGTGCAACGCGATGAATGCGGACGGTGATTGGGTTGAGGTAGAGGAGGCTGCTCTTCGATTACGGCTATTTGAATATTCTTGTCTGCCGACCGTTACGCATGGGATATGCGACGCATGTTTTACGAAAATGAAAAGAACTCTGTCAGAACCACCCAACACCGCCTAACCATCAGGTCGAGACGAACCGCTGCCAAGCGTTCCGGTTACGGAGTTGGCGCGTGATTGGGGACAGTTGTCCCGTTTGCGACGATGCGCTGACGGGAGCGGTCGCTCACCTGAAACCTTCGACAAACAAAGAAAAAGCCGATCTGCGGCTGTTCCTGGCAGCGGCAGTGAGCATTAGGCTGGCGCGGTGCCTTCTCACGTGCGTCATTGACGCGGCCTTCAAAGCTACGCCTGCTTCTAGCACCGATTCCAGTGGGCACCCCATGGGCTTCAATGACCCGGCTATCGGCAGAGCACTACATGATACTGATTGGCAATTTTCGACCACACCACATGCTCTCGGAGGAATACGGATACGCTTGGCTGCTCATTGGCGCCCGCGACCACCGGCGGCAGGGGCACACGCTTCCAACCATGCAGACCTAGTCCTATGTCCCTTTCGACGAATTCCCAGAGAACCACCTTCTTGTTCCTAAGGAACGCGGGATTCCCCAGAAGTTCCTGCCGCACGAGCGTGGATCCTCCGCCGTCGTTGATCAGAGCCATCAAGGGTTGCTTGAGCTCTTTGGCCAGATGCGCGATAAAACCCGCTGCTCCGGGTTCATCCCGTTGGTAGATTCGCACGAAGCTGTCACCAAGCACGAGGATTTCGGCGTCCGCTGTCTCCTTGTAGAGCTCGCCGTTATCGCGGCGGACGACCTGAACGCACGGCACGGGCTCGGGATGCACGCGGCGTTCGATCAGGGGCGCTTGCAGCATGCGCAACACGTCGCCCAACCGCCGCAGCGGCGCGGGTCGCTCGTTGTAATCTACCTGGCCGCGCCTTACCCAGCCCAGCTCCAGGAGCCTTCGCGCCACCGCCTTGGCCGCGAGACCAACTCCGGCCGGCGACCAATGGGTGTCCTGCGCCAGATATAACGGAGCCTCGAGTGCCGCACCGGCACGTTGCCGAGCCTGCGCGAAGCATTCGAACAGGTCGATCACTTCGACGTTGTTCGTGCGAAGCCGCTCCAGCAAGTCCTGAGTGCTTGGTGCCCGCACACCGCGCAGGGCCTCGGCCCGAGGCGTGAGCCGATCCGGATAAACGCTCTCCTTGTTCGGCACCGGCATGACCACGAGCCGGATGCCGCGCGCCGCGAGTTGATCGCGAAAATCCACAATAGCCGCGAGCGGATCATTCGTGGCGCTGGCCGCCTTCGCCCTCTCGGGCCGAGCTAGCATATAATTCAGCCCGGGCTTGTAAAAATACCATCCCTCCGATCCGATGACGACCTTGGCTCCGCCATCCTTCAGCCATTCGAACTGGGCGAACCGCATCCAAGGTCGGCTCACTCGCGCCGCCCAATTGGCTGTTTCCAGGCTCCGCTCGAATGCTCGCAAGTTGGCTGCGGTGGGCGCTTGGCTGAACACGTCGATCGCTCGCACTCCCTCCTCTTGGCGGGCTTCGACCAGCATTTGAATCAACGGCACGCCGCTGATGATCCCAAGGAACATCAGGATCAGAAACCACTGTGGATCGCGGAGACGGTTCATGGCCATTTAGAACTGGAAATAGAGGAACGGGTTGAATTCCTGTGAGAACATCGCCATGAGCGCGAAGACGAACAGCGGCGCCAGCAAAGCCGTCCGCCCCCAAGTCACCGGCGACAGCGTCCAGTCATGGGCCTGCAATGGCTGGAACACCAATCCAGCGCATAGGGCCAGGAGGAGCAGGTGGTACGGAGTGTAGATCGTGGCAGCAAGCAACGGTGCGACATTTCCTGCCGAGCCGAGGCCGAGCATCGTCTGGGAATACTCCATCGCCGCCGTCAGGTTGTCTGCCCGGAACAATACCCAAGAGAACAGCAACAGAAGAAAAGTCAGACAGATCCTCACAGGCCGCGGGAGCGCGTCATAAATGCTCCGTTTGTTCCGCCATCTCTCGAAGGCCAGGAGGAGCCCGTGGAACGCGCCCCAGAACACAAAGTTCCACTTCGCCCCATGCCAGATGCCTCCCAGCACCATCACCACGGCGAGATTGAAGTACGTGCGCCCTTCCCCCTTCCGGTTGCCACCGAGCGCAAAATACAGATAGTCCCGCAGCACGCTCGACAACGAGATGTGCCAACGCCGCCAGAGCTCCGTGATGCTCTCCGAGCGGTAGGGCGCATCGAAATTCTTCAGGAATTCGAACCCCAGCATCCGCCCCAACCCCACGGCCATGTCCGAGTAACCGCAGAAGTCGAAGTAGATTTGAAACGCGTAAGCCAAGGCCCCGACCCAGGCGTCAAGCGCGAACGGATTAGCCGCGTTGAACACCGCATCCGCCACCTGCCCGCACGGATTGGCGAGCAGAATTTTCTTCCCAAATCCAACGATGAAGAGAGCCACGCCGGAAGCAAACCGCGACACCGTGTGTTCGCGCCCCTGCAACTGCTCGGCCAGGGTCTTGTAGCGGATGATCGGCCCCGCCACCAGGTCCGGAAACAACGCGACGAAGGCCGAAAATCCGGAGAACGACTTCGCTGGTGTGGCGTGCCCGCGATACACATCCAGGATGTAGGTCAGCGAGTGGAACGTGTAAAACGAAATCCCTATAGGCAGGACCACCTGCAGCACGCGGAACTGCTGAGCTCCGACTGCGGCGAGGATTTGGTTCATCGTCTCGGCGGCGAACATGTAATACTTGAAAAATCCAAGGAAGCTCAGATTTGTCACCACGCAGGCCCATACCGCGAGCTTTCGCTGAAGCCGGGTGGCACCGGGCCGGGTGATCACCTTCCCCCAAGCGAAGTCCATGACGGTCGTGAACAGCATGAGGCCGGCGAACCACGGCTCCCACCAACCGTAAAAGACATAACTAGCCAGCGTGATCCAGACGTTACGCCAGGCATACGGCAGGTTGTAATAGACCAGCAGAAACAGGGGCAGAAAATAGAAAACGAAAACCTGGGTGGTGAAAACCATGACCTAAGAGCAAGTTCGAAGCAGCGGACTCATTGCAGATTATCGATCAGCCTGTCCTGGAACCGTCCCAGCCTACAAAATTTCGAAGGATCTGAAGGCCGATCTGTTGGCTTTTTTCGGGATGAAACTGGGTCGCCACGACGTTGTCTTTCCAGATTGAGGACACGAAGTCACCTCCGTAGTCGGTGAACGTCGCCGCGATAGATGGATCCGCGGGCTGAGGGTAAAAACTATGCACGAAATAGACGTAGCTGCCATTGGGGACGTCTCGATAAAGAGGGCAAGAGAGGGCCGCCATCTCGATCCTGTTCCACCCAATTTGGGGCACCTTCAAACCCGGTTGAGTCGGGAACCTGACCACGCTCCCAGCGAAAAGAGACATGCCGGCAGCGCACGAGTTGAACTCTTCACTTCGCTCAAACAACGCCTGATAACCCACGCAGATCCCCAAAAATGGACGTCCCGACCCGATGAATTCCCGGGCGCATTCCAGTAATTCCTGGCGTCGAAGCGAGACAATGCAATCATCGAACGCGCCCACGCCGGGAAGCACCATCGCCTCGGCATCCCCGACTTCATCCGGCCGGGTGACAACACGAATACTCGCCCCGACAAATCGCAGGGCTTTCTCAACGCTGCGCAGGTTCCCAGCCCCGTAATCAAGCAGTGCGATCATGTGCGGGCCCTCACTTGTCGGGAATCCCTGGATCATCCGTGAGCGGTTTGAGTTCCCGGTCCGTTCGGAGCCTCAACTGCCCGCAGGCCGCGTCTATGTCATGCCCCTTTTCACGACGCAGGGTCGCGGTGACCCCCAGTTCCTGGAGGCCCGCAAGGAAACGCTCCTGAGCCTTTTCACAAGGTCGCTCCCACGGAAGCCCCTCGACGGTGTTGTAAGGGATCAAATTGACTTTCGCGTGCAATCGCCTCGACAAGGCTGCAAGAGGGCTGATCTGATCTTTGCCGTCGTTGATTCCTTTGATCAGAATATACTCGAAGGTGATCAAGCGCCCCTTCTTTTCCTGATAATACTCGATGGCCGCAGCCAGTTCCTTGAGCGGGTATTTGCGGTTCACAGGCATGATCTGATCCCGGACAGGATCGGTCGCTCCATGCAACGAAATTGCCAGACGAAACTGAGGCGGCTCGTTCGCGAGCCTTTGGATTTGAGGGGCGAGCCCGCTTGTGGACACCGTGATTTTTCGCGCCCCGATTCCGACACCCCATTCTGCGTTCAGAATGCGCAGCGCAGCGATCAGGTTTTCGTAGTTGGCAAGAGGCTCTCCCATGCCCATAAAAACAAGGTTTCCGATCATGCGCTCGCCGCCGGGTTGAGGAGCCGCCAGGCCCTGCTGGGCGGCCTCTTTTCCACAGTAATTTTCCACCTCAATCACCTGCCCTACGATCTCGGCAGGGCTCAAGTTGCGCTTGAATCCGTCCAGGCCGCTGGCGCAGAACCGGCACCCATACGCGCATCCCACCTGGGTGGAGACGCAGAGCGTTTGCCGGTCGCTCGCATCGCCATACAAAGCGGGGTTCGCGGGGATCAACACAGTTTCGATCAACGCCCCATCCTGGAGTCTCCACAAAAATTTGCGCGTGGTGTCCACGCTGCCCTGGCATCGCACCGCTTCGGGGCGCGAAAAGTCCAACGATTCTGCCAGCCTGCCTCGAAGATCTCGAGGCAGATTCGTCATTGCGTCCCACGTCGAGACACGACGGCGATAGAGCCAATCCAGGGTTTGGTCGGCGCGATAAGCGGGGACGTTCCAATCGGCGAATTTGCCGAGCAGATCTGCGCGGCTCAGGGACCGAACATCCGGTCTGGGAGAAGTGCCAATCACCGGGGTGCGTAAAAACGCGATGCGTATTCCTGGACCATCCGCCAGGTGTTGAACTGCGGCACCAGAGTGGCCATGGCGCGCCGCATCTTTTGCAACCATGGACGCGGCAGACCGCCGGCATCCCGGCTGTAGAAGGTCGGAATCACATGCTCGGTAAGAACCTCGAACAGGTTCTGCCCATCAACCTGGTCCTGTTCCCCGATCGAGTCGGGGTGTGAGTCACCCCCAATGGCAAACCCGTTTGTGCCGTCGTACCCCTCACGCCACCAACCGTCCAGAATGCTCAGGTTCAGGCAGCCGTGGCATCCCGCCTTCATCCCTGAAGTTCCTGAGGCTTCAAGCGGCCTTCGAGGGTTGTTGAGCCAGACGTCACATCCCGAAACCATCTGACGAGCGACATGAATGTCATAATTCTCAATAAAAACCAGATGACCCACGAGATCGCTGTATTTGCTCAGGTGAACGATCTTTTGAATGAATTTCTTGCCTTCGTCATCTCTCGGATGCGCCTTGCCCGCGAAGATGAATTGCACGGGGCACTGCCGGTCCTTGACGATCCGAATAATGCTCTCGAGTTGCTCAAAAATGAGCGGTGCCCGTTTGTAAGTCGCGAACCTCCGCGCGAATCCTATGGTCAATGCATCGGGGCTCAAGAGCTGGTCAAACGTGATGAAATCTCTCTGGCTCAATCGCTGGCCCTGAAGCAGTAGTCGGCGGCGGCTGAACTCAATGAGTTCGCGGCGCAGCTTGTAACGAAGCGCCCAGAGTTCTTCATCGCTCACGAAGCTGGGATCGAGCATACGCTTCCAAAACTCCGGCGAGTTAAGCTCCGAATCCCAGTTTGGGGTCGCCTTCTGCCGCCAGAACATTGTGCTGTCACCACCCGGCGCCGCGTTTGCCTCGGTCTCCAGGTTCGAACTCAGTTTCCGCCTCCAAAAACGTCTCACCGGCCCCTTCATCCATCCCAGGAGATGGATCCCGTTTGTGATGTGACCGATCGGCACTTGGTCCACGGTCTTACCCGGAAACAAGCATTGCCACATTTCCCGGCTCACCGCCCCGTGCAGTTCGCTGACCCCGTTCGCCGCGCGCGAACATTTTAAAGCCAGAACGGTCATGCAAAACGGTTCCTCCACGTCATCGGCGTGGACCCTGCCGAGGGCCATGAATTCCTCATGCGTGAGTCGCAGCTGGCTCTTGAACTTCTGCGCGACGTAGTGGATCAAATCGCTGCTGAAACGATCATGCCCGGCCTCCACCGGCGTATGGGTTGTGAATAAACATTGTTGGCGGCTCTCTTCAAAGGCTTGGGTGAATATTTTTCCCTCAGCCATTTTTTCCCGGGTGATTTCGAGAGTCAAGAACGCCGCATGCCCTTCGTTCATGTGAAACACAGAAGGGTGGATGCCCAAGGCGCGAAGGAGTCTCACCCCTCCGACACCCAACAGGATCTCCTGCATGATTCGCGTGCTGCTGTCACCCCCGTAAACCCTCAATGTCAAATCCCGGTAATGCGGCTCGTTCTCAGGAAGGTTGGTGTCGAGAAGGTAGATGGGGCACCGGCCTACGCTGACCCTCCAGGCACGGAAGGCCACTTGGCTCATGGCCATCCGCACGGTGCAGATAATCGGATCGCCTTTGCCATCCAGCACCGGCTCCATGGGCAGGTTTTTGGGATTCAACAGCGTGTAATACTCCGTCTGCCAGCTGTCCTGGTTGATCGTCTGTTGAAAATAACCCTCTCTGTAAAACAGGCTGATCCCCACAAAACCGAGCCCAAGGTCGCTTGCAGATTTGGCGTGATCACCCGCGAGCACACCCAGGCCTCCCGCAGCAATGGGCAGGGTCTCGTGAAAACCGAATTCAGCGCTGAAATAGGCCACCGGCGTGCTCTGCAGTTGCGGCGCGTTTTGCCGTCCCCACGTCTGGGTCTCCTTCATGTAGGCATCGAATGAGTTCAACACTCCCCGCACTCGATTCGCAAACTCAGGATCTTGAAGCCGAACACGGAGCTCATATTCCGAAACCTCGTGCAACACCGCCATGGCATTGTGATAAAGGTTCTGCCAGCCGCGCGGGGAGAGTTCTTGGAAGATCTCCTGGGATTCCTGATGCCATGTCCACCAAAGATTGCGTGCCAATCGGGCCAGGCCACTGGTCAAGTCCGTGATCTCGCCTGCTGTGAGTGGTTTGCTGCTGCTCATGTGGTGGATGAATAATTTACTGATCGTCATCGGGCTCGAACCCGGGCAGACGCTAGACACTCCATTCCTGGGCAGCAAACAAAATCAGGTCCGGAACGGGCGCTGTCAGCCATCATTCCGGTAAGGTCAACTCCGGTTCGGCTCACGAAGCTTGATCGGCCAACAATTCGGCCTGCCAATTCATCATCTTGGCTGCATGGTTCTCCCAGTCCATGGCCAACTCAGCCAGGTCCGACCGCGTCGCGATCAGGGAGGCATCTAACCCCAATTCCATGGCGATCTTGTCACGCCGCTGTCGGCACTGCTCCATCCGCTCTCCTTGCGCCCATGTCAACCGGCGCCCCCGAGGCCGTTTGTTGGTCGGCAACTGCTCCTCTGGCAGCGCCAGCCCGGCACGCATCGCGTGCATCGCTCCGTGCCGGCGGCGCTCGCGCACATAATGCGGGAATGCGATGCCGGAGGGCTCGCGCTCCGCCGCGGAGGCCGCCATCCCCACCAAGGTCTCGTGCGCCACGACAAAAAAGGGCGGTTTCGACGCCTCGATGGCTTCACGCTCCCGCCAATGCCATAGCTCCCGCAAAATACCCAGCGCGCGGGGGCCTAGTCGGTAGCTTCCCTTCAGACGCCAGCGCTCGTCCAAGTCCTCAGGCGGGTCGACGGATGCATCCGCCACACTCCGGGCGCAGAGCTGCTGGTGCCAGACCAGACGACCTCGCTCTACCAAGCTCCCGCGGAGAATCCCCGCGAGCTCGGGTAGAAAGTGGCTGTCCTTGCGCGCGTAATCGATCATCATCTTCGGCAAGGGACGTTGCCGCCAATCCGCTTTCTGAGCCGATTTCACAAGCTTTAGGCCGAAAAATCTCTCCACCAGAGCCGCCAGGCCGAAGGGTTCGATGCCCAACAATCGCGACGCTAGCATGGTGTCAAAAACACTCCCAGGCAGAAATCCGTAATACCGCCTCAGCAACCGCAGATCATAATCGGCCCCATGAAAGATCAGCTCGCGGTCCCTCAAGGCAACAAAAAACGGCCCCATGTCCAGCGGCGCCATCGGATCCACAAGAAAGTCGCCTGAAGGGACGGTGACTTGTATCAAACAGAGTTTGTCGGGATACGAACGCAGGCTGTCCGCTTCAGTATCGATTCCCACCCACGGGGCGACCGCAATCTGCGCCGCTAGCTCCGCGAGCATTCGTGGTTCGTCAATTAAAGTGTCTTCCATTCGTGACATCGACCCGCACAGATTAGCCGCCCGCTTCCTCGCAACGCAATGCCTCATTAACCCGAATATCGGACAAAACCGTGCGCATCTCAGATTTTTCGTCCTCGCGTTTCCACCTCGTTTTCCACCTCGTAATCGTAATCGTAATCCTAATCGTAATCCAATGAACCGCCGATTCGACCACAAAAGCCGATCGGCTTGATTAAAGCCAACTCGGATTACGGGTTGCACGAGGGAAACCCGGGATAGGATTACGATTACGATTACGATTACGATTACGGGAAGATCTGGAAAAATCTGAGATGCGCACGACAAAACCCACTTCCCCAGTTCCCAGTTGACGGTCCCCTGCCACCCCCTTATAATAAAAGCGTGCGTGTGCGATGAACGTTGACGCCGATCGCGTTGAACTCCACACAACCCAGCAAGGTTGGTTTATGCCAGAAGGTTACTGCGTAAAGTGCAAGTCCAAGAAAGAAATTGCGGACGCGGCGGAAGAGTTGATGAAGAACGGACGCAAAGCGATCAAGGGCAAATGCCCCACCTGCGGAGTGGTGATGTTCAAGATCCTCGGAGGCAAGAACGCGGCTCCTGATGCGATTTTGATCCCCGCAGCGCCGCTTGATCCCTCCAAAAGGGCTTCCCCAGGACCTGCGAGCACTCCCTAGTGGTTCTTAGCGGTTCTTGGTGGAATGACCCTCATGGCGCTGACGCCGACCCAGCTTCTCCGAGAGCCGCTCCAGAAAATCGCCAGCCCACAGCCGCCAACCACGCCACCATCGCCACCATCGCCATCTCCATCGCCTGCCCTTCGCTGCGCCGTTGTTCCATCCGGCGTTGAAATCCGCTGAACTCAAACCTCAACATTCAACCTTTAAAGTTGAGCGTTGAACGTTGAATGTTGAGCGTTACTCCCAGGTTCACTGCCCCAATTCACGCTTTCTTAAGACTTGAAAGGTGCCCTCGCCCTGGAATGGCTTTGGATGTGAGCCGGGTGCAAGTGAGTCTGCGAGCGGGGCGCTTGGTCGGTTTCTAAATCCGTTCATCCCCTGGAAGGGCACCGGGCAGGAACGACACCAGATCAACAGTCAGGAACCAACGGGCCATTAATGGTCAAGTCAAAGATGTCGAAATTCCTGGGATCACAGGCCGCCTTCCTCAGATATTCCCGTCGCAATGGCCTGGAAACAATCAGCGGCACCATCTCCTCGTAGCGGCCTCCGTGGGATCGCAAGCCGCCCTCGATGGCTTTCAGGTCGTGGCACGCCGGCGTGCGTCCCAGCACCACATCGCGAGCCGAGAGCACGGCCAAGTCCCCAATCCGATCCTCGGGAAGCTCAAGCTTCCTCGCGGCGGATGCCCTGGTGTGAACTTCCGTGACGCCGTCCAAGTCCATCAGCCACCGTCCCACGTCGGCAATGCTCGCCGTGCTGGGAACATGGACCGCCGCAAACGATCCGAGCGCGCCGTGATGGACGACGTAAGGGTCCGTAATCGGCAAGATCACTCGAAAACCCGGGCCGAAGTTTTCGACCAACAAGGTCTCCAGATAGAGCACATTAGGGGAACCATCTGGATGCTGCTTGGAATTCATGCCGTGGTCCGCCGTGATTCCAACCACCGCACCCCATTCCAGCAGCCTGCCCAACTGAACATCCACGCCCGCATAAAATTCCAGAGCGCCACCCGAGTCTGGATCAAACTTGTGTTGAATAAAATCAGTGGTTGAAAGATAGAGGAAATCGGCCCTTCGATCCCGCAGCAAGGCGGCTCCGGCCTCAAGCACGTAGAGGCTGGCCTCCCCGCTATAGATTGGAGGAGTCGGTTTGCCAACCAACTGTTCCACATCGCCAATCCCGTGGGTCTCCGTCCTCGCGAGACCCGCTTTCTCTGATGAAAAAGCGATCCCGTTGAGCTCGTGCGCGAAGATGTCCCTCAGCTTCTCCTTCGCCGTGACCACGGCCACTCGACGCCCAGCCTTGGCGGCGGCGGCGAGAATCGTGCCAGCGCGCAAATACCGCGCCGAGTTCATCATCACCTCCTGCCCGGTCGTGGAATCATAGAAAAAATTCCCTCCAATCCCATGAACCGAAGGGGGCACACCCGTGACGATGGAAGAGTTGTTGACGTTCGTGAAAGAAGGCAGCGCGCCCCGTGCCATGCAGCGAAAACCCTCGATCGACATCCGAACCAGATTGGGCATCAATCCCCGGGACGAAGCCGCGTCTAAATACTCGTCGGCGCATCCATCCAAACAGACCACCACCACGGGTCGGTCTGGCGTGGAGTAGTGCCGTCCGTTAGCACTGAAACTCACCGCTGCGATGCTCATAATGGTCTTATCAAAGAGTGATCTCCATGTCATGCAACACATCCGCGATGGCGTGCGTCAAGTCGCGCATGTCGGATTCAAACACACGCCCGATGGACCCGATGCGGAACGTGTCGGCCTGGCTGATTTTGCCGGGATAAATGATGTATCCTCGATCGCTCAACCGTCGATAGAATTCCGGGAATTGAAACCTTTCGTCGGTCGGAAAAATAAAGGATGTGATGATATAACTTTGGACCGAGGGAGGAAGATACGATCTGAAACCGAGGCGAAACATCCCTTCGAGAAGGACACGGTGATTCGCCGCGTAGCGAGCTCCACGGGCTTCCACGCCTCCCTCCTGAAAAAATTCCGCCAGAGCCTGGTCGAAAGCCAGTATCGAATGGGTTGGAGGCGTGTAACGAAACTGCTTATTTTTCTCGAAGCCTCGCAATTGTCCAAGCAGGTCCAGGCTCAGGCTCCGAGCGTGCCCTTCCGAGCTCATGAGCGCGGACCGTAGGCACAGCACAAACGAAAATCCCGGAACCCCTTCGAGACACTTGTTTGCGGAAGAAATCAGGTAGTGAATACCAGCGCGCTCAAAATCGATGGGGATCGCTCCAAAGCTGCTCATCGCATCCACGATGTAAATTCGCCCAGCCTCGCGAACCACCGCCCCGATCTCATGAACGGGATTCAAAATACCAGTCGTGGTCTCGCAATGCACGGCGGCGACATGCGTGATCGAGGAATCGGCTTGAAGCACCTGTCGCAATCGGTCCAGGTCAGGGGTCTGGTCCTCGGCGGAGTGGAAAGCTTCTGAGTGGATCTTGAGGTGGCCTGCCATCTGCAGCATGCGCGCTCCATAAGCCCCGTTGGAAAGGATCAGGATCTTGCCATCGGAAGGCACTATGGAGCCGATGACGCTCTCGACGCCGAACGTCCCGGTGCCCTGCATCAGGATGGCCTCATAACCCTTCTCCCGAGAGAGACCGGCGATTCTCAGCAACTTTTCGCGGATCTCTAAAACAAGAGCGTTGAACTCAAAGTGCCATGAGCCCGCGTCCCGTAGCATGGCCTGCTTGACACTCAGGCTGGTCGTGAGAGGACCCGGTGTGAACAACACTTTATCCTTGGACGATGGCAAGTTTAGTTCCATAGAATGACGTCAAAAATGCAACGACATCCTAGGATGCTGACCGGGGTCATCAAAGGCAAGCCATCGCTCACCAGTTCTCATTTTGGTGGCAAAGTGGGGTAGTCCCTCCAGGTCTGCCAGTTGCAGAGGCCTCTGGCCCGGTGCCGAGTGGGACACTCCGCGAACCGGCAGGTCGGAAAATCTACCCCACAACAATCAAAATGCGACCCCCTCTGACGGTGTCCCCCGCCCCTCGGGTAATCTGAAATCTCAAATTCGGGGTCCAGCGGCTTCTGGATCTGTTCATTGGAAGCACCACCGTCCCGTTGGTTCCAATCCAAATAATCCCGTGCAATCTCTCCCGCCCGATTAGTCGGGCTTATGCGCGGTGTGACAGGCTTTGCAGTTCACGGCCTCTTTGTACTGGGCGGCGGCATCGGGCGCGCCTTTTTGCAGGGCCTCGGACGCGGCGAGGAGTTTGGTGGTCTTCTCCTTCCAACTAGCTGCATCGCCCTTGGGGGCCTTCTCCTTGGCCAGAATCTTGTACCCTTCAACCAGTCCCTTGAGTTCCTCCTTACTCGCCAACCCATCCTGAGCTTTTTTGCAGATGGGATCGGTGCCTTTCGGTGCCTTATGATATTTCTTCATCACCTCCTTGATGGGATCTTCCTTGGAATCTGCGGCATTCAGTTGCCAGGCGAGCACTCCATTTGCCAGCAATCCGACAATTCCGACCGTCACGAATACTCTGATGTTTCTCTTCATAGTTTGTTCATTTTTGGGTTCGCCTGACGAATAACGGCCCGGGAGCAACACGCCTGCGCCGAGCCGTCAGGAAAGGTTTTGGCTTCAGCGGACAGTACCTCTATCCGAAGTCACCAGACCATTGTTCAAAGTCATTGATCGCCCATGGGTTCAAAGGGTTACAAGGAAAGACCAAAAGCTTGACGTCCGATTGCTCTAGCCGTTTCATGGGGTCTTGATACGAAGGAACACATGAACTTAGCGGTTGCGCTTGGAAATTCGATCCGTAGGGAAGGCTCAAAAACCGCAGTGTTTTGGGGGGACGAACTCTACTCCTATGATCACTTTGGCCGTCAGGCAGCGTGGTTGGCCACTCAACTGAAAGCGCGCTGGGGCCTTCAGGAAGGGGACCGCGTCGGCGTGTGGCTCAAGAACCGCCCGGAGTTTATTTCCGTGCTCTTAGCCATCCTTGAAGCGGGTGGAGTGGCGGTGCCCATCAATAATTTTCTCAAACCCGAAGAGGTCAAGCACATCCTCGCGGATGCGGGCATTCAAATCCTCCTGACTGAGCAGGCGATGGATGCGTCGGTTCAATCCCTGATGCGAGATATGCCTGGGCTCCAGACGTTTCACGTCGAGGAACTGCCTCATTCCAGTTCGCTTCCGGTGTCGTTTATTGGCGAAGCCAAACGCCTGAGCTCCGATCTCGCGGTCATCATCTACACCAGCGGGACGACAGGAAAACCTAAAGGCGCCATGCTAAGCCACGGCAACCTGCTGCATAACGTGGAGAGCTGCCGACAGGTCCTTGAAGCGGTGCAACTGGACCGCTTCGCCGTGCTCCTGCCGATGTTTCATAGCTTCATGCTCTGCGTCGGAATTCTGCTCCCCCTGAGTGTCGGGGGCTCTATTGTCATCGTCCGATCTCTGCATCCACCGAAGAACATTCTGCACGAGATCAAGTGTCACGGAGCCACGATCCTCCCCGCCATCCCCCAGTTGTTCCGCGCTTTAAGCACGGCGTTCGAAGGTCAAGAGCTGCCGCTCCGCCTTTGCCTGAGCGGAGCAGCCCCGCTCCCTGCGGAGATCCTCCGGGAATTTACTGCGAAGCTCGGAATCCCGCTCATTGAAGGTTACGGCCTGAGCGAAGCCAGCCCAGTGGTTTCCCTCAATCCCATTCGCGGCCCCTGGAGGACAGGCTCGATCGGCATCCCGATACCAGACGTGGAGGTCAGCGTTCAAGATGACTCAGGCCAAATCCTGCCTGACGGAACAGCCGGCGAAATCTGTGTCCGCGGTGGGAATGTGATGCTCGGTTACTGGAACCAGCCAAAGGAAACCGCCAAGGCCATCCGCGACGGATGGCTCCTCACAGGAGACATCGGTTACCGGGACACCGATGGCTATCTCTTCATCACCGACCGTAAGAAGGACATGCTGCTTGTCAACGGCATCAATGTTTATCCCCGTGAAATCGAAGAAGTGCTCTATCAAATGGGTGCGATCAAAGAGGGTGCCGTGATCGGCCGGCCTGATCCGCGCAAGGGTGAACAACCCGTCGCCTTTGCGGTTCTGAACCCGGGAGCTCAGGCCACCGAACGGGAGATCATCGATTTCTTGCGCACAAAACTCGCGGATTACAAGGTCCCGCGCCATATCCACTTCTTGAACGCGCTTCCGCGCAACGCCACGGGAAAGGTCCTGAAGACCGAATTGCGTGGAATGCACCCATGACAAAGCGCTTCCCTGCCAAATCGAAGGCCACGCGTCAAAACTGATCTGTCGCTAGGGTGTTCATTAAATTGTCACAGAATCAAATCGCCTTCCGGAAATAGTTTCGCCATATTGTTGGAATCGATGCCACTCAATAAAAGCAAACCCCGGGAAAAGCAAATCCAAGCAGAAGAAAAGGATTACGTCGCTGAACCCGACTTCAGTCCACTGCCTTTGCCTATCGAGGAGTTCGTGGAGCTTCCCGACTTCCCCCGGTGCGCCCTCGGGAAGCACTTGAACATCGGCGGATCCACCGGGGTTCTTGTTCAAATTGTGAATCAGTCGATCAAGATCAAAACGACAGAAGGAACCGTCCAAAGTTTTAACACCATCCGAGTGAGGAGGCTCTACGGTCGCCCTCTGTCGCAGGAGACGTTGAGGCAGGGAATGTCAGACACGCTCGGGACGGAAAAAGCCATCCCGGAACAGCCTGCAACTCCCGCTCCTAGGCGCGAAGCCCTCCCACCTATGGACTTTAACCGAGAACCGAAGCCTGTTTCCTTGTTTGCAGCCCGCTCTGATTTCCCCAAGTGTGTCTTTGGAGAGTTATTGGAAATTGGTGGATACATCGGTATCGTCGTGGAGATCATCAAACGCTCCCTCAAGGTTCGCTCACAGGACGGTGCCATGCGGAGCTACAACGAGGACGCGCTGCGGAAACTTTATGGGAACCCCTCGGCGGTGCTTCCGCGCGCGCAGACCTGACTCTCCGGAGAAGCTGAAAGCTGAGATCCAACCAAATTCTCGGTGTTGTTTCATGCTTTTTGTTCCAGGAATGGGATGCGTGATGAGCAAGCGCTTGCCAGGCTGATTCAGTGAACCCGAGATCCACAAAACGTTTTCGCTCGGAAGCATTCCCGAAGTTCCTACCACCGTGGGCGTTCTTCGCGGTTTTTGGCGCTTTCGTGGTCACTCTCGTCCTGCTGGAATTTCGGGATCCTTCCCGCGCAGGCACGGCCGATGTCTTCATCACTGAGATCGCCGCAACCGGCGAAAACGCCATCGCCGATGACGACGGCCAGCGTCAGGGATGGGTCGAACTGGGAAATTTCGGAAACGAAGAGGTCTCGATCGAGGGATGGAAGGTCACGGACAATTTTCATCAACCCTCCAAGTGGGCTTTTCCAAAAATCATCCTCAAACGCGGCGAACGGATCATCGTTTACGCCTCGGGCAAAGACAGGAAGACGCCGGGACGTCCGTTGCATACGAATTTCAAGCTCGATGGAAATGGGGAGTACCTGGCTCTCATGATGCCGGACGGACTGACCATCGCGAACGAAATTTTGCCGAAATATCCGAAGCAGAATGGTCGTGCGACCTGGGGCCTTCGCGAAGGGCTCTTCCTCACGGGCTCGGGAGGCAAGGTTCCCGCCGATGCCTACCGCTTCTTTAACCAATCCACCCCTGGTTTGCCAAATGGCTCCGAGCTGTTCGGCCTGGCCACCGAGGTGAAATGTAGCGAAGCTTCATCGTTGGGCAGCGCGCCGTTGTCCGTCACCCTCTCGACTCGGACCCCGCGCGCGATGATTTTCTACACCACGAATGGCGCGATCCCCGACCCCGCCCGAAGCCTGCGCTACATCAACCCGCTTCAGATCACATCCAGCACCGTCTTGCGCGCCTCAGCGTTCCGTGCAGATTGGGCACCGTCCCCTGCTCTGACTCGAAGCTTCATTTTTCCGAAGGATACGCTGCACCAGAATGGAAATTCCTGGCCTAAAACCTGGGGAAACCGGGATGGCTTGCCTGTCGTCGCCGACTATGGGATGGACCCAGAGATCGTGGGTCACAGCGGGTCCACAAAGGATCTCCTCCGAGGTTTGTATTCGATCCCATCCGTGTCTCTCGTGACCGATCCAGACAACCTGTTCCACCCTGAGACAGGCGTGTATGCGAACCCTCTCGAAAGCGGTTCTGATTGGGAACGTCCCGCATCCATGGATCTGATCCAGCCCGACGGTTCAAAAGGCGCCCATGTGGACTGCGGATTGCGCATTCAGGGCGGGTGGAATCGAAGGCCCGAAGAGTGTCCCAAGCACTCTTTGCGGCTGCTCTTCAAGCGAGAATACGGCAGCCCGAGCCTGGATTACCCTGTCTTCGGGAACACGGGCACAACCCGGTTTGAAACCCTGATCCTGCGTGGCGGCTCAAACAACACGTGGCTCCATTGGAATAGCGAGGAACGTCGGCGTGGCGACTATGTCCGCGACCAATGGATGCGAGAAACCTTCGGGGAGATGGGCCAGATCTCAGCCCGTGGACGGTTTGTGCACCTCTACATCAACGGTCTCTACTGGGGGCTCTATGTGCTCACTGAACGGCCCAGCGAACCGTTTCTGTCCGCAGCGGCCGGGGGCCGCGTAAAAGATTTTGAGGCCAGAAACGCCGAAAAAGTGTTGTCCGGCGACAACAACACCTGGAGCCAACTGTTCGGGATCGTCAACGCGGGCGTTCCTGAGCAGTCGTCTCTCGATCTGATCCGTCCGCTGCTTAACCTCACCAATTTCGTGGATTATATGCTGTTGAATTTTTATGGTGCCAACGCGGACTGGGACAGAGCTTCCAACTGGTATGCCGCGCGCCGCAAGACCCCTCCCGGGCCCTTTGAATTCTTTGTCTGGGACGGAGAACGCACCCTGGAGGATGTGCGTGATAACCGGATGGCTTTTGATGACGATCTCAGCCCAACTCGATTGTTCCACAAGCTTGAAAATAACCAGGAGTTTCGCCGCCTATTTCGGGAGCGGGTCCGGCTGCATTGCTCCCCAGGTGGAGCGCTCTCCCCCGAACGCTGCGCCAAACGATTTGAAACGCGCGCGCAAGAGATCGAACTGGCAATCGTTGCTGAATCCGCCCGCTGGGGCGATTACCGTCGTGATGTGCATTCCTATAAAACCGGTCCCTACGAGCTGTACACCCGCGACAACCATTGGAGGCCGGAGATTGCCCGGCTGATCAAAGACTATTTTCCCCTTAGAACCCACATCTTGCTTCAACAGCTCAAGGAACGGGGTCTCGTCTCTCCGTAAACATGATTTCGGAGGCTCGGAGCAGTTCAGTGAACGAGATCAATGAGCGCACCCGCTAGATGTGATCCCAGCCCATGATCCGGGTGGGACGGGAGCCAATCCAGAACACGCTCATGTCTTGGGGTTTTTTGCAGGTGGTTCTTTCGCCCCCAATCCGAGGAAAAAAATAATGATCCCGGCCAGGGTCATGGAGAAGCACAGGTAATAAATGCCGCCCACGTACGAGCCGGTGATCGTTTTCACTTCGCCCAACAAGGACGGCCCCAGATAACCACCGAGATTGCCAATGGAATTGATCAACCCGATGCTGCCAGCGGCGGCCGCTTCCGTCAGAAACAGACTGGGCAAAGCCCAAAAAGCCGGCATATACGCCTTGAACCCGGCAAAGGCCACCATGAAACACACAACAGTCCACCCAAGATGACCACGCGTCAGCGGGGCAAGCCCCAGCGCCAGCGCGCCCAGGAGAATTGGCAGCGTCGCATGATAGCGGCGCTCCTTAAGCCGGTCTGAATTCCACCCCACGAACAATTGGCCTGCCAACGCGAGCGTCGGCGGCAGGATGATGAGCCATGTGAGTTTATCAAGGCTCATGTCGTACCAGTCCTTGAGGATGCTCGGCATAAAGAACTCCACCCCATAACTGCCGGTGACAATGCAAAAGTAGGCCAGTGCCAGAAGCAGCACCTTGGGATGCCGCAATGCCTCGAAAACGGTCATCCGACGCCCGCGCGCTCGCGTCGCCTTCTCCTTCTCCAACTCTCCTTCCAACGCATCGCGTTCTTCCGCCGTCAACCAACGGGCTTCGCCCGGACGATCCGTCAGCATGAAGAACACCACGACGCCCAAAATGACCGCCGGAATGCCCCAGAAAATGTAGACCCACTGCCAACCCTCCAGGCCCAGGAATTCAGGGCGTTGCACCAAAACTCCGTTCACCGTTTCGCTCGTGCCTATTTTGAGCAGCGCGTTGGAGATTTTCGGGCTCAACATTTGTGCGAACGGGGTGGCTACAAAGAAGTACGCCAGCGCTCTTGACCGATCGCGGCTGGGAAACCAGTGGGTGAGATAAACAATGACGCCGGGGAAGAACCCAGCCTCCGCCAACCCCAGGAGAAACCGTACGCCGTAGAAATGGGCCGGTGTTTTCACCAGCGCCGTCAGCGCCGCCATGATGCCCCATGTAATCATGATCCGGCTGATCCATTTGCGGGCGCTCCACCTTTCCACCAACAGCGTTCCCGGGATTTCTAGAAGAAAATAACCGATGAAGAACATCCCCGCCCCGTAGCCAATGACCTTATCAGTGAACCCAGGGAGATCTTTCGTCATCGTCAGCTTGGCAATGCTCACATTCGAGCGATCGACATAAGCGATGACGTAGCAAATGAAGAGCAGCGGCAGCAGCCGCCAATAGGCTTTGCGCCGCGCACGGTCAAGCGCGGGATTATCTGCAAGTGAATCGTTCAAATCAGATCACTTCGACGGTTCCTTCTGCGTCTCGGCTTGCGAGGTTTTCCGGGCGTCCACCTTTGCCTTCACATCCACGGCTTGGGAGCCGGTGAGTACGGCAGCTTTTTGGGAGAGGTGTTTCGCGAGGAGACCGCTGGTGTCGCATCCGGTGGCGATGGCGGAAATTTTGCCGCCTTTCTCAATGAGGAAATTGCTTGGCATGGCCTTGGTCTTGAAGACGCCCCAGCTCTCGCCTTTCGTGTCCACGGCGTAGAGCATGTTCAGCTTCTTTTCGCGGACGTAGGCCTCGACCTTCGCATCCGACTCTTTGAAGATGGCGAGGCTCGTCAGCCCTTGGCCTGAGTAGGCGCGCTGCACTTCCTGGAAGTAAGGCAGCTCCTTGTCGCAGCCGAGGCAACCGCATGTAAGGCGCACAAGCACGGGCCCTTTGGCTGTCAATTTGGCGAGGCTGATCTGCTTGCCGCGTGAGTCCTTGATCTTGAAATCGGGCGCGAGCTGGCCCACTACAAGCGGGGCGTCGGGTTGCTTGGACGGCTCCTCGGCGGCAAGGCTGAACCCTGTAACGAGGGCGACGAGCGTGAGTTTGATGAGTGTGGGTTTGATGAGAGTCTTCATGGCGGCATAGGGTTGAAAATATATGCAAACAGGCCTGGGTTCAGTCGCATCCTATCCGACCGACAGCTCCTGACAAGGGAAACCGCGACATGGAAACTAGAAGCCAGGGCTGATTCAAGAAAGCGGAGCGCCGGTTTGCAACCGGCTTTGGTTCATGGATCCGCCGCTCGCGCACCCGAGCCGATTGGAAATCGGCGCTCGTGCGCTTCTGGCTGGGCGGCGGCGGCTTTCTTGAATCAGCTCTGACTTGAAGCTTAACACTAGAGCGACACTTTTGGAAAATGACCACGGATTGCACGGATTGCACGGATAAGATGAGGGTGGATTCCCGCCCATCCGTGTCATCCGTGTCATCCGTGGTTGAATTCTCAGAGGAAGTGTCGCTGTAGTGTTAAAACAAGAAGTCGGCTAGATGTCCAATGCGCCCCCATTTTTTTGTTCCCCAGTCCGATGGAGTCTGCTCTTCTTGCAGGCGTGCTTAACTCGTTCTCGACATCATTTTTATTATGAACTCCGGTTTCGCGAAATGCTTCTTTCCCAGCGTGATGACAGCCTGCCTCCTGGTCAGGTTCGTCGGCATGGCGGATGACTGGCCGCAGTGGCGTGGGCCGCATCTGAACGGCGTCTCAAAGGAACAAAATTGGTCGAGTGAATGGCCCTCACAAGGCCCGCCGATCGCCTGGAAAATCTCGGTGGGAATCGGATTTGCCTCCTTTGTCGTCAGCGAAGGATCGCTTTTCACCACGGGCCATGCGAACGGCCAGGACACCCTCTGGTGTGTGGACAGCACCAAAGGGACTGTCAAATGGAAGCATTCCTACGACTCCGACCTGGGGGACAAATACTTCGACGGAGGCACCGCGTCCACGCCTGCGGTTGATTCGGGGTTCGTCTATTTGATGAGCCGTTGGGGCGATGTGTTCTGCATCGAGATCACCTCCGGAAAAGTGCGTTGGTCCAAGAATGTCCAGAAAGAAACCGGCATCCGGATTCCCGATTGGGGATTCTCAGGTTCACCAGTGGTTCTCGATAATTTGGTTCTCCTGAATGTGGGCGATGCGGGCTTGGCTCTGGACAAATCCACAGGCAAGATCGTTTGGAGTTCAGCAAACAAGGACGCGGGTTATTCCACCCCCTATCTGATGGGCATCGGCGCCGAGGCGACTCTGATAATCGGCTCCGCCAAATCTTATGTGGGAGTTCACCCTAAAACGGGCAAGGAAAACTGGCGATTTCCGTGGCCAACCCAATATGGCGTCAACGCCGCTGATCCGATCGTTCGGGGGGATCATATTTTTGTGAGCTCGGGCTACAACAAAGGTTCCGCCTTATTCTCCATCGACAAAGGGCAACCGGTGGTAGTTTGGCAAAGCAAATCGCTCCGAAACCAGATGAACCCGAGTGTTCTCATGGATGGGTTCCTCTATGGCATCGACGGAGACACGAGCGCAAAAGCCACACTCAAATGCGTTGAGTTTTTGACCGGTGCGGTGCGGTGGACGGAGGCGGGGATCGGCTCGGGATCGGTGGTGGGAGCCGACGGCAAACTGATTGTGTTGAGCGATCGCGGTGAACTCCTGATCGCACATGCCTCGCCGGAAGGCTTCAAACCGTCCGCGCGAGCCCAGGTGCTCGGTGGCAAATGTTGGACCGTGCCCGTTCTCGCCAACGGAATGATCTATTGCCGCAATGCAACAGGAAACCTCGTCTGCATCGACGTCAGAAAACGCCCATAACCAAAGTCTGATAGCCGACGTCCTCAAACTCTTTTCCATGAAATCTCACCTGATTCAATCGCCTGTTTCACGACGACGGTTCATCCAAAGTGCGGCTGCCTTCACGGCGTTCGGCGCGATCCCAATTATTGGCGCGGAATCCGGACGAAAGTATCGGGTGGCACTGATCGGCTCCGGTTGGTGGGGCATGAATATTCTCCGCGAAGCGATGGCGAGCGGAAGTTGCCACGTCGTGGCGATGTGTGACCCGAGCCAACAAACGCTCGATGTTGCAGCAAACCAGGTCACCGAGGCCTCAGGCGATCAACCCAAGAAATACCAAGATTTTCGGGAGCTCCTGGATCAGGCAAAACCGGAGATCGTGATCATCGCCACACCAGACCACTGGCATGCTTTGATCACCATCGCGTCCCTGCGCGCGGGAGCGCACGTCTTTGTCGAGAAACCCACAGGCCATACCGTGGAGGAAAGTCGCGCCATGGTCGAAACCACCAAAGCCACCGGGAAGGTCGTCCAAGTTGGCCTGCACCGCCGCATTGGTCCGCACCACGTTTCGGGCCTTAAGTTTCTAAGATCGGGAGGCGCTGGCGATATCGGAATGGTGCGAATGTTCGTGAACAGTCGGGGTGGCAAAGAGCGTCCCTCACCCAACAGCGAACCCCCGGAAGGAATGAACTGGGACCTCTATTGTGGGCCGGCGCCGCTTCGTCCTTACAATGGAAAAATTCATCCGGGGGGATGGCGCAATTTCCTGGCTTTCGCAAATGGCACGCTTGGAGATTGGGGCGTTCACTGGCTGGACCAGGTTCTTCGTTGGACCGACGAGAAGCATCCCAAGCGAATCTACTCAACAGGCGGCCGACCGATTCAAGGTAAGCCCGTCTTGAACGCCACCGAACAAACCACCGACGCCCCTGACTCCCAAGTCGCCGTGTATGAGTTCGAATCCTTCACCGCAACATGGGAGCACCGTAAATTCGCCGGAACTGGGGCGGAAAAGACGGGTGTCGGATGTTATTTTTTTGGCACCAAAGGGACATTTCACATGGGTTGGAGGGACGGTTGGACCTTTTATCCAGCGGATGAAAAGAACAACCCCACGCACCAGGAGTCGGAGCTTCAGGAACCGGACGGCCACAACCTCACGCTGCTGTGGAAAGATTTCATCACGAGCATCCAGGACGGTAAAAAGCCGGTCGCGGACGTGGAGTCGGCGCACCGGTCAACGAGCCTTAGTTTGCTCGGCATGCTGTCGCTTAAATTGGGACGCAGCATCCGGTGGGATGGGGAAAAGGAAACAATCCTGGACGATCCAGAAGCCAACCGCCTGTTGAGAAGGCCCTACAGAGCACCTTGGGTGTATCCGACGGTGGCCTGATATCCACTCAACAGGCCCCGCGAGCGGGATAGAGCCCATTCGGAGCATCTCTACCCGATCTTGACGTGAGCGGCAACGCGCTGGGTCACACAGATGCCTTGCGTCCCTGAATCCAAAACACCATGTCAGCCTAAAAACTGCGATTGGAATGGCCACAAAAGAGCACAAAGATCGCAAAGAGAAGGGCTTCAGGGGTCAATGTCAACGAAGAGTTGCTCACCCAGCGAGTGAATGATTAAGCCGAGAGATTCCTTTCAGAACTCATTCTCTCTGCGTTCTTTGGGTTCTTTCGTGGCTAAATCAACTGCCGGATTTAGGGTCAGGAGTTCTGAGGCTGAGCGGGCTCTGTTTTTCCTGAGATCACGACCTTCAGCAGATCTCTACCTCAAGCGGGCAAGGAATCCGGGATCCGTCCCGGCCAAGTCCGCTTGGCGCTGCTTTGACAGGACCTCGCCGTAAACGCGCACGTCCCGCGTGAACATCTCCAACCGCGATCTGAAGGAGGCACTCAGAATTTCTCCACCTTGGACGTCCTCCTTCTCCATGAAGGAAACGCCATAGGGCATCGACCATGCGTAGCACTGTCTCGCCACCGTGCGGATATGGTCGGTCACCGTCAGTCCCTTTTCGTGCGAAGCCACAACGCTTGAAAACAGCTTGCCCGAAAACTCCTTCCAAAAGTGGTCGAGAAAGTTTTTGAGAGCGCTGCTCATGCTGCCGTGATAATCGGGTGTGCCGAGTATAAAAACATCTGCCCCGACGACACGCCGGCGGAGATCTTGATAATAGTCCGCATCAAAACTCGTGTCTGGATTGAACAACGGCAGCGGCTCTGAGCTGAGGTCCAGGACGTCCACAAAACATCCCTGCTGCCGCAACCGTTCGGCCACAAATTCCATCACGGTTCTCGTCACACTCGCTCGATGCATGCTCGCTGAGACGGCCAGCATGCGAATGGGTTCGGTTTGAGTCATGGCAGAGGATCCGTTTCAGATGAGGCGCAAGCCGCCGAAATAAGGGTTTCCATGAAGCTGGTGGTTGAGATCAGGCCACGGCCCACCTCGCGCCCTCAAGAGGTTTGCACGTTATGCCGGTGGCAACGGAGCTTCAGGCAAGGATGTTTCAGGCAAGGAAAATTCTGGCACCACCTCTTCTTCGCTGATCACGGGAGCAATCGCTTGCAGCTTGTCGCCTGCCTCCAGGTCGATCAATTTCACGCCCATGGTATTCCGGCCTGTCTCGCGAATGTCTCCCGCGCGAGTGCGGACCATCTGTCCCCCGCTGGTGATCAGCATGATCTCGTCGTTCTCGGTCACCGTCAACGCGCCCACGACAACTCCGGTTTTGTCAGTCGTTTTCATCGTGATGATGCCGACGCCGCCTCTTGTTTGGACCCGATACTCATCGAACCCGGTGCGCTTGCCGATCCCGTTCTCACCGGCCACAAGAAGCATCGCCGTCATATCCACAACCGCCAGTCCGATGACGGATTCCTTGCCTTCGAGCCGGATGCCTCGCACGCCCGTAGTCTGGCGTCCCATCGAGCGCACATCTTCCTCTTTGAACCGGATGCTCATGCCGCCTTGAGTGATCAATACCACCTCATTCTCACCTGTCGTCATCTTCACATCGATCAACAGGTCGCCCTCATCGATGTTGATCGCGATGATCCCGCCCTTGTTGATGTTCGCAAACTCGGCGAGGGCGGTTTTTTTCACAGTCCCCTTCTGGGTCGCAAAGAAGATGAATCCGGGCTGAGCCCACGTTTCGTCCTCCTTGTTGAGGTCCGCCTTCGATTCCACCCGGATCATTGCGGCCACCTTCTCTTCGGGCCGCAAGTCCAACAAGTTCGCAATGCTTCGGCCCCTTCCGTCGCGGGCCATGTTCGGCACTTCATGAACACGCTCCGCGTAAACACGCCCTGTATTCGTGAAAAACATCAGATAATCGTGAGTTCTCGCGGTAAAAAGGTGTTCGATAAAGCCGGTGCCATCGCCCTTAACCGGAGAATCCTCGCGGGTGACCATCCCGATCACACCCTTCCCACCTCGGCGTTGAGCCTGGTAGGCGCTGACGTTCGTACGTTTGATCAACCCGTTGTGGGTGATGGTGATGATCACCCCTTCGTTGGCGATTAAATCTTCGATCGCCATATCCCCTTCGTCGGGCACGAGTTCTGTAAGCCGTGGTGAAGCATGCTTTTCCTTCACCAGCAGCAGCTCCGCTTTAATGATCGCCATGACACGGCTTTCCTTGGCCAAAATATCCATCAGATCCCGGATCTTGTCGATCAGCGTGGCGTATTCGGCTTTGACCTTGTCGCGCTCCAAACCGGTCAACTGATACAGGCGCAGTTCAAGAATGGCGTCTGCCTGGCGGTCGCTGAATTCATAGCGGCCATTCCTCAAGCGCGCTTCGTTGCGGATCAAAACCCCCAACTGCTCCACCGTGGCGCGTGTGAACTCATACGCCAAAAGCCGAATACGCGCCTCATCACGATTCGCAGAACTCCGGATGATCCGGATGAAATCGTCCATATTGGCGAGCGCGATCAGATAGCCCTCGAGTACCTCCGCACGATCCTCGGCCTTGCGCAGTTCAAACCGGGTCCGCCGCAGCACCACTTCACGGCGGTGTTCGATATAACAAGCGATCAGCTCTTTCAGATTCAGCGTCTTCGGCCTCCCGTGGTCGATGGCCAGCATATGGACGCTGAAGCTGGTCGCGAGCTGCGTGAATTTGTACAGATTGTTGATCACTACCTCGGGAACCGCGTCTCGCTTGATCTCCACCACCACACGCGTGTTCTCGTCCGATTCATCGCGCACGGCCGTGACGTCGGTGATAATTTTTTCATTGGCAAGCTCCGCGATCCGGCTCACCAGCACCGCGCGGTTCACGTTGTAGGGGATCTCCGTAATCACCAACTGCTCCCGGCCTCCCTTCAACTGCTCCAGTCCAACACGACCCCGGATTTTGACGCTGCCACGGCCCGTCATGAAATAATTCTTGATGCCCTCCAAACCGCACAGGGTGCAGCCTGTGGGGAAGTCGGGTCCCTTCACGTGCAGCATCAGCTCCTCAATGGTGATGTCGGGATTTTCGATCTGCGCGATGACCCCATCGATGACCTCGCCGAGGTTGTGCGGGGCCATGTTGGTTGCCATGCCCACCGCGATCCCAGTGCCACCATTCACGAGCAGGTTCGGAAAAGCCGCCGGAAACACGGTAGGTTCCGTCAACCGCTCGTCATAATTCGGAACAAAATCTACCGTGTCCTTATCCATGTCCTCCATGAGGAGGGCACCCAAGTGGGTCATGCGCGCTTCAGTATAACGCATCGCCGCCGGAGGATCCCCTTCGACAGAGCCGAAGTTGCCCTGGCCATCCACAAGCCTTTCTCGCATCGCCCAAGGCTGCGCCATGTGCACGAGCGTCGGATAGATCACAGCCTCGCCGTGCGGGTGATAGTTGCCGCTCGTATCGCCGCAAATCTTCGCGCATTTGAAGTGCTTCCGGCCAGGGAACAGCGAGAGCTCATGCATCGCGTACAAAATACGACGCTGCGACGGCTTCAATCCGTCGCGCACATCGGGAAGCGCTCGCGAGACGATCACGGACATCGAGTAATCAAGGAATGAATTCTTGATCTCTTCGGCGACGTTTATCTTCTCGACCTTCTCGTTGGCCGCGAACAATGGAATGGCGCGAACCACTTCACTCTTCTTTTCTTGATCGGACATAGAACTTTGCTTCGTGGGCTCCAGACCTCCCCTCAATCCGGCGAAACCACATCTCCGTCGGGCTCTGGATTTTAAACGGAAATTAGACGTCTAAATTACGGACGTTCAATGCGTTGTCTTCAATAAACTGTCGGCGTGGCTCCACCTCCTCACCCATCAACTTGGAGAACATTTCCTCCGCTTCAACAGCGTCCGTCAGATCGATTTTGAGCAACTTACGCTTCTCTGGATTCATCGTGGTCTCAAAGAGTTCTTTGGCATTCATTTCTCCAAGCCCCTTGAACCGCTTGACCTGGATCCCGCGCTTGCCCACATCCTTCACGGAGGCCAGAATCTCAGCTATCGAGAACAAGGGACGGATCTGTTGCTTTTCTCCTTCGCCCTCCAGCAGCTCAAACAACGGCTTGTCCTGGGCTGAGTAATGCTCGACGTTGAAGCCCTTCCTCGAAAGCCGCGCCAGAAGGTCGGCGATGGCCTTGCTCTCGTGCAATTCGACGTGCCGGGCACGGCGCGTCACTCCGGCCTTGGCTTTCTCAGCGAGCCCACCGTCCGTGTCTTCGCCACCAAACAATTTCAAATCCGGGTTCTCACCCCCAAATCGGGCCAGTTCCTCCTCGCTATGAAAATACTCGACTCGCTCGTCGTTGCCCTCGCGCACCTTTACCAGATGCTTCGGCAGCTCATGACTCTTGGAGTCCCGATGGTCGATGTAATCCCCAAAATCCCCCCCGTGCCGACGCAACGCCATCGCATACTTGTCCAGCAACACCAGCAGCTCCAATACCTCGGCCAACTGCTTTTCGGACAGCGTTTTGTCATCCGCCAGGTTTCGCAGAGTGACGTCCTCCACACCGAGCTGTATCAGGATCTTGTTCAATTGAGCGTCATCCTCCACATACTCGATGCGCTTCTTCCGTGACAGCTGATAAAGAGGCGGTTGCGCAATGTAAACAAAACCCTGCTTCACCAACTGCGGCATCTGTCGGTAAAAAAAAGTCAGCAACAGAGTTCTGATATGCGAACCGTCCACATCCGCGTCCGTCATGATGATAATCTTGTGATAACGCAGCTTCTGGAGGTTGAAAGCACCCTCGCCTTCCCCATCGCCAATCCCCGTTCCGATGGCGGTGATCATGGTCCTGATTTCCGTATTCTGAAGCACTCTGTCCAGACGCGCCTTCTCCACGTTGATCAGCTTTCCTCGCAACGGAAGAATGGCTTGGAACTTCCGGTCCCGGCCTTGTTTCGCCGAGCCGCCGGCGGAGTCACCCTCGACAATATAGAGCTCGGTGTTCGCCGGGTCGCGATCGGAGCAATCGGCCAGTTTTCCAGGGAGCCCTCCCCCGGTCATCGCGCTCTTTCGAACGGTCTCCCGCGCCTTCCGCGCCGCCTCTCTCGCGCGCGCCGCCATCAACGATTTCTCGATGACCTTCTTCGCCACCGATGGGTTGGCGTCCAGAAAAATCATCAAACCCTCATACACGACCGAAGCCACCAATCCGTCGATCTCCGTGTTCACCAGCTTGACTTTGGTCTGTGATTCAAACCTCGGATTCAATAATTTCACGCTCAACACACACACCAACCCCTCCCTGACGTCGTCCCCGGAAATAGCGGGATCCTTCTCTTTGAGGATGTTGTTGCTTCTCGAATATTGGTTGATCGCCCGCGTCAGGGCGCTCCGAAACCCAGTCAAATGAGTGCCTCCATCCGGGTTCGGAATCGAGTTCGCAAAACACAAAATTTGATCCGTGTAGCTGTCGTTATACTGCATCACGCAATCGACAAACACTTCATCCTTCTGCCGGGCTAACAGAATGGGTTTGGGGTGCAGCACGGACTTGCTTTTGCCCAATTGTCGCACGAATTCTTCAATTCCTTCCTTGTAGAAAAAACGCTCGGTCTTGCTCTCCACCCGCTCATCGGCCAGATGTATCTCCAGCCCGGGATTCAAGAACGCAAGCTCGCGCAATCGGTTCGCCAGGATATCAAACTTGAACTCCACTGTGATCGTGAAGATTGTCGGGTCCGGCTTGAACGTTATAAGCGTTCCTGTCTGTGTCGATTTCCCGATCACCTCAAGCTTTCGAGTGGTCACTCCGCGCTCGAACTCCATCGAATAGACCAGACCATCCCGCGAGACCTCCACCTTGAACCAGTCCGAAAGGGCGTTCACACACTTCGCACCCACGCCGTGCAGCCCACCCGAGTACTTGTAAGCTCCCTGACCAAACTTTCCGCCCGCATGCAAGTTCGTCAAAACCAACTCCACAGCCGGCATGTTGAATTTTGGATGCATGTCCACCGGAATCCCCCGTCCGTCGTCCCGGACTGAACACGAGCCATCCGAATGGATCGCCACCCCTATCTTCTTGCAATGCCCCGCCAAATGCTCATCGATCGAGTTGTCCAGCACCTCAAAAACACAATGATGCAACCCGCGCTCATCGGGGTCGCCAATATACATCCCTGGGCGTTTTCGCACCGCTTCCAACCCCTCCAATTTGTCGATTTTGGAGGAGTCATACTTTTCCGAAGAACCCGTGGCTAACGTAGGATCGCTTTCAGCGGAAAGCTCCACTTCATCACTCATAATTTATACACTCAAACCTACCGGCTTCACAAAAACAAAACAACGATAATTTGCGCATGCCTCAGCCCCCGTACACAATTAGTTGTGTTAGCCTTGAAAAAGCCTACTTTGCAGATCCGCCCACTTCCCACGGCCCAAGAGGCTCCAAAATGAAGATTCATTTTTAGGTTGTCCGCCTCCTCCTGATGCGTCAACAATCGGGACCGATCGGAGGCATGAAATCCCATTCAACAACACCGCACGCGGATAGGTTCCGCCATGAGCGCCGCCTGATTCACCAGGGGCTTGGTCGCCTCGCAGGAGTCGACGAGGCAGGCCGCGGCCCGCTCGCCGGACCTGTGACGGCCGCCGCCGTGGTTCTTCCCCGTGATTGGGCCGTGGATGGGTTCATCCCCGAAAGTCTCCTGGGCCTCAACGACTCTAAGCAATTGTCCGAGCGCGCGCGCGAACGCTTCTTCGACGCGCTCCACCTTTTGCCGGAGATTCACTTCGCCATCGCCATCATTTCACACGGCACGATCGACCAACTCAACATTTTGAGGGCGACCCATCTCGCGATGGCCGAGGCCCTCGACAAGCTATGCGAGCCTGCCGATCACGCGCTCATCGACGGCACCGCCGTGTCAGGGTTGCCCATCCCTCACACTCCCATTATCAAAGGCGATTCTCAAAGCTACTCCATCGCGGCAGCCAGCATCCTCGCGAAGGTCACCAGGGACCGGATCATGGTCGAATACGACAGGCAATATCCCCTCTACGGTTTCGCTATCCACAAAGGCTATCCCACCAAGGCACACATCGATTCTCTTTTAAAGCACGGTCCCTGCCCCATCCATCGCCGTTCCTTTGCCCCGGTCCGCACGCTTCAGCTCGAATTATGAACAGCGCCCATCGCGACCCACAACCATGAGCGTCGTTCAAACCATCAGGCGCTGGATCCATCCCGAACCGGTCTGCATCACTCAAGAAATCGGGCGCGAAGGTGAGGAGGCCGCCCGCCGATTTCTTGAAAAATCCGGGCTCACATTTTTATGCGCCAACTACCGCGGCCACCGTGGAGAGATCGATCTCATCTTTAAGGGCGAAGGCATCCTCATTTTTATCGAAGTGAAATCGAGAACCTCCAACTCATGGACCCGCCCTGCGGCCGCAGTGGATGCGGGGAAACGACGGAGGATCTCCAAAACGGCTCTCGAATACCTGCGCCAGTGCCGCAACCCCGAAGTCTCTCTTCGATTCGATGTCGTGGAAGTGCTGACGGTGGACCGAAAGATCACCGAAGTGCGGCACATTGAGGATGCGTTTGGACTTGCGTCGCCCTATCGCTACGGATGAAAATGGCTCCAGAGGCAGGGCTCGAACCTGCAACCGATCGGTTAACAGCCGATTGCTCTACCATTGAGCTACTCTGGAACTCGAGTGGGCGGAGAATTTACAAATCACTCCCCTGACCGTCAATAAGTGTTTTCGGGAATTTCTAAGCCAAGCAGCTTGCCGATGCAGCCCGTTTTGAGGCGAGTTCCTCAACCCATCTCGGAGAACTTATTTTTCTCTTTCCGGACGGATGGGGCGATGAATGCTGCCATCCATGATTCAACAGTTGTAATCTCTTTGAACCGGAACAATCTGACCGCTTGATACGTTCTGTCTTCGGGCGTTTTGCAGACTTCGAGCAGGCCGCCGTGTTCAGTCCTTTTTCCACGGTCACATCGCTTTCGCCGAACTCAGCGGGTCACTCGCACTCCCACGAAACGCGCCTGCGGGATGATGAATTTCTGAACTTCCACACTCACCCTAGAAGCCCCAAATTCCTCCTTGCAAATGCGCGCGATATCCAGAATCAACGTCTCTAAAAGCCTCCAGCTTGTGCCCTGCCCAAGTCCCAGAAGTCTCTCGCACACCGCCGCATAGTCGATCGTCTTCCTTAGATCATCACGATGCGCCGCCGCCGCGAAATCATGCGCCATCTCTACATTGATCAATAATCGCTGCGGCTTCCCTCGCTCTTCGTCGGTCAGGCCGACCGAATACCACACTTCCAGTTCCTGAATTAAAATGGTGTCCATTTTCTTTAGTTATTTAATCGCGATCCTTTCACGAAAGTATCGACTGCTCTGACTTGTCTAACCCAACAACCGTAACCGGCCGAGTTGCTCTGCTCGCAGAGTTCATGCCCCGTTCCGCCCTCTAGGCCGCACCAATGTTGAACACTGGGCGTCACGACTGCGGTTCATACCCCCAGTTCAGGTCCGCTCTTTGGAGGTTGTCCTTTGCCCCCCTCTCCCAACAGCGCTCGCAGCAGAGCTCGTGTCGCCTGGTTCAGATCTAACTCCCAAGCACTTCCCAACTCAATCCAGCAAAACTCCTGCGCCTCGGAATTGAGAAGCACTTGCTGCCCACCCTCACTGTCCACTTGGCACGTGTAGTTTAGCAACACAAAATGGGCTTCCCTGTAAAACTCTTTCGAAAAAATGCTGTCCTGTGCCATGACAAAACTCACATCCCGAACTCTCAGACCGGTTTCTTCGAGAATCTCACGCCGCAAGGCCGCCTCGGAAGACTCCCCCCACTCGATTTTCCCACCCGGAATGCCCCACAAATCAGACCACTTCCGCGTCCGAACCATCAGAACCCGGCCTTGCGCATCGCCTATTAACGCCCCCACCGTGACGATGGGCCACCGCCGCACACACCCACCCACGTCGAGACGGCTGTTCTTGATCTGTTCGGCAAGCAGCGCCCGAAATTCACCGAGATGCTCCACTATCCAATCCGGCTGAGCAGCACGCAATTGATCAAGTCGATTGTAGCCGGTCAACACGGCGCACGAGGAGATACCTCCAAACTTGGCAGTGATCACATCGTGTTCCATGTCCCCCACAAAAACGGTCTCGGACAACTCGAGCCCATGGTTCGCGATCAATTCACGGATCTTTTCCCTTTTGTCCCAAACCCCAAGGTAAGGGATCTGCAAATACCGGTCAAAACCAACCGCCCGCGCCTGCCGATGGAAGTAATCGGCTCGAACCGTGCTGAGCACGAACGTGCGAAATCCCTGCTGCTCGCAAAATTCCAGGAACTCGCGGGCGTGCCCGATCGGTTGGACAAGCTCCTGGACCTCACCGAACCGTTCATGAAACCACTCCTCCAGCTTGGAAAGCGGCACGTCCGGCAAAAATCGCTTGTAAAACCCCGTGAACGGGAGCGAAAATTCGGTGCGAAATGTCTCTCTCGTCCACGGTTCCCGTCCGGATCGCACAAAGACATGGTTCGTCGCCTCGATCACCGCCTCCAGGTCATCGACCAATGTGCCCGACCAATCAAAAATGACATTTCGAATCATCGCATTCCCTGCACCGCCGCAACAGGTGTCCGTATCAGTTGCCGACTTGATCACACTGATCAAAGACTACTCAAAAACATTTGAAATTTGAACAACAACGAACTCGCACATGGGGATTAACCACGGAAAGAGTACCGAAATGGAACCGATGGGGGCAATCCAACAATTGCAAAGCGGAATCATTCGGTCCCTTTCGGTGTTGTTTCCGTGGTTCACATTCTGAAAGATAAATCATCGACATTCGATGAGTAAGAATCTACCCACCAAGTCCTTCCATCCGCTTCAACTGCCACCGCACGTTCTCAGGCGGTGTCCACTCTGCCCATCGGCCGAGCTTTTTCAACACTGCTGGATTCATCAGAGAAAGCGGCAGGCCGCCAGTGCAGACACGCACCGCCTCTTCGGCGACGGTTTGTTTCAACGCTTGTTGGGACTCTTGAGAATACCACGCGACATGGTCGCTCAAAACGACGCGCGGATGCTGACGCAGCGGCGAATCAAGCGGCAACGGTTCGGTCTCAAAGACGTCGAGGCCGGCGGCACCCAGCGACCCGTCTTCGAGCGCCGCCAACAACGCCTGCGTCTCAACCACTGGACCGCGCGCCGTGTTCACAAGGGTGGCCCCCTTTTTCATGGTTCCAATCGACCGGGCATTCATCAAATGGCGAGTCTCCGGCAAAAGCGGCACGTGCAGCGACACAAAGTCTGACTCCCGGCAGAGCGTGCCAAAATCCACCAGTGCGACGCCGAACGCTCCCGCCAAGGACGCGTCGACGAACGGATCGCAAGCGAGGAGCGTCATGCCCCAGCCTTGGAGCTTGCGCGCGGTAGCTTGGCCGATGTTGCCCAGGCCAACAAGTCCAAACGTCCGACCCGAAGTGCGCCTTATTCTTGCCGTGGGATTGTCATCCCACCCACCCTTCACGATTTTTCCGTGGTTACGCGAGATGAGCCGCTCACAGTCCAGCCAGAGCGCGAGCGCATGGGATGAAACGTCATCAAGGCAGTAGGTCGGCACGTGGCCCACAATAATACCGGCAGCGGTAGCGGCGGCCGCATCGATGTTGTCGGCGCCAATCCCGTACCGGACGATGATTCGGCATCGGCGAAATCGCTGGATGAGCTCCGGAGTGATCTTCGACCACCGAACCAAGATAGCATCCGCTTCTTCGCACAACCGAAGGGCCTCGTCTTCTCCGAGGGTCTCGGCATCGAGAAATTCGCCACCGGCAGCCTCGACGATTCGCCGCTCCGTCCCCACGGACTCGTAGCCATGCTTGAGCAAAACAACTCTGAACTTCGCCATCAGGATATCTTAGGGGGAAGCAGGCTAGGCGACGACAAAAAAAGGATGCGATGAGCCGCTCCGCCTCAAAACTTTCACAGTTTTCACCTCGCCTCCCCCCGTTATCCACCCAGCAGATTGTCGTCCTCATTCGGAGAGGCGCCTAATTCCAATGAGACGCGCCTAATTCATTGACAAAAGAATCCTGTACGCTAAGTTTTAAATCAGTTCGGGCAGCGGGACGTTTCTTCAGCGGCGTTCTCCACGCCCACCTCCTTGGCGTCCGTTGCCCGGACTGTTTTTTTTAATCAGAGTTCTTCCGGTTTAATGTCTTGTTTTGGGGCTTTTTCGCACACACTCAGCGGCACTAGCCTCGGACAAGGCCCACCGAGGTCTCGGCGTTAAATCCTCCCCAGCAAGGACAGTGGCCGAGCGCATTTGTTCCTCCGCGAGAACGCCGATCATTCCAGCGTTATCACCGCACAAACTTTTTCCGGCGATCCTGAGCTCATAGCCCCGCTCCGCGCATCCCCGCTCCAACACCGCTCGCAAGCGGCTGTTTGCCGCCACTCCGCCCGACACTGTCAAGCACCCCACGCCCATCGCGTGACAAGCACTTAAGGATTTGAACGCCAGGACTTCGACAATCGCTGCTTGTGCTGAAGCGCACACGTCGCGCAGCCTGGACTTCTCTTGAACGATTTCAGGGTGATCTCGCAAATAATAGCGCACGGCAGTCTTCAGCCCGCTGAAGCTGAAGTCGAAGTCGCCACTCCCCATCATGGGCCTCGGAAACTTGATGGCTTCAGGATTTCCTCCCGCTGCCAGCTTATCCAGATAAACTCCGCCCGGGTAAGGCAATCCCATCAATTTTGCAATTTTGTCGAAACACTCCCCTGCGGCATCATCCACCGTCATCCCCAGAACTCTGTGGTGCGAAAATCCCTCCACAAAGACGAGCAAAGTGTGGCCACCGCTCACGATCAAGGCGATGTGCGGCCGCAGCTGCAACCATCGCGCGGTCAATGGATCCCCATCGATCCATGGCGAATACAAGTGAGCCTCGTGATGATGGACCGCTACAAAAGGCAAACCGAGAGCAAACGCGAGGCCTTGACCCGCCTGCGCGCCGGACATCAACGCGTTGGGTAATCCTGGCCCTAGAGTCGAAGCGATGCACACCAGCCTCTCAAATCCCAACCCCGAACGGCGCAACGCCTCACGGGCGACTGGCAGAAGGTTCCGCAAATGCTCCCGCGCCGCGAGTTCCGGAACGACGCCCCCATATTCAGCGTGCAACGCGATTTGAGAAGTCACGACGTTGGACAAGATCACCCCGTCATGCACCACCGAGGCGCTGGTCTCGTCGCAAGAAGTCTCAAATGCAAGCACAGCCATGTCGCCCACACCATAACCCGCCCGGCAATCCTCATGTCAAGAAGTCCAGCAGCTCTTCAAGGTGAGGACTGCTGGCGAGCGGGACCCTTCCTTGACGGGCTCATTCAGCTCTGAAATAGTCTTTGAACACTGAAGACAGGGTTTTAGCTGGGGATCTCTTGAAGCTAGAAAACAGAATCAACCCTAGCCACCATGGACGATGGGGCCTTCGTGAAAAGCTAGCCAAACAGATTTGAAGTTTGAACCACAGAGACACGGAGACACAGAGGGGGAAAAAGAGGGGGGAAAGTTTGGTTTCATCGTTTGTTCTTCTCTGCACCTCTGTGGTTCAAAATCTGAGAGATAATTCATCGAGATTTAGGATTTAAGAAACTAAACTGGGAACAACCTGGAGATTGCCAAAAATGAATACAGCCCAACTGCCGCCCGCTCAAAAGTTCGCTCGCGTGAGATCTGTCATCGCGCGCACGATCGCTCAGACAAGATCCCGAGGGCTTCCAGGAACTTGGGTTTTGATGAGCGCGGCATTGCTCATCCCAGGCTCCCTCACACCACGCGCCCAACAAAATGATCCACCTTTGTTGCGAGTGTTTGAGGACCTGGTTCTCCAGGAAAACCAGGTGAGCGCACGCATCACCATCGAAGTCTTGAACGTTCCTAACAGCGTCGGCCTGGAGCTCACATTGCTCTCTGAAACTCCGACGTTGCTCCCTGAAGAGAACCTCATCCTGGAAGGCACGGGCCCAAAATGGACCCTCAAGATCACACCTGAAGTCAACCAGCGGGGTGACGGCCGCCTCCGCATCAACGTGAGAGGTCCTCAAAATATTTCACTGACAAAAACCATGGCCGTCTCGGTCGTGGGATCTCCCCCCAACATCACGGACCAACCCGCTATGGCCACGGTCCACAGCGGAGAAACGGCGGAGTTCGCCGTCAGCGTCACAGGCAGTGAACCTCTCACTTACCAGTGGCAGTATAACAATCAAACCCTGTCTGACGCGAGCGGGCCTGTGCTGCGCTTGCCCAACATAGCCGCCGATCAAATCGGCAGCTACAGAGTTGTCGTGAGCAACCCGCTGGGCACCGTCACGAGTGGGAACGCCCGACTGGATGTGATCGCTCCGCCAGTCATCGCCACGGATCCCCGGAGCCAGACAGTGCCCGAAGGGGTCCCAACATCTTTTTCGGTCATCCCCATCGGACAAGGACCTTTTTCCTACCAATGGCGCCGCAATGGGGTCAATCTCCAAGCTCAAACAGCCTCCGTTCTCATCCTTCCATCCCCGAAATCTTCATCGGCCGGCGTCTATTCGGTGGTGGTGAAAGGCCCCTTTGGTGCCCTCACAAGCAGACCCGCCACCCTGGTGGTCGAGACGCCGGTTTTCATGCTGTCCGACACGTTCGATGGGCGTCCGCTATTGCCTGGAAATCAAGGGGTTCTGCGCGCTGCGAGCAATGGTGCCACGGCCCAGGCCGAAGAGCCCTACCATGCAGGAAAAAAACCTGCCGCATCGGTATGGGCGAGGTGGACCGCACCCTCAGATGGAGTGATGCGATTGAGCACGGCTGGAAGCTCATTCGATACGGTCCTGGCCGCCTACACAGGCTCAAATCTGGCCTCGTTGCAAAACGAAGCAAGCGATGACGATGTCGCAGGGTTTTTCACTAGCGCCATCCGCTTCACGACGGTCAATGGGAAGGAGTATCAGATCGTCGTCGATGGCCTCGCAGGTGCCGGCGGCGCCTTTGTTTTGTCCTGGGAATTCGAATCGGGCGCCCTGCCCGTCCCGAAAATCCTTCGGCACCCTTTGAGCCGTGTCGTGCAACCTGGCAATTTTACACTGATCGACGTCGAGGCCTTGGGAGTTCAAAGCTACCAATGGGAGCTCAATGCATCGGACATCCCGGGCGGCGTCTCAACCCTCTGGCGCGTCCGGTCCGCTCAGCCGTCGGATGCCGGCGATTACCAGGTTAAACTCAGCAATGGCCGTGAAATTGTCTTCAGCCAGAAGGCAAGCATCCAACTTGGGCCCGACCCCAAGGTGGCCAGTAAGGACAAGTTCCGCGACCAAATTCTTCTCGGAGAACCCGTGGCACCGGTCAACATAAACAGGGCGGGGATTGGCGCTCGCTCCTCTTGGAGGCATGCCGCTGGAGCCGCCGCGAGTGGGTTCCGGGGAACGCAAGTGTTCAACTCGGTCGGCTCGACTACCGAGGTCGGGGAACCAAACCTGTGTGGTGCCATCGGCGGAGCCTCTCAATGGTTCACGTACGAATCTCCCGCGGACGGCAATTTGATTGTCAGCACTGAAGGAAGTTCTTTCGACACTTTGCTGGGAGTGTTCACAGGCCCGGGGACAGATTTTGAATCCCTGCTGTTGGTTGCCTGCGACAACGACGGCGGCGCGGATCGAAAAACCAGCCGAACACGATTAAAAGCAACGAAGGGGACGTCTTACTTCATCGCTGTGGACGGTGTGAACGGAGCCTCGGGGAACGTCCAACTCACCTACGTATTTGACGCCCCGACACGTGTGATTTCGACGATGCTGGTGAAGGATCAAGTCCGATGGGAAATGTCGGGAGTGCCCGGCGTGGTCTACCGAATACAGGCATCGGTCAACTTGGCCGCCTGGGAGACAATCGGAACCACTAATTCGCCGACGGGGACAATCAACTTCTCCGAACCAACAACCACTAAGAAACGTTTTTATAGAGTTGTCGGAACTTTTTGAAGAAAAGTAGAAAGCTGAAAGCGCCAGTCGAAACTACTTTCCACTTTCTGCTTGGTTCTTTTCCAAAACGTCAAGGCGCGGTTGAAACTTGGGCCTTAGCGGTGGAAACAACTCGATCAGTCGGCGCGTCACACTCGCCGCCTCGACTGTTTGGCCAAGAGCCTGGGCGGTATCCACGGCTTTGATGCCGCACTGTTCCAGCAGGTAAGGAACTGGGGATTCACCAGCCAATCGGTTCTTTTGATAAAACACCCTCAAGAAACCTCCGAGCGCTTCGCGCTGGAGACGGTTCCGTTCCCGGACCTCAACCACAATCTCCGAAAGGCCGAGGAAAACCGTGCCGATCCCGTAATCTGCCAGGCTGCGCGTCTCGATGTCGGCGTTCAGAGCGCTCGAAGATTTCTGGAAAAAAAACAAAGCATCGTGATAACGATTCGTGATGATCACCCCCCCCGCCCCCGACGCCAGCGCAAGATGACACCCAGCAATCGCGCCCCATGCACGAGGCGCGAGATCGCTCGTGTCAGGAATACGCTTGAACGCGTTGATGGCCTCCTGCATATCGTCGGACGAACGTCCGGGCTCAGGCCAAGTCCGGAGTACGTCACCCAGCAAAAACCAGGCTTCGTCTATCACATTGGGAGGGGTGTTGGTTTGTTGGTTCAGAAAACTGATGAAAGTCGTGAGTTGTCCCTTTGCTTGTTTGACGCTCTGCCTCATGAGCAATGAACGAGCTGCCATAAGATGGGCGCGATAGAGAATGTCCAGTGCCCCGAGAGCCACCCAGTTGGTGTTCGAATACAGCCGCTGATAGCTCTCCTCCGCGGAAACGAAGTCGCCTCTTTCGAAGTGATAGTCCCCCACCCAGTTTTGCGCCAGAGGACCCCGCTCATGCTGCGGAAATCGGGCCAGAAAATTCGTGAACAAGTGAAAAGAGTTGCTGCTGGCATCGCTGCGAGAGCTCGCTGACGCCCTCTGAAACTCCGCAAACGGGATGGATGGATGATTCGTGTAGAGTGCCAGCCAAGACGTGTATGCGGTCACGGCGTCCGGCCACCGCTCCTCGCGCTCAAAAGTCTGAGCCACACCGAGCTTCGCCTCGGGCAGCTTTTCCGACCCAGGATAGATTTTGATAAGTTGATCAAACACTTCCCGTGCTTCCGCAGCCGGGCTTTGGCGATTCATCTCCTGGGCCACCAACAGCAAACACAGCTCTCCAAACGCGCTGTTTGGAAACCGCTGGGTCAGCTGCTTCGAAACCTCCCTGGCTTGTCCCAAGTCGCGCAGCCCCACCCAGGCCCGCGCTAACTGATACAAAACCTGATCGTGCGGAGCAGATTTGGAGGTGGCCCACTCAGGATAATCCGCCAATAGCCGGGAATAGTTGCTCACAGCACTCCTGTAGTCCATGGAAAGCAAAAAGGTATCCGCCAGCTTGAAGCGGGCCACCATCTGCTCCGTTGAACGAGGCAGATTCCGAATGGCGAGATCGAAATTGGTTCCCGCTCCACGCACTCGGTCAGGGCTCGGGAACATCGAGTTCTCCTCCCACCAACCCCAACCTAAATGATAATGCGCATGCCCGAGAAAGTCCGTCTTCGTGCCCTGCAAAACCAGCAAGGATAAATGCGACCGCGCCTGGGAAAGAATGTTTGTCCCCTCCCCAGCCCGCGCCTGAGCAGCGAGCGAATAGAACCGGCGCATCAAGACCTCACCCATAGCCATCTGAGCGGCGTCCAGAATCGGATCGCCCGCGTAGGTTTTCAACAAAACCCCCAATTTGGGTATAGCGTCTTCAGGTTTCAACGCAGTCTTTAACAAATCCACCGTGCGTAGCATGGCCATTCTGCGGTAGGCCGGAGGCGCGTTCGTAGGAAGGTTCAGCTCCAGAGCACCCAACGCTTCCACAACGTTGCTTCGCTGCAAAAACACGTCCGCCTGCAACGATGCGGACTCAGCCAGATTCTTGCTACCCGGCAGCGCCCGCGCCAAGGAAACCAAATTGCTGGCGGATTGAAACGCAGACTCCAGATCGCCCTTCAGTAGCTGATAACGAACTGTCAAAAACTGGCGCTGCCACGAAGAGGCGGCGGTCAATGTCAGACCTGAGACTCTCGCCAAAGCCAGCTCGCCAGTTTTCGTCTCCTTTGTGACCAGTGCCACCTCAGCCAATAACAAAAGCCCACGGGCCATCCCGGAGTCCAAGACGGTCCCTTCGACCGCCTTCAAAAGCGCCACATCAGGCTGCGTCAGCCTCTCGAAAGCTTTCCGGCTCTCCCCCAACTTGAACTGGCTCCACGCAAATCCAAACACCGCGTCCCGCGCGCGCGCCGAGGTTGGATACTTCTTGACGATGGATTCGAAAATCTCGGACGCGTCCCTGTACGACTCTTCATTGAGCGCGGCCTCCGCGCGGGCATGCATTTGCAACATCCCCGCGTCAACCGCCTGTGCGGACTGGGGAAAATCGCGGACGAAGTCGGAAAATTCCTGTTCTGCCCTCCGAAAAAAACCGTCCTGAAGCGCCTTCACAGCCGCTTCAAAGAGAGCCTTCTCGCTCAGCCCCTGCGCGACAGCCTTGACGACGAAAAAGACGCTCAGCGCCAGGGCCAGAAACACCCGGCAACCTCGAAATAAAAGAGATCGCTCCCGCCAGCCGCGCCGCCAGCGCGTATCCAACGACATGCCGTCATATTGCTTTGGAAACATTCGAAAGTAACCGCTGTAAATAAGCCCCTGTATGCCCTCTTCCGCAAGTCGCAATCATCTCCGGTGTGCCCTCCGCCACAATCAGCCCGCCTTCATCCCCCGCATCCGGCCCCATGTCGATGACCCAATCCGCGCACTTGATCACATCCAGGTTGTGCTCGATCACGACCACGGTGTTCCCCGCATCGCGCAATCGAAATAAGACTTCAAGCAGCTTCGCCACATCATGGAAATGCAATCCCGTTGTCGGCTCGTCCATCAAATAAATCGTCCGTCCTATGGACTTGCGGCTGAGCTCCGTCGCAAGCTTGATGCGCTGCGCCTCACCGCCGCTGATCGTGGTTGCCGGTTGCCCTAACCCCAGGTAGCCAAGCCCCACCTCGGCGAAGGTCTGGCACACATCCAGAATCCGCGGAACGACCCGGAAAAATGTCAACGCCTCATCCACCGTCAACGCCAGCACATCCGCAATGTTCAGCCCTTTATAGGTCATCTCCAGTGTTTCCCGGTTGTATCGCTTCCCTCCGCACGCTTCGCAAGTCACATAGACGGGTGGCAAAAAATGCATCTCTATCTCAATCAGCCCGTCCCCCTCGCATTTCTCACAGCGCCCCCCTTTTACATTGAAACTGAACCGGCCCGCGCTGTAGCCGCGAACGCGTGACGCCGGGAGCTTCGAGAATAATTCCCGTATAAGATCAAACATTCCCGAGTAGGTTGAAAGGTTGCTGCGCGGCGTCCGTCCGATCGGGCTCTGGTCCACCAGGATAGCCTTTTCAAAATACTCAATCCCTCGCAACTGCCGGTAGGTGCCAGGCCGATCCTTCGAACCATGCCAGATCCTGAAAAGAGCCCTTCGCAATGTGTCGTCCACGAGGGTGCTCTTCCCTGATCCACTCACTCCTGTCACGCAGGTCAAAGTTCCGATGGGAATCCTCAGGTCCACATCGCGCAGATTGTTTTCGCTCGCTCCAAGAAGCTCCAGCCATCCCCGGCTCCCGTCCGGCGCAACACGGCTTCGAGGCAAGGGGATGGACATCCCCCCGGAAAGATATTGTCCAGTGAGGGACTTCGCCGTGCCGATCACCTCCTGAACCGTCCCCGAGGCAACGACTTCTCCCCCATGCACCCCAGCCCCAGGGCCCAAATCAATCACGTGGTCCGCCAGCCGGATCGTGTCCTCGTCATGCTCCACTACCACCACGCTGTTGCCCAGGTCACGCAAATGTTCCAGGCTTCTCATCAACCGACCGTTGTCCCGCTGGTGAAGCCCGATGCTCGGCTCATCCAGAATGTACAACACTCCCACCAAACCCGCCCCAATCTGGGTCGCCAGCCGAATCCGTTGAGCCTCGCCACCACTCAACGTTCCGCTCTCTCTGTCCAGGGTCAGATACCCCAGGCCCACGTCCATCAAGAATCGAAGGCGAGACTGGATCTCCCTCAATGGCTCCGTGGCGATCTGCGCCTGAGAAGGCGTGAGCTTCAACGACCCCGCAAACACATCCGCCTCACGCACGGTCAGTGCGCAAAAACCCATGATCGAAAGCCCCGGAACCAAGGTCCCCTGCCCCGTTCTGACCCCTCCGCCATCTCCCCTGACCAGGGTGGCCGCGAGCACCTCCGGTTTCAGGCGACGTCCGTGGCAGCCATCGCACGCCTGGGGACTCATGAAGCTCTTCAGCCGGTTCCTTGTGAATTCGCTCTCACTCTCCTTGTACAAACGCTCAAGATTCGCGATGACGCCTTCGAATGGCTTCTTGACCTGACTCTGTTTCCCGGCGCGCCAGAACTGAAACTCAATCTCTGTGTCTCCCGAGCCCCGAATCACCGCGTTCCGAAAGAAGTCGGGCAAAGATTCGAACGACGCCTCCATGCTTTGAGAGTAATGGTGGCAAATCCCCCGCAGCATCGCTTTGTAATACAGGATCATCCGCTTGCCCCCGCGCCGCCATGGGAGAATCGCACCCTGCTCGATGGACTTCTTGGGGTCAGGCACCACCAGGCCCTCGTCAAACACAAGCTTCTGGCCGAGCCCGTGGCAAACCGGACAGGCACCCGCCGGTGAATTAAAGGAGAAGTGCTTCGGCGTCAGCAGCTCGAAGCTGCGCCCTGTGGCTAAACTCAGCATCCGGGTGGAATGCAGAACTTCATCCCATGGATCCGTCGAAGGCGCTCCGGGAGGCTGATGCAGCACCCTGAGAACGCCGTTCCCAAATCGCAGCGCTGTCTCGACAGAGTCGCTCAGACGGGTACGACATTTTTCTTCGATCACGAGTCGATCCACCACCACTTCGATGGCGTGCGCCTTTTGGGGATCGAGCTTGATCCTGAGATTCACGGCGAGCTCCACGATCTCGCCATCCACCCGCGCCCGCACAAAACCGTCGCGAGCCAGTCTCTCGATCACATCGCGAAACTCCCCCTTCTCGCCCTGCACAACCGGCCCAAGCAGCATAATCCGGGTCCGAGGCGCCAACGACATGATGCGATCCGTGATCGCGCTCGCTGTCTGGTGAACGATGGGTTGCCCACTCTCCGGACAGTGCGGTTGAGCCACATGCGCATAGATCAAGCGCAAATAGTCGTAGATCTCTGTCACCGTCGCCACAGTGGAACGCGGATTGCCCGCGGAACCCCTTTGCTCGATGGCGATGGCCGGAGAAAGGCCTTCGATAAAGTCCACGTCCGGCTTTTTCAATTGACCAAGAAACTGGCGCGCGTAGGCGGAGAGAGACTCGACGTATTTTCTCTGGCCCTCCGCATACAGTGTATCAAATGCCAGCGACGACTTCCCAGACCCGCTCAAGCCGGTGATCACCACCAATTTATCTCGAGGAATGGAGATCGAGAGATTCTTCAAATTATGCTCCCGAGCACCGCCGATCTTGATGAACTCACGCGCCATGTCAGCATCGTCGCAGCCCGCTCACAATTTGAAAACATCTTGTTACAAAATCCGTCTGAAAACGTTTAAAATGATCGGGCACGGAATCCCTGAAATCAGCTCTCGGACCGCGGCCCCCTCATCCCTCACCGGGAACCAAGACACACTTCCCGCACTGCCAGGATGCTGTCGTCTCCAAAGCCTTTTGAGCATCCCGCAACCCATACCGATGTGTCACAAGTTTTCCAAACGGAAACCGCGCCCCATCACGCACCAGAAAATCAATTGCTGACTTCAAATGCCTCGGCTCGCTCGACCAACTCCCGAAGACCTGCAACTGCTTTCGAGTCACGATGTGAGGGTTCCATAAAACGCTCCCAGCATCGCAATAATGACCCAAAATCAGATACTTTCCACCATCTCGACACATCTCCATCCCCTCCACAACGGCCCCAGGATGTCCCACGCATTCGATCACCGCGTCGGCACCATAACCGCCCGTCTCACGTCGTACCCATTCGATCCTCTCCCTGGAACCAGGAACCGCATCGATATCTAAAGCGGCATCCGCACCAAAAATCAAAGCGGAGTCGAGCCGGGACCTCGGGCCGCCAATCACGAGGACGCGCGCAGCACCCGCCGCTCGCGCAACCGCCAGAGCTGAAATTCCCACCGTCCCAGACCCCTGTATCACCACGACATCACCCCACTCCAGCCCGGTTCTCTCGATCCCATGGATCGCCGTCAACAGCCCACATCCCGCCCCGATCAATGTCTCTGTCGCTAATTCGTCAGGCAACCGAAACGTCGTCGCCCGCGGCATCAACACATGGTACTCGGCATAGCCCCCGAGTAGATAAGGGGCCTGATCGCAGGGATACCCGATGCCATACGCCCTTCGCTGCGGACAACGTGTTGGCTGGCGTTTCACAGCACAGTAGTAGCATTGCCCGCAAGACGTCGTGGAATTCCATGTGATCCGGTCCCCAACCCGAAGATCCGCACCCGTCCAATCTTTTTCGACTCCTTCCCCGAGAGAAACGATTGTGCCCACTGTTTCGTGCCCCAAAATTACTGGGAGCCGAATCGGAAGCTCTCCCTTCCACAAATGCACGTCCGTCCCGCAAATCCCCGCCATCTCCGTTTTGACAAGAATTTCCCCTTGCGAAGCCCGTTCAGGAACCGAAAACTCGCGCGCACACAAGGGCTCTCTGAACGATTCCAGCACCGCCGCATGACATGTTCTGTTCACACCACCGATGTTGGATTTCATCGGAATGCTTGGCAATGCGGAACTGGACGGAAGCTTTGAGCTCTGGGCTTGAGTCATTGTGAAGTCATCTTTCGGCATCACTCCTTGAATCTCAAAGAGGCCGACTATGGCACTTCCGTGCCGCCCAAACGCCCGCGACTGCGCCGCTCAGGTGCCCTTCCCACGACACCGGTCCAGCTTGCGGGATCATGCCCAGGAACATCCCCCCAAAGAACAGGAACACGAGGATGCCGATGAACGCCGAACGCCAGCTCTGAATAAGAACCCCCGCGACGATCAAATACGCCACCAAGCCGAACACGACGCCGCTGGCCCCGATGTGCACCACCATCTCGCCCCGCCACTGCCCTCCCCGCCCGATGAGCCAAGTCCCCAACCCGCTGGCCAGCCAGATCAGTGGCAAAGTCGTCCAAGGCCGGTAACGGCGGTCCCAGAACAGCAGGGTCAGCAGGATGAAGAGTGGAAGGGCGTTGGCGAGAATGTGCGGGAAGTTGGCGTGCAGCAGAGGCATGAGCAACACGCCCGGCAACCCGGTCAGCGTACGCGGTCGCACACCGAAGGACTCGAAAGGAATCGGCGAGAGCCGGCTCACAAGCATGACGAGAAAGATGAGCAGAATCCAGGCGCTGCTGATTCGCAGCGCCCGCTGGAGACTATCGCCGCTGGAGTTTGCCATGCTCGTTCAAGATATCACGGTGCCTATGTCGCGCGCTCCCGGCAACAGCGAAATGTGAGCGAAGATACTTTGTTCTCAACGAAGTCACAGCACGCACCCAGTCCCGCGAGTGGCGTTAGCACCGTGATCATGCGGCGGCGAGGGTCGGCTGATGAATACCCAAATTCACCAGCAATTTTTCTGATGCAGCCCCGTGTGTTGTCGGGCATCCTCCCACGAAGCGCAATCTGAGGATGGAAAGCGTGATGACAGATTACTAAGAAGATGAAAACCGTCCGAGACGCCTGCAAACTTCAGCCCAACGGCGGGCGATCAAACTGAGCGACCAGATCGAGCAGCTCGACGAACTGATTCATGCCGAGGGCGACGGTGCCACGTTTTTCGAAAAGACTTTCATCACGCAGGGCATGCAGGACCTAGTGACCGAGGGCCTCGCCCGCCTCGCAAGCGTCTCAACCCAGGCAGTGTTTCATCTAAAGCAGGCGATGGGCGGCGGCAAAACCCACTTGCTCGTCGGCTTTGGCTTGCTCGCCAAGCATCCCTCCCTTCGTAGGAAATACTGCGGTGGCGATGCCAACTCCCAGATGTTCGACACCGCCCGCGTGGCCGCTTTCAACGGCCGTAACAGCCCACCCCATTTCTTCTGGGGCGAAATCGCCCAACAACTCGGCAGAGCCGACGTGTTCCAAGAGTTCTGGGCCTCGGGTCCGAAGGCACCGGACGAAAAAGCCTGGCTCAAGCTGTTCGAGGGCAAAGAACCCATCCTCATCTTGTTGGATGAAATGCCGCCCTACTTCGAAGACCTCGCCACCCGGCCCGTCGGCGCGGGCACCGTGGCCGACATCGCGACGCGCGCGTTCGCGAACCTCCTGACCGCGGCCGGCAAAAAGTCCAACGTCTGCGTGGTCATCTCCGACCTGTTCGCCGCTTACCAGTCCGGCGGGGCGCTGATCAATCGCGCCCTCGACAATGCCCGCCAGGAGCTTGGCCGAGCCGAGCGCCACATCACCCCCGTTGATCTTGCCGCCAACGAAATCTACGACATTCTCCGCAAACGCCTTTTCACGCAGCTTCCTGACAAGGCGGAGATCGACGACATCGCCGACGCCTACGGCAAAAAACTGGAGGAAGCCTCCAAGTCGAAGGTCGCCAATCGCGGCGCGGAGGCTATCGCCGACGAGATTGCCGCGACGTATCCGTTCCACCCGCGCCTGAAAAACGTGATCGCGCTGTTCAAGGAGAACGAGCAGTTCAAGCAGACTCGCGGCATCATCGAACTCGTCTCGCGCCTCCTGCGTTCCGTCTGGGACGGCAAGTCGAACGATGTCTTCCTCATCGGCCCCCAGCACTTCGACCTGTCCATCGCCGAGGTCCGGGACAAGCTCACCGAAATCTCGGGAATGCGCGACGTCATCGCCAGGGACCTTTGGGATGCCCAGCAGTCTGCCCACGCGCAAATCATCGACCTCTGCACCGGCAAGGAGGCCGCTGCTCAGGTCGGCTCGCTCCTGCTCACAGCCAGCCTTTCCACCGCCGTCAACGCTGTGAAGGGCCTCACGACCGCCGAGATGGTCGAGTGCCTCGTGTCGCCTTTGCGCGAGCCGTCCGCGTTCCTCGAATCGTTTCAGCAGCTCGAAGAAAACGCGTGGTATATCCACCACACTCAGGAGGGCCGTTACTACTTTGACCGGCAGGAGAACCTCACCAAACTCCTCCAAAGCCTTGCCCACGACGCCCCGGAGAATCAGGTGGACGACCTCATCCGCCACCGTCTGCGCGACATGTTCAAGCCCACGCGCAAATCCGCTTACGAAGAAGTCCTGCCGTTGCCCAAGCTGGAGGATGTCGCTGACAAGGTTCGTAAGAGTCGAGTCCTGCTCATCGTCAGCCCGGACTCCAAAATACCACCCGAGGAAGTGCAAAAGTTTTTCGACGGCCTCAGCCAGAAGAACAATCTCTGCGTGCTTACCGGCGACAAGACCGCGATGGGCAGCGTTGAGAAGGCAGCGCGTCAGGTTTACGCCGTGCAAAAGGCTGATGGCCGCATCCCCAAGGGCCACCCGCAGCGCGACGAGCTGGAAAAGAAGCAGCAATCTTACGAGCAAGATTTCAATTCCACTGTGCTGAACTTGTTCGACAAAGTCCTCTTCCCCATCCAACGGGCGGGCAAGCCATCGCAGCTCGCCGGCAAGCCGCTCGACTCAGGAAGAGACCAGACCAAGCCCTTCGACGGCGAGGCCCAGGTGGAGAAAACCCTCACGTCGAACCCGCTCAAGCTCTATCTTGACGTTGAGAAGGATTTTGACCCCATCCGTGACAAATCCCAGGATCTCCTCTGGCCGGAGAATCAGGACGAAGCCCGATGGTCTGACGTGGCCGACCGCTACACCGAGCAGGCCGGCATGCCGTGGCTGCCACCCAAGGGCCTCGATACGCTCAAATCCATCGCCTGCAATCGAGGCCTCTGGGAGGACCTCGGCAATGGCTACGTCACGAAGAAACCGAAAAAGAAACGCACGTCCGTTCAGGTCATCGCCGAGTCCGAGCCCGACGATAAGGGCGAGGTCCGTCTGCGCATCAACGCCCAGAACGCCGGCCCGGCCCCTCGCATCCACTACGCTGAAGAGGGGCCTGTCGGCGAAAAAAGTCCGCAGCTCAAGGACCAGTTCCTCACCACCAAGGCGCTCCGGGTGAACTTCCTCGTCGTGGACCCCTCCGGCCAATACGAAGCTGGCGACGTGGTCACCTGGTCGAACCGGCTCGTCCTCCGCAACCACCTCACGGAAACCGGTGGCAAACGGAGCGTCGAGCTGCTCGTCGCGCCCGCTGGCAAGATTCGATACACGCTCGGCGGCGAGGAACCCCGCGAAGGCCTGCTTTACGACAAGCCCGTCGAAATCGGCGAAGGCGAGACCCTCGTGCGTGTGTTCGCTGAGGCCAGCGGCCTGGAGGCCAAATCCGAGTTCCGCTACCCGGCCAAGGGCAAGAAGGGCCTCCAGTTGGACGCCGTGAAACCGGGCCGCCTTGTCTCCCGAACGGGTCGAAAGCTTGATTCCCGTGCCAAGACCTTCGAGGGCCTCAAGCAAGCCACAGAGAAATCCGTCACGTTCGAGAACGTCACTGTCAATGTCGGCAGCGGCACCCAGGTCGCCACCTTCTTTGTCGGCGAAATTCCGGTGAACGCCGCCTTCATCGAAGCCATCCTCAAGACGACGCTGGAGAAGTTCGCGCCCGACACGCCGGTCACCATGACCTTCCGCAAAGCGCACTTTAATTCCGGCCACGACCTCAGGGACTTTGCCGAAAAGCTAGGCATGGAACTCAATCCCGTTGATGTGGAGCAATGAACGAGACGCTCCAGCTCGTGGACTTCGGCGCACCCGATAAGTTCGGCGCGCATCTTTTCCGCGTTGAGCTGCCCGCGGTTCGCACCGAACCTGTTCGCATCGTGGAGGACTTCGGCTATCGCGGTCTCGAAGGCGGCATCCCTCGCGATGAAGAACGTGTCATCCTCACCCGTGCCGGCTGGTCCGGCATCGCGGACATCGCCCGGCGCGAGTTCAACGACCGACTCAAGGTCGCCAAGGCGCCCACCGGCCGTTGGCACAGCGGCACCAACCTCGTGGACCGCCTGCTCGGCAAGGAACTCTGCGTCCTGGCCTGGGCCGCGGAGACAGCCAACGGCGATCAGCTTCCCGTGATTTGCAGCAAGTGGGCCGCGCTCCGCCCCGAGGAACGCTGGTGGCTCTTCTCCATGACCGTCGCCGAAGCTGGCCTGCCGGAGGACACCCAGCGCGGCTGGCGACGGGCCTTGTTCCTCGCCCTCTCCGACGGTGAGAAGCCGCCCGAGGGCCGCAAGCGCCGTCGCCCGGTGGAGAGCGATCTCTTCAGCCTGCCGTTGTTCGATCTGGAAAGGATGAAGGCAAAAGCATGAAGGCCATGAAGAGAGCGAAAAATGCGCCCGTAATGACCTCGCCGGAATACCGGCAGTTTATTGAGGATCTGAAGACGCGGGTGATCTCGGCCCGCATCTCTGCGGCGCGGGCCATGAACCGCGAGGGCATCCTGCTCTACTGGGACATTGGGCGGGCCATTGTCGAGAAGCAGCATGTGCTGGGCTGGGGAGAGTCCGTGGTGGAAATGATTTCCGCCGACTTGCGGCGGGCCTTTCCGCAGATGACCGGCTTTTCTCCCCGTAACGTGTGGTATATGCGACGACTGTTCGAAGTCTATGGCACGGGTGACTTTCTGCCACAAGCTGCAGCAGATCCGAAGCCATTCCGGAAAAGCACCGCATTTGGGCGACAACCTGTCGCCAAAATTGAAGACGGCGCTGCTCCGATCCAAATTCTGCCACAGCTTGTGGCAGAAATTCCGTGGGGACATCACCGGCTCATTCTCGACAAACTTGCCGACCCCGCCGCCCGCCTCTACTACCTCCGCGCCACCGCCCGCTTCGGCTGGACGCGCAACGTCCTCCTCAACCAGATCAAGGCGGGGGCGTATAAGCGGGCCGTTACGGAGAAGAAATCCCACAACTTCCCGCTCGCCCTGCCGGAAAACCTGGCCGCGCAGGCGGACGAGATGCTCAAAAGCTCCTACAACCTCGAGTTCCTTGGCCTCCAGGGCGCGGTCAAGGAGCGCGAGCTCGAAGACCGACTCATCTCCCGTCTGCAAGCGTTTCTCCTCGAACTCGGCTATGGCTTCTGCTTCGTCGGCCGCCAATACCGGCTCACCCTCGGCCAGAAGGAGTATTTCATGGATCTGCTTTTCTATCACCGCTTCCTCCGGGCGCTCGTCGCGTTCGATCTCAAGATGGGGCCGTTCGAGCCGGAGTTCGCCGGCAAGATGGATTTCTACCTCAATCTGCTCAATGACAAGCAACGCGCCCCGGACGACCAACCCTCCATCGGCATCATCCTCTGCGCGGAAAAGGACGACGTGGAAGTCGAATACGCCCTGCGCTCCAAGAGCAATCCCATCGGGGTGGCTGTCTATCAACTCCAGTCGAAACTCCCGGCGGACTTGAAGGGAAAACTGCCGACGGCCAAACAGCTTTCCGATGTCGTGCGGGCAGCGCTTCCCGAACGGAGTCGCCCATGAGCGAATCCGTCCACTGCTGCCATCCAGGAATGCTTTGCCAATGAAATACGTCGAACTCGTCAAGACCATCGACACCGCGAGCCGGCAACTGCTCGGGCGCGCGGCTGCCGCCGTCAACCAGTCGCTGGTCATCCGCAACTGGCTCATCGGTGCATATGTCGTGGAGTTTGAGCAGCGTGGGGAAGACCGCGCTAAGTATGGATCAAATCTGTTGAATCGGCTGGCCAACGACCTTCAAAAGCGTGCGGTGAAGGGGCTCAGCGTGCAGATGCTGGAGCGAACACGTCATCTGTATTACGCCTATCCGCAGTTGAGCACATCAATTTCCTCATCAGTGATGAGGAAATTGGACTTTGCTCCGGCGCTGCAACGAATCGAGAAATCCTCATCAGTGATGAGGGAATTGGAAATCGCCAGTGGTTCGCTGATTCCGTCATCCCTGATGACGGAATCCTTCACGGACGAGCCGAAACCAATTTCCGCACCACTGCTGCGGAAATCTGCCGGCAGCATCACGCCCCTCTCCGCGAATGCCGTCCTTCATTTCTCCTGGACTCAGCTCATCGAACTCATCCGCCTCGACGACCCGCTCAAGCGTGCCTTCTACGAGAACGAATGCCTCAAGGGCAACTGGTCCGTGCGCCAGCTCCAGCGCCAGATCGGTTCCCTCCTCTTCGAGCGCACCGGCCTTTCCAAAAACAAGGCCGCCGTCATCAAACGCGCCCGTGCCCAGGAGCCGCAGGAAACCATCGCCGACCTCATTCGCGATCCCTACGTCCTGGAATTCACCGGCCTTGGCGAACTGCCGCACTACACCGAGAACGACCTCGAAACGGCCCTGCTCGACCACCTGCAAAAATTCCTCCTCGAACTCGGCACCGGCATCTGTTTCGAGGCCCGCCAGTTCCGCGTGACCCTCGGCAACGAGCACGACTACGTGGACCTCGTCTTCTATCACCGGCGGCTCCGCTGCCACGTCCTGCTCGATTTGAAAATCCGCCCCTTCAAGCACGGCGACGCGGGCCAGATGAACTACTACCTCAACTTTTTCAAGTCCCGCATGATGGCCGACGGCGACCAGCCGCCCGTGGGCATCCTCCTGTGCAGCGACAAGGACCACACCAAGGTCGAGTTCGCCACCGCCGGCATGGCCAACAAGCTCTTCGTCTCCCGCTACCTCACGGCCCTGCCCTCCGCCGAACAGCTTCAGCGCTTTGTCGAAACCGACCGCGCCCGCATCGAAGCTCTTACGGACAGCCGCCCATCTGAGCCTGCTCCTAGAACAAAAACGCCCGCCGCCCAGCCACTCCGGCGACGGAAGCCCCGGAAACCATGAGCCAGCCCGTGAAACCCTTCGCGCTCAAGGACGCCCCCGCGCTCATCGAGCGGCTCCTGCCCGTCCAGAAACTCTCCGCCGAGGCTTACAAGGAGCAGATGTCGAATCAGGGCAAGACGCTCACCGCGCTCGGCTCCTACTGGAAAGGCCGAAAGCCGCTCATCCTGAACAAAGCCTGCATCCTCGGCTGTCTCCTCCCGGCCACGGACGATCCCAAGCGCGACCTGGAAATCTTTGAGAAGCTCATGGCGATGGACGATGAATCCTTCGTCGCCCGCTGGCCCCGGCGTGCCAAACCTCGCGAAATCCTCGCCACCTTGAGCATTGCCCGTATCGCCGATTACTTCGTTTCCGACCCGCCCCTGCTCCTGCCTCCATCGGCGCCCGTGGATTGGTCCAAGCCGGAGTTGGCGGGCGTGAAGGTCCGGTGGCGGGACAACATCACGGAGTTGGAGCGTCGCCAGCTCGAAGCCCAGTTGCTGCCGAAGGCCCCGTATCGCGAGCGCGTGGACCAGGCGAAACGGCCCGAGGAAGTCATGGACACCGTCCACGTCCATATCTGGGAAGCGGTCAATGCCCACCTCGGCACCACCGCGCATTCGTTCCCGGAGTTGGTCGAGCAGCTTGGCATCATGCGCTTTGGTCATCGTCCTCGCGTGGGCGACACTTTCTGCGGCTCAGGCCAAATCCCTTTCGAGGCGGCCCGTCTCGGTTGCGATGTCTATGCCTCCGACCTCAATCCCATCGCGTGCATGTTGACCTGGGGTGCGTTTCACATCGTTGGCGGTGCTCAGGCCAGCCGCGAGGAACTTGCGCGTGAGCAGAAGAAACTTGTCGCCAAGATTCGCGAAGAGGTCGATGCGCTCGGTATCGAAACCGACGGACAGGGTTGGAGAGCACGCGCTTATCTCTACTGCGTTGAGGCGCGTATGCCCGACGGATGGCTGGTGCCGCTCCTGCCCAGCCAACTCGTGAGCGTGGACGTCGGCGCGATTGTCGAGTTGATGATGGATGAGCAGCGGAAGCGCTACGACATCAAGCTTCGCAACGGTGCCACCGCCGAGGAAATGAAGACGGCCTCGAAAGGCACGGTGCGGACGGGCGGGCGTGGCCAAGACCCCTATGTGATTCATCCCGGCTGCGAGACGACGACCAAGGTCTCCACGTTGCGCGGGGATTACCGAGCACCGGATGGCGCAACCGCAAATAGGCTGCGCATGTGGGATAAGAGCGATTTCAAACCACGGACCGATGACATTTTCCAAGAACGGCTTTACGCGGTGCAATGGACGAAGCCGAAGAAAACAGGGAAAGGATTCTATCTCGAATTCCGCTCGGTGACAGAAGATGACCTCAAGCGAGAACGCACCGTCGAGGAGTTCGTTTCGAAGCATTTCGCGGAGTGGCAGGCAAAAGGCTGGATTCCGGAGATGCGCATCGAACCGGGTGAGAAAACTGACGAGCCGATTCGAACGCGAGGTTGGACGCACTGGAGCCACCTCTTCAATCCGCGTCAGTTGCTCGTCAACGCGCTCATCAATCGGCACACCAGCGCAATCCTAAAACCCGCGTTCGCACAGGCCATCCAACACAACGCGAGGCTCAGTATGTGGGACTCGTCTGGCGGCGGGCGAGCCGGGGTGAAGAACGTTTTTTCAAACCAAGCTCTCAACACGCTCCTTCAATACGGCACGAGAGGCTCGGAGAATCTCACTCCGTTCCTTGGCAAGGAATACAAGTCGTTTCCACTCGGCGGCATCGCGGCTCGAATCGCCGCCGTGCCGGCGGACCAAATGACCGGCCAGAACGACGTGTATGTGACCGACCCGCCCTACGGCGACGCGGTGAACTACCACGAAATCCTTGAGTTCTTCATCGGTTGGCTCCGCAAGAACCCGCCGAAGGAGTTTGCAGATTGGGTTTGGGACAGCCGCCGCTCGCTCGCCATCAAAGGTGACGGCGAGGACTTCCGCCGCAGTATGGTCGCCGCCTACAAGCGCATGACGGAGTGTATGCCGGACAACGGCATCCAGGTCGTCATGTTCACCCACCAGTCCGAGAGCATCTGGGCGGACATGGCGAACATCGTCTGGGCCTCCGGGCTGCAAGTCACCGCTGCGTGGTATGTTGTCACCGAAACAGAGAGCGCCTTGCGCGCGGGAAGCAACGTGAAGGGCACAGTCCTTCTCGTCCTACGGAAACGGTCCGGCACTCACAAGACCACTCGCGACGACCTTGCTTGGGAGATTCAGGAGGAGGTCGAAAAGCAGATCCGCGACCTCACCGGCCTGAACCAGGAAGCCAAGGGCCTTTACCGCGATGAGAACGTCTTCGAGGACGCCGACATCCAGATGGCCGGTTACGCCGCCGCCCTCCGCGTGCTCACACGCTACCTCATCATCGACGGCCGCGACATGACCGCCGAAGCCATCCGCCCCCGAGTGAAAGGCGAGACGACCTTTGTGGACGGCCTCATCGCCTTCGCCGTGGACACCGCCAACCAGTGCCTCGTCCCCCAAGGCATTCCAGAGCGCCACTGGAAGGAGTTCACCGGCGCGGAGCGCTTTTATCTCAAGCTGCTCGACCTCGAAGCCAAGGGCCTCAAGACGCTGGACAACTACCAGAACTTCGCCAAGGCGTTCAAAGTCCGCGATTTTCGCGCCCTCATGGGCAATGAGAAAGCCAACGAGGCCCGCCTTCGCACCGCCGTCGAATTCGGCAAGAACGAGATGAGCGAAGGCTCGGAACTCCACCAATCAGTCCTCCGCGCCGTCCTCTACGCCATCATGGAACTGGCGAAGAACGTGGACGGCAACGAAGTCCTCGCCCACCTCGTCCTGAACGTGCCCGACTACTATTCGGATCAAACCCAGCGCGACCGCGTCGTCGAACTCGCCGACTACCTGGCCAAGAAGCTCGAAACCCTCCGCCCCGACGAAGCCAGCGCCGCCCGCGTGTTGCGGGAGATGGTGAAGAACCAGCGGCTGGGGTAAAACCAAACGATGGCAACCGCACCGATCTTTATCAGCAGCGTGCAAAAGGAACTGGCAGAAGAGCGCCGGGCGGTGAAGGCATTCATCGAGGGCGACTCGCTATTGCGCCGGTTTTTTACAGCGTTTGCCTTTGAGGATCTGCCGGCAACTGACCGCAGGGCGGATGAAGTTTATCTCGATGAGGTGGATCGCTGCGCGGTCTACGTGGGGCTGTTCGGCAACGAATATGGCTTCGAGGACAAGAATGGCGTCTCGCCGACGGAACATGAGTTCGACCGCGCCACGGGGGGTGGCAAGTCGCGGTTGATTTTCGTGAAAGGTGCGGACGACCAGGGGCGGCATCCGAAAATGCGCGCGCTCATTCGCAGGGCAGGCGATCAACTCATCCGCCGCCGGTTTAACGGCGTGCCGGAGCTGACAGCAGCGCTTTACGCGAGCCTGGTGGAGCACCTCGCTGCGAAGGGTTTGGTGCAAGACCGCCCCTTCGATGAGCAACTGTGCCCCGACGCCACGCTTGATGATCTGGATCCCAAGGCGGTTGCTGCCTTTGTGCGCCGGGCCAGAGTAGAACGACAGTTTCCGTTGTCCGACGAAGCGGGCCTGGCGGACGTGCTGATTTATCTCAACCTGCTCCTGGGCGGACAGCCCACCAAGGCCGCTGTCCTGCTGTTCGGGCGCAACCCACAGCGGTTTCTCCCGAGCGCCGAAGTGCGGTGCATGCACTTTCACGGCACGGAAATCGTCCGCCCTGTTCCCTACTATCGCATCTTCAAGGGCAACCTGTTTGACCAGGTGGACATGGCCCTCGACTTCGTGCTGGCCAAACTCGACCGGAGCGTTGGCACCCGCAGCGAGAGCGTGCAAGCCCCCGTGCGCTACGAGATTCCGCCGGACGTGCTTCGCGAAGCGATCGTCAATGCCATTGTTCATCGCGACTACGCCTCCGATGCGGCAGTGCAGGTTTGCGTGTTTGCGGATCGCCTGGAGGTGTGGAACCCAGGCCAGCTTCCTCCGCCCCTTACGCCCGAGAAGCTTCGGCATCGGCACAGTTCCATCGCCCGCAACCATCGCCTCTGCGAGGCGCTCTTCCTGGCTCGTTACATCGAGAAGTTTGGCACCGGCACCCTGATGATGATTCGCGAGTGCCAGGCGCATGGCCTGCCCGAGCCTGACTTCTTCCAGCGGGCTGGCGAATTCGTCACCGCAGTCTGGCGCGACTGGCTGACGGAGAAGGTGGTGAACGCACTGGGACTCAACGAGCGGCAGAGGCTGGCGGTTGGCTTCGTCAAGATTCGACAGAGGATCGCGAATATTGAATATCAGCGTCTCACGCACGCCACCAAGAAAACCGCGTCCCGCGACCTGAACGACCTCGTGCGCCGGGGTGTCTTTGCCAAGGTGGGCATGACCGGGCGAGGCACCTATTATTGCCTCGCACGCAAAGGGGACATTAAGGGGACAATGGGGACATCCAATGCAAAGGCTGCCGAAAAGGCGCCAAAAGTTCGACCGCCGCCAGCCCGGAACAAGGCCGCCAAAGCCAACTCGTCAAGAAAGGCCAATGGTGGCACGGTTAAGCCATCTGCCGAAACGGGACATAAACGAGACAAACGGGACATTGCCAAACGGAAATCCCAGCGTAAATGAACCGCTTCTCCTCCCGCCGCCAAAGGCTGGATCACGCCTTTCTGTCAAAGAAGCTCGCGGGCGCGAAGTCCTATCGCCGCATCGCCGGCTACTTCCGCAGTTCCATCTTCGAACTCGTCGGTGAGGAAATCGCCGGCATCTCGCAAGTCCAGATTGTCTGCAACAGCGAACTCGACGCGGCGGATGTCGCCGTCTCCAAACAGGTTCGAGAAACCGCGCTCAAAGAACGCTGGAACGAGGCGCCTGCCGAGGTCGAAGCATTGTTATACAGAGATCGCTACCGCAAGCTCCACGATCTACTGACCAGCGGTCGCGTCGAAATCCGCGTCGTCCCCAAAGACCGGGTGTTCATTCATGGCAAGGCCGGCGTGGTCGAAGCGGCGGACGGTTCAAAAACGTGCTTCCTGGGCTCCATCAACGAGACCAAAAGCGCGTTCGCCCACAACTACGAAATCCTTTGGGAAGACCCATCGCCCGAAGGCGTCGCCTGGGTCGAGGAGGAATTCGACGCGCTGTGGAAGGATTCCTACCCGCTGCCCGAGGCCATCGTGGAGGAAATCAAGCGCATTGCGGACCGCGTCGAGGTTCGATTCGACCAAGTCCGACCCGCCGAATTGCCCGCCGCGGCTCTCGCTGAATCGCCCATCTACCGCGGCGGTGAACAGCTCCAGTCGTGGCAACGGGCGTTCGTCACGATGTTCCTTAAGCACCGCGAGACCTACGGCAAGGCCCGCCTTCTCCTGGCTGATGAAGTCGGTGTCGGCAAAACGCTGTCGCTCGCCGCTAGCGCCATGATGTCCGCGTTGCTCGATGACGGCCCGGTTCTCATCCTCTGCCCTTCGACGCTCACGTTCCAGTGGCAGGTGGAGTTGCACGACCGCCTCGGCATTCCCAGCGCCGTCTGGTCCTCCGGGCGGAAGGTCTGGATCGACCCCCACGGCCACACCATCAAGACCCGTGGCGCCGAGGACATCACCCGCTGCCCGTTCCGCATCGCCATCGTCTCCACCGGCTTGATGTTGCACGCGTCGGATGAGCGGCGCTGCTTGCTGGAACGCAGATTCGGCACTGTCATTTTAGACGAAGCCCACAAAGCGCGGCGGCGCGGCGGTCTCGGCGAGCACAAGGACGAGTCGAACAACTTGCTCGACTTCATGCTGCGCATCGGCCCGCGCACCCGCAATCTCCTGCTCGGCACGGCCACGCCCATCCAGACCCATGTCCACGAGCTTTGGGATTTGATGCGCATCCTGAATGCAGGCGCGGATTTCGTCCTCGGACGCGAGGCCCTCAGCCTGTGGGTTGATCTGCAACGGGCTTTGCCCGTCGTCAAAGGAGATGAAATCCCGCTCGACGAGCGCGATGCTTGGGAATGGCTCCGCAACCCGCTCCCGCCCGGCGACGAAGAACCGCTGGTCGCCAACTTGCGCCTGCAGCTTGGCATTGCCGACAACGCCTTCTTTACGGACAAAGGCTTCGGCTCGCTGGAATTCTTCTCCCAGCAATCCGTTCTCCAGACGTTGTCTCCCGGTTTCTACCAGCAGCACAACCCCATCGTCCGTCACACCGTCCTGCGTCGCCGGCAGACGTTGGAGGATGCGGGCTTGCTGGAGCGGGTCGCGGTCGAAGTGCATCCCGTTCCCGATGCTCCCTCGACCGCCTACCCCGGCGTGCATTTTGACGGCCTCGGCCTGCTCACGAACCACCCGTTCGATCTCGCCTACAAAGCCGCCGAAGATTTCACCGCCGCGTTGCAACAGCGCACCAAGGCCGCCGGCTTCATGAAGTCCATGCTGCTCCAGCGCATCTGCTCCAGCTTCGCCTCCGGCCGCGGCACGGCCACGAAGATGTTGCGGCGCGAATTGCTTGAAGATGAAGAACAGGCAGCTTTGCTGCTCGAACCGCTGAGTTCGCTCACTCCTGCCGAGGCTGGCCACCTCCGCGCCATCGTCGAGGAATTGTCACGACCTGAAGCGCACGACCCCAAACTCGCTGCCGTCCGCTATTTCCTGACCGAACATCGAACCGAGGGCAAAACGTGGCTGGAGCATGGCTGCATCGTCTTCAGCCAGTATTACGACACCGCGCACTGGATCGCCTCCGAGCTGGCGAAGACTCTGCCGGCCGAGCCGGTGGCCGTCTATGCCGGCACCGGCAAGAGCGGCATGTTCCGGGGCGATGCGTTCGCCTCCATCGAACGCGAGGAGATCAAGAAAGCCGTCAAGAAACGCAGCGTGCGGCTCGTCGTCGCCACGGACGCCGCCTGCGAGGGGTTGAACCTTCAAACCCTCGGCACGCTTATCAACGTGGACCTCCCGTGGAATCCCTCGCGGCTGGAGCAGCGGCTCGGTCGCATCAAACGCTTCGGCCAGGCCCGCTGTTCCGTGGACATGCTCAACCTCGTGTATCACGACACCCAAGACGAAAAGGTCTATGGCGTGCTGTCGCGCCGCTTGAAGGACAAGTTCGACATCTTCGGCGGTCTGCCCGACACCATCGAAGACGATTGGATTGATACGGAGGAGCGGCTGGAAGAAATGATGGACGAGTACATCCACCTCCGACAAAAGGCACGGGACGTGTTCGAACTCCGCTACAAGGAAACCATCGACCCCGACAAAAGCCGCTGGGAACTCTGCTCCCGCGTGCTGGCACGCAAGGACGTCGTGGAAAAACTGTCGGAGTCCTGGTGAGATCCGTTGCGAAGCCATCGTCGGCTCCGTGTTCAAACGTTTTCTGTAACCTCGTTGGCGACAATGCGTTTGTTATTACTGCGAAAGATCCTGACAGAGATCATGAATGTCCACGACCCGTTGCGGGGAAGCGAGATCTTCCTGAACCGAGGTACTTTTCTTCAGAAGTTCGAGTTGGGACCTGGCGGTTTCAGTCTGGCCGAGTTGATGCATCCCGACCCAGCGAGAGCCAACTCGACCGCTTGGAACAATCGAAAGCGGCGTTTGACGGAACCGACGCGGCACGGTTGAATGACGAAAACCCACATGCAACCTGTGCCTACACACCAAAAATCTGCCCGCTCGATAACCACTCCGGTGACACCCGGTGCCGTGACCCAGAAAGGATTCCAATCCCGTCATCGCTTCGGCATCCGGATGGGCGTGATACTGTGTCTCGGGTTCGCCCATTCGATGCAGGGCCTCACCCCGGCAAAGATCACCGTTTCTGCGGGCGGACTCGATCGTCTCCAGACCGTGGTCTCGTTCGCGAAACCTCAAGGATGGATCGAGCCTGTCGTTTTGAAAACTCCGGATGGAAAAGATCTCCCGGTGCAGTACGATGAATCGGGCGGTGCGTCGTTCATCATCCCACAACTGAAGCGAACAGAAAGTCTCTCCCTCAGGGCGGCAAGGCCGCAGGCTGCGTCGCGTCACCCAACAGTCGAGGCTCTGGTTGAGACTGGAGGCGTCCGGCTCCAGGAGAACGGACAGCTTGTGTTTCGTTATCAAACCGAAGCGGGACCATTGCCCCGGCCCGATATCAAACCGATTTTCAAGCGAGGTGGTTACCTGCACCCAATCCGAACCCCTGACGGCCAAATCATTACCGACGATTTTCCCACCAACCATGTGCATCATCATGGGATCTGGTCTGCCTGGACCCACACGGAGTTCGAAGGGCGAAAACCAGATTTCTGGAACATGGGAGATGGCAAGGGAAAGGTGGATTTCTCGTCGCTTGTGAGCCGATGGAGCGGCGATGTGCATGCAGGATTCGTTTCTAAACATATCTACACGGACATGACCCCGGACAAGCCTTTGGAGGTCCTCGACGAAACCTGGCACGTCCAGCTCTACGCGATCTTGGACAAGAAACACCCGGCATGGATAGCCGACATCAGCTCGACCCAATTGCTCCGCGGCCAATCCACGCTTAAACTCCCAGAGTATCGCTATGGAGGACTGGGGTTTAGGGGAAACGCTCATTGGAATGGGAAAGAGAACTTTCTGGTGTTGACGTCCAATGGCGAAACGGATCGAGAGAAAGCCCATGCCACGCGTGCCAATTGGTGCTACATGGGCGGGAAATTCAAGGACAAACAGTCCGGCCTCGCGATTCTTTGTCATCCCTCCAACTTCCGCGCCCCTCAACCCATGCGGGTTCACCCCACCGAGCCATTTTTTAACTACGCACCCCAACAAGGCGGCGACATGGAGATCACTCCCGGAAAGCCTTATATCTCAAAATACCGCCTCGTCGTCTTCGATGGCCTCCCAAACAAGCAAGAGCTGGATCGGTTGTGGAATGATTACGCCACACCCCCCACCGTGACGCTGGAATAGGAACATACGAGCTCCCACAAAAACAGAGGGATCGAATCGCCCTCACTCGGTTCCACGACGACGCGCGCACGCTCTTCCAGTTGACTCCGAATCAGCCTCCCAAAAGTTTCTGGGGAGTGTCCCGATCCGAACCCAGCTTGAACCTCGGAAACGCCTTCAAAGAGAACGTCACTCCAATCGTGACATCATTTGGACGCTCCCGGTGATCCCGCAGTCGCAACGTCAAACCAACCGTCCAACTGCGCAAGTCCCGATAAAGGGTATAATACTGCTCTTCCATGACTCCATCACGCGCCTCGAAATGGTGAGTCATTCGCGCGCCCCAGTTTTCATTGAAACGAAGATACAGGCTGCTCATGAGCGTGTTGTTCCCTTGCCCCAGAAAAATATCATCCTTCAAGTAGCGATGGCCCACACTCCAGCTCCACCAATCCTCCGGGGTTAACGTCGCCCAGTGATCGGACTCCTTCAACCGCCCTTCGCCAATATCATACCGTGTCTGGGAGCTGAGCGTGAGCCACGACCACGGCTCCCAATCCAAATCCGAGTAGATGTCCGCAAACGTGCTTTGGTCAGGCCGCGGATGCACTCTCCAGTCCGTGTAGATCGCCCAGTTTAGGAAGTTGACAACTTGACCATCGCGCTTGGTCTGCACCTTGTTGCGGACGCCGTAGCGGATCACGTTTTGGCTGTCGATCGAATCGATGGAATTGTAATCAGGATAATCCAACGGGAGCAGTCGAAAAGTAGGTAGTTCGTAGTCAAATTGGGGCAGTTGTGGGGGAAGTTTGTTCGGCGACGGCACAAACGCATAATTCACCGTTGGCTCAAAAATGTGGCGGACACCGTCCATCTCCCAGAACTTGTTTCGAACCCCTGGCCAAGTCCGTGATGCTTTCGATGACAACTCGACTCCCGTGTTGAAAACCCAACGGCTCTCAGCGTCCAGCGTGCTTCCCAAACCATCCGTCTCGCCATAGTAAGTCAAACGCCCTCCCACTCTGGGCGCCACATTGAGCCAGCCAAAAAAATTCTTCGGCAACACAAGCTGGTGGTAGGAATCAGCCCGCATCGCACCGTAGTCAGGAATCAGGTCGTCTGAGAATTTACGCTGGAAATATCCTATGGAGCTCTGGCTCTCGTAGTAAATAGGACTCTCTCCCAACTGTTGACGGAACGCGTCAAACCGGAGGTCCGGGAGCCGCTCGATGGTCTCATAAAAGTCGTTGATTTGAGGCTGCGCAAGAACATTTAAATTGAAATTTGACCAGGCTTGGTTGATTTCTAAAAACGAGTTCGGCTGTGGATTCCGGCGATGTTCGGACTCAAAAAAATCGCGTTGGATCTGGGCATCGCTGTAATCGCGCACCATGATTCGAGCGGTGAGGTTGGTTGCCAGATCGGCCTGGTGATAGAACTCAATCCGCCGCCGCTCATCGGGAATGGGTAGTTGCGCAGGGTTCAGCCCAGGTTCCTCGTCGCGGAGATAGTAAAAGCTGAATTGTCCAGCGCCAAACTTTTCGAGATCGTAGTTCACATCCGGTCCAACCCCAAAACCCCGCCGCTGCCGGTAATCCAAATGCACGGCTCCACTGAGTTTGTCGTTCCAATACCAGTTGTAGGCGGTCAACAAATAAGGCCCGTAAACGCTCCGGAAGCCGGGCGTGAGAACCACGTTGTTCGGGTGCCGCTTCAAGCTCCGATGGTACAACGGAAAATACATCACTGGTGTGTTCCCCAAATAGAGGGTCGCTCCCTTCGCCTCCACAAACTCGCCGGGAACAAACGTGAACTCCTTTGCCCGGATCGTGTAGCCCGGCTCATCCACATCATCGGTCGTCAGTCTCGGGCGCTCGACCACATACGTGTTGTTGGAACGTGTTGAAGACGCCGAATCGCCGGAAATGAACACGGGGACCGACCCCGTGCGGAACTTTCCGGACTCGAAAACCCCTGTGTTAAAATTATATTTCGCCGATTCGCCCTTCCATGTGTGCGCGTCGCGCTGCAACACCACGTTCCCATGAACCTCAGCCTCCCGGGTCTGCGGACTCGCAACTCCCCAGTCCGCTGTGAGCACCGCGTTGCTGTACGTAATCACCACTCCGTTCGTGAAAACAAATGCGTTTCTTTCGAAACTGAACTCTATTTTGCTCTTCTCCCCAAACGCTTTCACGTTGAAGTCGCTCAGCGAGGCAGCGCTTAAGGGCAATAGTTGCCCTGCGCACAGGATCATGATGTAAAAAATCCGGCAGATCCCCATCGCCCGGCAATGTGCCTCCCCTCCGGCTTGGCGAAAATGCCCGAAGAGACGCGGGGCCAGTGGCGATGAGCCGGGAACAGTGGTTGGTGCCACGGCGATTTTTTCGAAAAAACGGTCGTTTCTCATGAAGTCTTCTCACGCTACCCAATACACTCAAGCGCTGCCAAGCCGGATTTCAACGTTGTTCGGTTTTGATCTAGGCGATCGGCACGGGATTTGCTAGCATGAAACAAGCCGTATGAATCCATTTGCAACCAAGCTCACGAAAATCCGGCCCAAGCTTGCCCTCACCAGCGGATCGCCGCCTCGCGCTCCTTCGCTGCGAAGGAAAACCGTTCCCATGGCACTCTATCTCGTGAAACTCCGACTGCGCCTCACAGCACACCCCACCGCAAAAGCTTTTCACCCAGCGCCGCAAGCCGGGAGGGATCCAAGCAAAGCCCTGGAAGGTCCCTCTTCAAAGTTTCGAGTTTAGGCGTGGCACCCCATGCTGTCACAGTAAAAAACTCAAGCGCGCGTTCCCCAGCGACGCCCATGTCCTGCCGCTGCCGGGCCATCCGCCCACGCAGGGCCGCAGACCATTCCTCGAAGGTTGTAGGCCCGCGAATTTCATGCCGCCCGATCCATGGAATCCATTCCTGGAACTGTGAGCGATGGCAGTAAGCACATTGGGCAATCACGGGAAAAGCCTCCTCCACATCCACCGCCAAATCATACTGGTTGGCCCCAAACATATACCCGTCGTACACGTTCAAGATCACTGGCGTTTTGAGGGGCTCGGAATGAGTTTCATCGGTGGGGAAAATGTCCGAAAAAGCATGCGGGACATTGATGAGGTAAGCCACCCTCCTGACCGCCTCAGCAACCGTCAAATGATCGGTGTGAACTCCCATCAACGGATCTGAGGGCAAAGGCGGACAAAATAAATAGTCCGGCTCAAAGGCTCGAATGGCCTTCCAAAGCGCGCCCAATGCGAGACGGGTCAGAACTCCGCCCTCCTGAAAAGTGCTTCCATCGGGCAGTTTCAAGAGTTGAAATTCGTAACCACCGATCTTTGCCGACTCCTTCTGTTCGACGAGCCGAATAGAGGCTGTCTCCTCGCGGCTCCTGCAATAATGTCCCGCCGCCCCATCTGTAAAGACCAGAACTCTCGCCGAGAGTTGTGTCCCAAGATCCCGCCGCCACATCTCGAAAGTTCCTCCGGCGGTGAGCTCAAAGTCATCGAAATGAGCGTGAACATTCAGTATCTTCACAGGTCACTTCTTGAATAAGCCGCCGATTCCCTTGCTCAGCTTGTCCACCTGACCCTTGGCGCCTTGTCCAAGGTCTTTCGCGGCACCCGTAACTTCGTTGGCGAGTTTCCCGAGGGCTTCACCCACCACTCCGGTTGCGCCCTCCAACACAGCCTTGATGATCCTCTCCGAAAGTTCTCCCGGCGTGATGCCATCCCCTCCCCTGCCTAAATCTGTCAATCGAATGGTCGGCAGCGCCAGCGTGGCCGTCTTCCCACCTATCAGAGTCGTGCTGATAGTGACTTTTCCATCGGTGATGACCAGCTCATCGACTTGAATTTTCTTCGAAGAACCATCCTTCGAAGAGCTCTTGTCCGCAGCGGTGTAAGCCTTCACATTCTCGAGGATTTTGCTGAGATTGTTGCCGCTGAGGCTCCCTTCGAATGTGATCTCGGGCGCCACCACGTTCACCGAACGAACGACGATCTTTTCCTTCATCAGTGTGAGCGTGTCGATGACCACAGTCGCTTCGCCGACCTTCATTGAATAGGGCGTCTTGAATCCTTCTGGATTTCCAACCACCAACCCCCTGAGCCCGCCGCGCCCTGAAAGCATCGACAACGAAGCCCCTTCGAGCTTCACATCCACCTTGGCAACCTTCGGACCAATGGTTTCAACACCTCGCTTGACGATTGAATCAATAAAAAACATGGCGATAAAGACCCCGAAAACGAAAATTAAGAACCCTACTGTCAAAACTCGCAACCCAGTCTTCTTCATGGCGCGAGTATGTCTCTCCTTTGCTTAAAGTAAAGAAGCGCTCTCGGCCTGGATTTTCGAGGGTTCTATAACGAACGGGATGCGCCCACCCGTGACCGCAAAATGCGAGGGCTGCCCGGTTTCGACTTGTAGTCCCGATCAAAAGCCTTACTTTTGTGGTGAAGCACTTCGCCCAATCATCCTCGCCAAACTTTATGACACAGCCGCCATCCCAAAATCCCACTTCGGCCTTCACCCTGATTGAACTCCTGGTTGTCATTGCCATCATCGCCATCCTGGCGGGCATGTTATTGCCCGCGTTGGCCAGGGCCAAGACCAAGGCGCAGTCCATCAAGTGCGTCAGCAATCTGAAACAAATCGGCATGGCCAACTTCATGTATTTCAGCGACGCGGGAAAACCGGTGAATTATGATAATTGGCCGGAGCTCTGGATGACTCGGCTGGCACAACAGTACTCCGCGATTAACCAGGTGAGGATCTGTCCCACGGCTCCGGAAAGGTCCCCTGAGAAACTAAAGAAGGACGTGACCGGCGAGGGATGGGTAACCCGGGCTTGGCTCGTCACCGATAACGTGAAGTTTTATCAAGGAAGCTATGCGATCAACGGCTACCTCTACAGCGCCAGCCCTTTTGGCGATCCCAAGAACATGATCAAGAGCGAGAGCGATATCATCTCAACCACAAAGACACCCTTTTTCGCGGATGGAATATGGGTGGATGCATGGCCCGAAGTGACCGACCGACCGGCCAAAAACCTCTTCGACGGCGACAAGTTCAATGGCGGCGGGATTTCGAGGATGGCAATTCCGAGACACAACAGCACCCTTGCTGCGGCATCGAAAAACTTTGACGCCAAGAATCTGCTCCCTGGCGCCGTCAACGTCGGTTTCGCCGACAACCATGCGGAATCCGTGCGACTGGAGGAACTCTGGAACCTCACTTGGCACAAAAACTGGGTTCCGCCGGCGAAGCGTCCGGGACGCTAAAATCGCTGTTTGCAGCCAGTCAGCATCGTTAGATTTCAGTAAAACGGGCTGGAATCGCGATTTCGACGCGCGCATGAATTCTTTATTTTGTCACTCGATCGACTTGCGAGCATCCGCTCCGGAGTGGATCATTCGCCTAAGTTATGAACTTACTCCTTCCCGCCTGCCTCGCCTTCACCTTGTGGTCGCATGTCCTTGAGTTCTCAGGGTCGGCTGCCACTGACGAACGGGTTGGCCGTTCAGGTGCTAACCGCATCATACTTCCAGTCAACCAGGTCCTGTCTCCGCTGGGTCGGCAGATCGACCTTCCCGGCTTACGGCCCCAAGTTCTTGCTCTTTCGCCCGACGGAAGAGTGCTCCTCGTCTCCGGCAAGACAAGTGAGTTGCTGGTGCTTGATCCAGCCACCGGTGCGATCCGTCAACGAGTCGCCCTCCCGGGAGAGAATGTCAATGAACCTCAGCCCGAGGTGGTCTCGCCGAACATCCTGAAGCCCGACAAGGAGGGGCAGGTCAGCTATACCGGCCTGATCTTTTCCCCCGATGGGCGGCGTGTTCTGCTGAGCAATGTGAACGGCTCCATCAAAGTGTTTACCGTCACCGCCGATGGAGTCGTAGCGCCGTCGCATTCAATTTCGCTGCCACATGCCGACGCGCCGCGGCGGAAACAAGAGATCCCCGCTGGCTTGGCCTTCTCTGGGGACGGTTTGAAGCTCTATGTCTGCGGCAACCTCTCGAACAGGCTGCTCGAACTCGACGCCTCCACCGGTTCGGTTCTTCGCCGATTCGACGTGGGGGTTGCCCCCTACGATGTGGCGCTGGTCCGCGACAAGGCATACGTCTCAAATTGGGGTGGGCGCCGCCCCGGTGCGGGGGACCTGACGGGCCCGGCGGGTCGCGGCACCGTGGTGCGCGTGGATCCTACGAGACACATCGCAAGCGAAGGCTCCGTCAGCGTGATCGACCTTAAGACCGGCAACGTTTTGACAGAATTGCTCACGGGCCTCCACGCCTGCGCGCTCGGCGTCTCGCCCGACCGTCGCCATGTGGTTTGCGCCAATGCCGGCTCCGACAGTCTCAGCGTGATCGACACCCGCGTGGACAAGGTCGTCGAGACCATTTTGGCAAAAGCCAAGCCCAGCGACCTATTTGGCGCATCCCCTAACGCGCTTGCATTCGACCCAAATGGGAAGACGCTGTACGTTGCGAATGGGACGCAGAACGCCATCGCCGTGGTCGGATTCGATCCGGGCGACCGCGAGTCCAAGCTGAACGGGTTGATCCCGGTGGGTTGGTTCCCAGGGGCGCTTGTTTTAGACTCCGCGAGAAGCACGCTCCTGGTCGCGAACATCAAGGGCCATCCAGCGGTGCCAAAGCAGGACAAGGAGGGGAAGATCGGGTTCAATTCGCACCATTATTCCGGGTCTGTTTCGTTCGTGCCAATCCCGAAAAAGCGCCACTTGCCAAAGCTCTCCGAGACGGTGATGCGCAACCTGCGCCGGGAAGCCATCATCGCAAGCAAGCTGCCTCCTAGAAAAGGTCAGCCCGCCCGGCCCGTGCCAGAGCGCATCGGTGAACCGAGCGTCTTCAAGCACGTTGTCTACGTCATCAAGGAGAATCGCACCTATGACCAAGTATTTGGCGACATGAAGTCTGGCAATGGGGACCCCTCGCTGTGTATCTTCGGCGAAGCCATCACTCCCAATCAGCACAAGCTCGTTCGCGAGTTCGTCCTGCTTGACAACACCTACTGCTCCGGGATCCTGAGCGCCGACGGCCATCAATGGAGCACCACCGCCTTCTCGACGGATTACATGGAAAAGTCCTTCGCCGGCTTTCCGAGGAGCTATCCGGACGGCATGGGCGAGGATGAGGACGACGCGCTCGCCTATTCTCCGGCGGGTTTTGTTTGGGACAACGCGCTCAAGCACGGTCGGACGCTCCGCAACTACGGTGAGTTCGCCGCCCCTGCCGTGAGGTGGCGCGACCCAAAGCGTAAGGGCTCACCCAAGTTTATGGACTGCTACCGCCAATGGAAGGGAGAGTCTCACGACGTCATCTTCGCCAGTCATCCGATGGTCCCCTCGCTCAAGCCGCACCTGCCGACGGATTACGTTGGCTGGGCGATGGAGGTGCCGGACCAGTATCGCGCCGACGTCTTCATCCGTGAGTTAAAGGCCTACGAGGCTCGTGGCACGCTCCCGAACCTCATTCTCATCTGCCTCCCCAACGATCACACCAGCGGCACCAGCCAAGGCTCGCCGACACCCGCCTCGTGTGTGGCGGATAATGACCTCGCGTTCGGCCGCATCGTCGATGCGATATCGCACAGCAAGTTCTGGCCGGAGACCGCCATCTTCGGCATCGAGGACGATCCGCAAGCGGGCTGGGATCATGTCAGTGGCTACCGCACTACGGCGTATTGCGTGAGCCCATACACGAAACGCGGCGCGGTCGTGAGCACTCAATACAACACGACGAGCCTCATCCGCACAATCGAGCAGATCCTCGGGCTGCCGCCCATGAATCAGTTCGACGCCAGCGCCACCCCCATGTCCGATTGCTTTACGGATCGTCCAGATTTCACGCCTTTTTCCGTGGTGCCAAACAACGTCCCTCTGGACCAGTTGAACCCTGAGCCTCAAGCGATCAATGATCCCCTGCTTCGAAAGAACGCAGAAGTGTCGGCAAAGCTCAACTTCCGCGAGGTGGACAAGGCACCCGAGGATGTGTTGAACCGCATCCTCTGGTTCGCAATGAAAGGCAGTGCCGAACCCTATCCCGAATGGGCCATCACCAAAAGCGCGGATGAAGACCAGGAGTGAGCGAAGCGCGGATCGGGACCAGCCTAGATCACGCAATTCCTTGCGGCCATGAATCCAAGGCACCTGTTTCAAGAGTTCGGAGACTAGCACTACAGCGATACTTCATCCGAGAATCAGACCTCAGTAAAACCGGTTGAAATCGTGATCTGGGCGCGCAACCCCAATTCCTCCGTTTTTCCTAATCGTAATCGTAATCGTAATCGTAATCGTAATCGTAATCGTAATCGTAATCGTAATCGTAATCCTCGAGTGTTGCCCTTGAAACAGAGGGGTGGATTACGATTACGATTACGATTACGATTAGGAGCAGGGAATTGGAGTTGCTCGATCATCAGGCTAAACAGGGTCGTTTTACTGAGTTCAGAGAATGCAGCCACGGATGAAAGAGATGACACGGATGGGAGGAAATCCACCCTCATCTTATCCGTGCAATCCGTGGTCAATTTCCAAAAGTGTCGCTGTAGTGCTAGGCAGCCTGCGCCTCGAAGTGATCCTCTGGCCACCTAG
>CAMBEJ010000005.1 GCA_945865375.1 Akkermansia muciniphila | reverse complement strand
TGACGCTTGGTGGGCTTGCGGCCAGTCCACAAGACCAGCAGCACCGATGCGATCAAGGCGCAATAGACTTGGATCGTCAGGCCTTCGGGAGATTCAGCAAACCAGTGCCGACACTTCAGGATGCACTTGATCCACTTGAAAAACAGTTCGATCTGCCAGCGGTAATGGTAGATCAGGGCCACCAGATCAGCCGCCAGGTCCAGCCGGTCGGTGAACAACAAAAAGGTGTGTCCCTCGGCCTCCACTCGCACGAGCCGTCCCACCGGTCCGTCCGGTTCGCTGCCCAGTCGCTACCTGCACGTCTTCCACCACGCCTGCCCGCCGGTCGGCCTCGGTGAGCGCGCGGGCCGGTTCCAGCCCTGTCACCACGGCGTTATTGTGCAGCCGCAGGACAAAGGAGGCCCCCGCCTTTTGCACTTCCCCGATCAGCCCGTAATCGTGGCTGTAGTTCCGGTCGTTGACGTAGAACGCTCCTGGACGCAGATTGGCTTTCCATATCGCCCGCTCGGAAGTGTTGGCGTCGGTGATGGTGAATTCGACCGGCACCTGCCGCCAGACGGAGAATTCCAGGTGGAGTTTGCCGGCGCGGTTTTGCGGATTTTGCCACAACGCCCAGGCCATGCGGGGCAGCGCGGGCAACAGCGTGCCATCGTTGGCGATGAGATCGACGATATGCTCACGGAGCTGCGCGTCGCCGTAGATCGGCTGCGCCTCGGCCACCACTTCGCGCAACAGTCCCGCCACCAGCTCGGGATCCACCACCCTCTGCATCTCTGAGAAGCTGGCCTGGCTGACGGGCGGGCCCCCCGTTTCCTCTTGCACACGTTCAAAATGGCTGGCTCCACAGAGTGCACGGGCAGTCTGGATGGCCGGATTAAGCATGCCCAGCAGCACTAAGGACAGATACTGGCCAGCTTGGAGCTGACGACGAGGATCCAGCTCGGTGGTGGACTTCTTTCGATCGGCCAGGTGAGACTCAAGGCGACGTTGAAACTCATTCAACAGTTTCCAGTTTCTGAGCTGGCCTTCGCTGAGTTTGTTTTTGATCGGGATGGCGACGTCTGCCATACCCTGAGTTGGCCACAGCTACCGAATTTGTACAAGTTACAATTGTGTGACAGAGGCGTCACATTCTGATGGCGGCCTCAATTCTTGACGTGCGATCCTCTCGAAAGGAGTGATACCCTTCCCGCGTAGAGCCCAAGCACATACCCTGCCGATCACTACTGAGGCCGTGACGGAAAACTACATCGAAATTCGCGAACACGGTGGCGGCAGGGTCATTACCGGCATTGAGTTTCTCAGCCCGGCCAACAAAGCCGGCGGCGAAGGCCCCAAGCAGTACCTTCGGAAACAGCGCGAAATTCTGCAATCGAACACTAACTTGGTGGAGATCGACTTCCTGCGTTCGGGACAACAGGTGATCGCTTTCCCCGAACACCGCATCCCGCCGCAGTATCGCGGCGATTACCTTGTATGCGTCCGTTGCGCCTGGTCTGAGCGCACCCGAGAAGCTTTACGCTTTGCCACTGCGCGACAGGCTTCCCGCCATACCGGTTCCGTTACGTGAGACGGACCGTCCCATCCCGCTTGATCTGCAGGCGTTGGTGGACCAATGCTACCGCAACGGCCGTTATGATGACATCGATGATGCCCAACCGCCATCTCCTCCACTCACGGCGGAACACGCGGAATGGGCCGACGCGTTGCTCAAGGCAGCCTCAAAACATTGACGGGATAGCAAGGCGTTTCACCGCTTCACCAAGGATGATGATGTGGTGGAGGACAGCCGACTGCGTGCGGAGGTCGGTATCGAATTGTGCGCGGGTCAGGCCGACGACGAACTCGCGGATGCGAAGCGCGGCATTGAGGATGTCCAGGGCGCTTCCGTTGTCAGTCCACATAGACGGGCCGGGCGGTTTGCAGGATGTGACGGCGCTTGATCCAGTTTTGCATCCGCTCGATACGGGAGCGCTCCAGCAGATCGACAGAGCGACCGAGAAGTTCGGCCAGTTCCTCCGCCATGGGAGCGCGAAGCCAGGGGCCGCGCGTCTTGGCGCGCTGGAATCCGGGACCGGGTGTGAACATGAAATCCAGGTCGCTGTCGGGGCCGAAATCGTCACGGAGAGCTGAGCCAAAGATTTCGAGCCGGGCGATCCCCCAGCGGCAGCAGAATTCGGCGATCCGCTCGCGGTCAAGGCAGAGGGGCAGTTCAGCGACGCTCATGGCTGGAGGATGACAGACCGCCGGGCGACTGTCCAACTTTGCTGAAGGCGCAGGAACGCATTTTCGGTGAGCGGACAGGTGGCTCAGCCTAAGGTGACGGCATGCTTCTCAAAAAAGCGCAAGGCTCGGCCATGGTGGACATGGTCGGCGTCGCCGAGGGCAATGAGGATGTGGGCGTCGATCAGAAACATGGCGGATCAGGGCCGCTCCAAATCCTCCTCCTCCAGCCGTCGGTAAATCGACTCGGATGTGACCTTGGCACCCCGGCGCTTCAGGGAAAGGATGCCAAGCGGTCCCGCCTCGTGCAGGTCGCCAGCCTTCAGTTGGGAAGGGGGGCGGGCGCGATCTCCCGGCGCAACGCGTGCTCGATCATTGCTTTGAACGTGGTGCGACGGCGGGCCGCCACCGCCTTGGCCTCGAGGAGCAGGTTGTCCGGCAATTCAAGGGTGGTCTTCATGTATGGGTGAGGATATGGGAATACGGCAAGCGGTCAAGGCTGGACTCTAGTTTGACCCAGGGCTGATTCAAGAAAACAGCTGCCGCCCAGCCGGACGGGACGGAGCGCCGATTTCCAATCGGCTTGGGAGCGCGACCGGCGGATCCGTGAAGCAAAGCCGGCTGGAAGCCGGCGCTCCGTTTTCTTGAATCAACCCTGAGTTTGACCCCTTGAATTTAGCGGGTCGGAATCGGCCAGATTTCCCCGCCGATGCAGTTCACATATGCCTGATTCTATGGGGTATTCAAGCATTGACTGTTTTATCACGAACCGGGACGTTGGTCACTTTCACCCGGCCACGACCGCAACCCCGTGCCCGAAATAGACCGCGCTCGCATGAGCAAACCTGCCCTCTGTGTAGGCGGGGCCGGCGCAGTTTATTTGGTTTGCCGGGCGGTCGGGGAGTCGGCGTTTGCCGGAAAATATTTCTCCAACGTCGCCCGACTCGGGGCTTTGGTTAGGAGCGAAACGATGCCCATGAAGAACGCCGAGCCGAGCACCATCGGCATCACCGGCAGGAAACCATAGACCAGGACGTTGCCGGGGCTGCGCAGGAACAGGTCGCCCAGGACCGGGAAGATTTGCACGAACGACTGGCCGGGTTTCGGCGCGAGGCCAGCGGACATTTCATAGAGATACCACGACCCGGCCATCGTCCCGGCGACCCACAGCGCGGCCGCCAGCGCGCCCCACTTGGTGCTGCGTTTCCAGAAGAGCGCCGCCAACATGACGGGCGCCAGCGCCGCGAAGCCCGAGAAGGCGAAGCGGATGGCGAGTTCGAAGATGCCTGCCTTGTCCTCCAGCGCCAGCGCGATGAAGTAGGCGACGACCGTGATGGTCACGACGAAGGCGCGTCCGGTCCACACCACCGTCGCTTCGCTGAAGCGTTCCGCGCCGGCGTAATAGGACACGATGTCCTTGGTGAACATCGTGCCGAGGGCGAGGATTTGGGAGTCGGTCGCCATCACGCACGCCATGATGGCCGCGCCAAGGAAGCCCGCCACCACGACACCGGTGTTCGCGGTGAGCAGGCGGAGGATCACATCATCCGACTCGCCGGGTTTGAGACCGGGGAATTGATCCGCCGCCACGAGTCCGAGGAAGACGCTCGGCAGCCAGATGGCGGCGATACAGAGCGGGTAAAAAATGACGGTCTTCTTGAACGCGGTCACTTTCTCCGCCGTCATGCACATGATGGCGATGTGCGGAAACATGATGGCCGAGAGCGGGATGAAGGTGTAACTGAAGAATTCCTGCTGCGAAATGCGGGCGCGCGTGAGCAGGCCCTCGGTCTTCGGATTGGCCGCGAGCCGTTCGACGATGTGGTCGAACCCGCCGAGATTTTTTGCGATGAGCACAAAGGCGAGCGTGCCGAAAGTGAGGAACATCACGGTTTGAAATGCATTCACCCAGGCCGTGCCGCGCATGCCGCCGAAGAAGACGTAACTCATCACCACCACGGCCACGATGGCGCTGCCCAGCTCGTAGCTGATCCAATGCTTGGGTTCGAGGATCGTCTGTCCGTTCCGCAGCACCTCGATCATCACGGAGTTGCTTGCGGCATCATTCACCGTCGTCAGGGTTTCGAGCGTATGGCCCCCGCCCATCATCCCGATGATGATGTAGGGCACGAGCATCACAGCCGTCAGCGCAAAGAGGACGGTGCCGATGAAAGAACATTCCCAACGATCACGAAAGAACTGCACTTGCGTCATGTGCCCGAAGCGTTTGCCCAAGGCCCACAGCCGCGTGCCGATGAAAAAGATGCTCAGCGGAATGACGAGTCCCGACGCCGAGGCCATCAGTCCGTAAACACCAATGCCGCGTTGGTAGGCGAGGCCCGAGCTGCCGAGAATGGCGAAGGCCGTCATGTTGGTGCCAAAGAGCGAGAGCAGGAAGACGTAAGGCCCGAGCGAGCGGCTGGCGACGAAGTAATCTTCGCTCGTGGCCTTGCCCTTGCGGAAGGCAAAGATGCCGATGTAGAGAATGACGGCGAGGTAGGCAAAGACCACGAGGGCCGGGATCATCGTTTGGCCTCCGTCTTGTTGTCCGCGCGATACGGTTCAACATTTTCCAAATGCGCGGGCCAGGCGAACTTCACGAAGACGACCATGACCAGGGCGGCCACGCCGGAATAGCCGGCGTGATACGCCAGACCGATGGGCATGAAGCCGGAGAGCAGTGGCTCGGCTTGCTTCCAGTTCCAGAAATCCTGGTGCAACGCATAAACAACGAACACGAGGAGGGTGAGGGGGATTGTTTTTTTCATGGAGAATCCTCTAGTTGAAGAACCGTTGCCACACTTCGGAACCGCCCAAGCCCAACAGGATGAAAAAGCCGAGGCACAGCACGAACTGGACGCAGCCGGCGATAAATACCGCGCCGTCGCGTTCCAAACCGGCGGCGGCGAGCAGGATGATGGTGAGGGCCGGAAAGGCGTTGCTGAACGGCACGGGCAGCGGCAGCAGGAGCAGCAATCCGCAGAGAAAGATGATGACCCCACTCGTGCGCTGAAAGGTGGCCGGATATTCGGGATAGAACAGGCGGGGCTTCAGCAGCTTTTCCAAGCGACCAAACATCCGGCTCGTGACGAGCAGCAGCTTCGGCAGAAAACGCGCGGGGAGGACGTGGGCCTTGATGCGTTCCGGCACCCAAGGCCTTTGTGCCAGCGCCATGCGCAATCCCAACAGGGCGATGATCGTTCCGAAAAGTGAGGAGAAGCCCGGCAGCGGCACCGGCGTGATGAACGGGAACGCGAGGAAGATCAACAACGCGTCGTAGCCGCGGAGTTGGAGCACATCAATCAGTTCCCCCAGCCGAACCGGGCGGTCCGCAAAGCCGGCGGCCAGCCGGGCAAGCTGGCTCGAGAGGGTGCGCTTCATCACCGGCGGGCGGAGGTCAACGAGGCCGGTGGCGAGGTTGGGTGCGATGGCGGGTTCGAGGGGCATCATGGTTTGCTTTCGGGAGCTGAGGGGCGGCGGTCGGTTTCGAGTTGGTGCCGCAAGCCGGCCAGCGCGGACTGAAGTTCGGCCAGGCTTTTGGAGACCTGCTCGAGGCGGGCGAACGCGTCGGAGCCCGCGGCGTTTTTCTCAGCAGTCTGGTTCGCCTGCTCCGCGTGCGCCTCGGCCATGCTGTTCATAATGATACCGATGAACAGGTTCAGGATGATCATCGTGCCGAACACGATGAAGGAGACAAAATAAATCGCGACCTTGATCGCCGGGGACTGCGCCAGCTGCAAATTGAGAATATCCGCCCAGTTGTCGAGGGTCACGAGCCGGAACAGCGTGAGGAATGTGGTGCCGAACGAGCCGAAATGAGCCGGGTCGGTCTTCCCGAAGAACTGAATGCCCACCACCGCGTAAATATAGAACAACAACGCGAGCAGCAGGCTCACGTAGCCCATCGCGGACAAACTTTTGAGCAGCGCACCGACCAGCAATTGCAGTTTGGGCAACGCGCTCACGAGCCGCAGCAAGCGCAACGCCCGCGCCAGTCGCAGGACCGCCGCGAACGGCCCGCCCACGGGAAACAAACAAATCACGATGATCAGGAAGTCGAACACGTTCCAGCCGTCGGCAAAGTAGCGCCAGGGCTGACGCCCCTGCGCGGCCATCTTGAGCAACGCTTCGACGATGAACACGCCGAGGATGAACTTGTCCAGCCCGAACAGGAACGTACCGTGCCGCTCCAGCATGGCCGGACTGGTCTCTAGGCCGGCCACCACCCCGGCGAGTAAAATCACCGCCACGATGGAGTGGTGGAACAGTTTCGCCCCGACGATTTGTCTGATCAACGCGCTCATGGATCGCGAGGTTCGACTTTCAACACGCCCGGACCGGGGCTGGGAACGACATGCTTTGCCTTCTTTGGCCGGAGCAGCGACATAACCACGGATGTCGCGAGGATCAGCACGATCACGCCGAGCGACACAAGCGTGTCAATCTTCCACGCCGTGTGCGCGAGGATCATCTTTACGCCCACGAACGTCAGCACCACGCCCAGGCCGATCTTGAGGTAATGGAACTTGTCCATCACGCCGGCGAGCGCAAAGTAGAGCGAGCGCAGCCCGAGGATCGCGAACACGTTCGAGGTATAGACGATGAACGGGTCTTTCGTAACCGCGAAGATCGCCGGGATCGAGTCCACGGCGAAGATCACGTCCGAGATTTCCACCAGCAACAGCACCACGAACAGCGGCGTGGCCATGCGGATGCCGTTTTCGCGCACGAAGAATTTGTCCCCGCGATAATCCGGTGTGACGGGCATGAGCCGCTTGAACCATTTGACCACCGGGTTGCGCTCGGGATGAATCTCCTCCTCGCGCTTCACGATCATCTTGATGCCGGTGAGGATCAGGAAGCCGCCGAACGCGTAGATGATCCACGAGAACTTGGCGATGAGCGCCGCGCCCAAGACGATCATGATGGCCCGCATGATCAGTGCGCCGAGGATGCCCCAGAACAGCACCTTGTGTTGAAACAGCGGTCGCACGGCGAAATACGAGAACAACAGCGCGAAGACGAACACGTTGTCCACGCTCAACGATTTCTCGATGAGATAGCCGGTGAAGAACTCCAGCGCCTTTGTCGAGCCGGCGTAGTGCCATACGCCCCCGTTGAAGACCAGCGCCAGCCCGATCCAGACGAAAGTCCAGGTGAGGGATTCCTTGAGCGACACGACGTGCGCCTTGCGATGAAACACGCCGAGGTCCAGCGCGAGCATCGCGAGGACGAACACATTGAAACCGACCCAAAGCCAGATTGATTCAGTCATAGATTCGTTAATCGCGCTCAAGTTAGCAGCCGGGCGCCGGATGACGAATCGGTAGTTTAGAAGCGTCCGTTAGTTTAATCCGAAGTGTTTTCAGAGAGCCGGTTCGCCGGCGATCCGACCGGCACGAAAAGCGGGCGTGGGCGACTCGGCCCGGTGAGCCCTCGCCAAATTGTTGCTGAGGGCTGCGTTCGGTTGCTCCGTCACTTCAGCAGCAAGAGGCTTGGCGGTTCGCCCAACGCTCATTGTTGCCCCCGAATGATTGGCAAAAGCTGGGTAAGATTTAGGGAGCCGGCCTTATCGTGGATGGCGCTCGCGTAGTTGGCATGCAAGTCGCGCGCCTGATCCGTGAGCGAGGTGAAAAGTTGACGCATCTCGATGGCGGAGAGTTTCCGACCGCCCGAGTAGTATTGCCCGGCCATTTTACCAAGCGCCCAAGTGCTGGCAAAGGACATGGCGGAACTCGCGACTTGTTTGCCAACAGACTTGCCCATGCCGCCACCGACTTCTCCCAACAGCCCGCCGAGCAGTTTGCGCGCGTAACCTTCGACGACCTGTGAGGTCAGGCCCAAACCTGCGGTGGCGGCGAGTTCTTTGATGTGGCCGCGGTCGAGTTCATGGCCCTGTTGTTTACCGATGCGATAGACCATCTTCATTTGCAGCGGAATGATGGCCATGGTGGCGAGTGATTCCGGCATCAATTCCAGCGCGCCGTTGAGAATGGCATAGTTCAAAATCATCCGGTCCACCTCGGCATCGGCGTCGGTGGGCGGGGCGCTGGTCGCCCGAACACTGCCCGAGGCCAGCGGCTCGACGGCCAGTGCGTCGGCGGAACGTTCAAAGAAAGCCGTCGCCGCCGGATCGAGTTGCAGCTCCCGGCGCAGGTCGGTCAGAAAACTTTTCTCGGCGTCCGTCTTCGCGCCATCGGCATCGCACACGCACACGGCCATCTCGTAGGCGAGTTGACGGAGTTCCGGTGCCTGCAGCGACGCGGCGGCCTGCGTCAGCGTGACCTGTTTGAGCAACACACGTTGATAAAGCGCGGCGGGCTGCACGCCGTCCTGCGGGAGGCTTTGCGTGATGCGCTTCAATTCCGCGCGTTCAGCGTCATTTTTCACGCCGTCGGCGAAGCCCGCCATCAGGGCCACGGTGAGGATGGATTCTTTTTCGGTGGGATTCATGAGGTGAGGGTGTTTCCGAATTCAATTGTGCAGCGGTGAACCGCGTCCACGCCCCGGCAGTATTCGGCGATGCCATGACCGTGCGTTTTAGCCTGCGTGACATGCAGAGGGCGGTCCTTGAGTTCGTAGTGCACTCGCTCCACGTCCACGCTTTCGGGGATCACATTCACAATGGCCTCTCCGGAGCTGATCGGAATGAGCTTGGTGCGGCGGTCAGGCCGGAGCGGACCACGCCCTGGCTGTAGCGTTTGTAAACCGACTTGACCCGCCACATCGCCCAAAGCGAGAGCGCCATCGTGCCGATGAACAAAATCCGTATCATAATTTGCCTTTCGTTTTCTCGTCCGCCGCCAGGCTGCTCACGTGAGCCAGCGCCTGCCCGGTCGCAAACGGTGAACGATAGGCGCGGCGGTGGCAGGCGACTAATACGCGTTTCCGAATGGACAATTAGGTTAATCCGAAGCATCCTTGAGCGACGATAGAATACCTTAATTATCACCACCTGCGTTACTTCTGGACCGTGGCGAAGGAAGGCAGCCTTGCCCGCGCCGCCGAGAAGCTTCACGTCTCCCAGCCCTCGATCTCGGAACAGATTCGCGAACTGGAATCTGCGTTCGGTGAAAAGCTTTTCCAGCGCGACGGCCGCAACAACAAACTCACCGCCGCCGGGCGCGTCGTCTTCGGCTAAGCCGAGGAAATCTTCGCGCTCGGTCGCGAGCTGATGAACGCCGTCAAGCAGCGTCCCGGCGCGAAGGTATTGCGGTTTTGTGTGGGCGTGGCGGATTCCTTCCCCAAGCTCGTGACGAACGAAATTCTGAAACCTGTCTTCGCCATGTCGCAGACCGCGCACGTCATCTGCCGCGAGGGCAAGATGGAGGACATGCTCGCGCAACTCGCCGCGCACCGGCTCGACATCGTCCTTGCCGACGAACCCGCGTCCAGCAGCACCAACTTCAAGACCTACAACCATTCGCTCGGCGAAACCGGCACGACGTTCTGCACCGAGAAAACACTCGCCGAGAAACTGAAGCGTAATTTTCCCCAGTCACTTAACGACGCGCCCGCACTGTTGCCGACGGAGAACACGAGCCTACGCCGCGCCTTGCAAACGTGGTTTCGCGAGCAACACCTCCGGCCACGGATCGTGGCGGAGTTTGAAGACCTCGCGCTCATGAAAGTGATGGCCGCCGAAGGGCGCGGGTTCATCGCCCTGCCCAGCGTGGCGGTGAACGACGCGTTGGGGCACTACGGTTTTCAGGCCATCGGCCGGACCGAGAAATGCCGCGTGCAGTTCCACGCCATCACCGCCGAGCGCCGCATCGCGCATCCCGCCGTGGCGCTGATCACCAGCCAGGCACGCGTAATGATGAAGGATTGAACTGCGCGCCGAAATCTTGATCCACTTTACCACCTGACCTTCAGCGGCTCATCCGGCAAATCGCCCGGCAGACGGAGAGTTGATCACTTGTCCCAGGCGACGACTTTGTTGGCGACGTTCTGGCCGCAGAGCACGACCCTCGGCATGCCGCCGCCGGGGTTCACCGAGCCGCCGACGAAGAACAGGTTCGGGATAGGCAGCGCCAGCTACGTGTCGCATCTGCTGGGCAAAACAAGGGGAGACGGGCTACATCACAAGTCGCTCCGGATAGGATGAGGATTCACCCCTTGTCGATTGTTAGACCCAATGGGGGCCACGGCTGACCGCTTGGATCACGCCACTGATTCAAGCTCGCGCATGGGACGCGTGTTCGCAGATGGCAAAGGGATGCCCTGTTGATTCGCAGTGAGAACCGTGTCCTCGACAATCTCACAAAGTTTGGTGAAGGCCTCGACCGGCGTGGCCCCATGACAAACGCCTCCGAACGGGAAGAGATCGGGACAGTGGCCGATGTAGGCACTGTCCTCATTGGAGTTGATCGAGCATCAACGATCGTTCCAGGGTTGATGACGTCATGAAAGCTGGGGGTCTGAACTCACGGTTGCTTCAGGTGGGGCAGATCAATTGTCAGGAATTCCTGGGGATGGACAGTTTATCCGCCCTTTCCAGCGGCTACGTTGAGTTGCACCCTCCTTTGAGCCAAATGTTCATTCGCTGGGCGGAGGCTTGGAGGGCAGCCCGGTTGACGCTGTAACAGACGATGATCCAAGCCGTACACCAGAGGAGTGAACCGATGACATCACTCGTGTAATGAACCAACAAGGCTGCACGACTGGCTGCGACCGAGAGAATGACGGCCGAGCTAATCACTGCCACGCTGGCTTTGAAGAGTTTTGTGGAGCCGAATTCGACCCAGAGGATCAGGGCGGCGTAGCCAAAGAAGAGACAGGCATTGGCCGTGTGGCCGCTGGGGAACCCTGGATGGGTGAGAAGAGGAAGGTCATCGAATGTGGGGCGGTGTCTTCCGAAAAAGTGTTGCATTTTGGAGTTGATATCTCCGCCCAAGAAGACCGCGAGGAAGAGGCCGGGGACTTGATACCAACATTTGGAGAAGGCAAGCGGCAGCGTCAAGGCCCAGAGGAGCTTCTGAGCGCCGCCCGTCCCGAACTCTGTGACCCAACTGAAGAAGAGGATTTTGTGGGTTTCGAGGCTGTGGAGGTAAGTGGTGAACTGTTGGTCCCACCGGGCTATAGAACCATGATAACGGACGTCGGCAGCGATGAGAAAGAACAAACAGGAGCATCCGGTGAACCACAGGGCACAAGGCCAGGAGATAAACCCGGCGAGACAAGATGGCCAATACCTGGATGGGCGAGGTTCAGTCATTCTTTTCCAGCTCCAGAATGCAAGTGCCGCACATCAGAAGGGAAGCACCGGAACGGTATGCGGTCAAAACAAATGCCGTGGTGCCGAAAGGTAGCGGAGCGAAAGCCAACGGGAGCGTTGCCAATGAAGGGTCCCTTTCAGGCCAGAATCTCTCTGACCACATTGCCGTAAACATCGGTGAGCCGAAAATCCCGGCCCGCATAGCGATAGGTAAATGTTTCGTGATTGAAGCCGAGCAGATGCAACACGGTGGCGTGCAGGTCGTGGACGTGGACCTTGTTCTCCACGGCCTTGAACCCGAACTCGTCGGTGGCGCCGTGAACCGTTCCGCCCTTCACCCCGCCGCCCGCTAGCCACATCGAAAAACCGAAAGGATTGTGATCGCGCCCCTTGGTTTCTTTGCCTGAATCGTTCAACTCGACTGTCGGGGTTCGTCCAAACTCGCCGCCAAAAATGATCAAAGTGTCCTCGAACATCCCGCGTTGCTTCAGATCCTTGATCAAGGCCGCGACGGGCTGATCGAGGTCCTTCGCCAGTTTGGCGTGGTCAGCGATGTTGGCGTGGTGATCCCAGGGCTGGCTGGCCCCGTGCCAGAGCTGGACAAAACGCACGCCGCGCTCCAGTAAACGCCGCGCGATCAACGTCTGCCGCCCATGCACACTCGTTCCATACATCTCGCGGATCGCGACCGGCTCCCTGGTCACATCGAACGCATCGGCGGCGTCCATCTGCATGCGATAGGCCAGTTCAAAGGATTGGATGCGGGCTTCCAGCCGGGCGTCCTGCTGGCGACGCTTCTGATGCTGGACATTCATTTGCCGCAGGAGGTCAAGCTGCTGTCGCTGTGTTTTCGGCGAGGTGTAATCGTTGCGAATGTGCTCGATCAATTTCTCCACGCGCGTGTGCTGCGAATCGATGAATGTTCCTTGGAAAACACCAGGCAGAAAACCGCTCTGCCAGTTCTCCGCCTCCTTGATCGGGTATCCGCCCGGACACATCGCGACAAAACCAGGCAGATTCTGGTTTTCCGTGCCCAACCCATAAGTGACCCACGACCCCATGCTGGGACGGCTTTGCACGGCGTCGCCACAATTCATGAGCATCAACGACGGCTCATGATTTGGCAGCTCGGCTTGCATGGACCGAATGACTGCCAGATCATCCGCGCATTGCCCAATCATGGGGAACAAATCGCTGACCTCGATTCCGCTCCGTCCGTATTTTCGAAAAGCCCATTGCGACGGGAGCGCCGTGCCCGTCTTGCGCTCGGTCTTGATGTAGTCGATCGGGAGCGATTTCCCAGCGTAACGGGCGAGAGCGGGCTTGGGATCGAAGGTGTCGACATGCGACGGACCCCCATTAAGGAAGAAATGAATGACGCGCTTGGCCTTGCCAGGCAGGGGCGGCTGTTTCGGGGCCAGGGGCTGAATGGAGTCGCCAGCCGCGAGGAGTCCAGTCTCGCTCATCAAACCGGCCAGCCCTATGCCGCCCATGCCCATCCCGCATCGGTGCAAAAAATCGCGCTTTGTCAGGAAGGCATCAGCGGGACTTGGCGCGTGGTGTGACATTTCCATTCCTTAACAGAATCAATCCACAAACACAAACTCATTGGCCAGCAGCAGCACCTGCGCATAACGTTCCCAGGCGTTTAGAGGGAGCGGAGGGAGAGGAGGATTCCCAGCGAACTCCCGTTTCGCGCTCCAGTCCTCGGGCAAATCACTCGCCGCAGACGGCGTCGCGACCGCTTTGATGAGAGGTGCCCATAAAAAGTCATCGCTGTTCAGGCTCGCATTGAAATCGACAATAAAATCGAGCGTCTCTCCTCTCCTGATCTCCACCGCCTCCAGTTTGATCTCCTCCTTGCGATTGTGAAGCGTCCATCGGCCCAGTTCGCCGCCGCGGCTCGAGACCACAAATGCTCGGATGCCGTCCCCCGATTTTTCCTTGTGCTGAATCGCACCGCTGAGGCTTACGGTCGCATCGACAGGCGCCACCCATCGGCGGATGGCCGCGTGTTGGAGATCGTTGCCTGCATGGCCGCCATCCGCTGTCAATCGCACCCAGCCGAGCTTCGCATCGGGCCATTGTTCCCCTCCCTGCCAGGCCGCATCCGTGAAGTGCGAGAGGTTCTCAAACGACTTAACCCGCTTTGCGTCCACGTCATACTCGCCATAACCGTAGCGCCACACCGACGCCGAGGGTTTGGGCGGCACCGTCGCGGGCTCCCGCTCCCATCCACGGATGGAGTGCAGCGCCACATCGATTTCACGCGCCGTCGCGTGGCGCTGAAAAACGAGATTGCTCAGGAGCCGAATCCGCTCCCGTGGATCCCTGATCCCCACGATTTCGCGACGGGCCACCAGCGCCTTGGCCTGATCCACGACGAACGGACTGTTCATGAAGAAGAGCGCCTGCTGCGGGACCGTGGTGTCGGACCGCTGCGGGCTGTGCATGTCGGGGTTGGCGAAATCAAACACGCGATACACGCCCGGTAGAAACTGCCGGTCAATCGCGCCGTAGATCGTTCTCCGCCTGCTGGAGGGCGGCTTAAACAGGTCCTCAGATTTCCCGCCGATGCGAAGGTTCAGCTCTCCCGACACAAAAAGCATCGAATCTCTCAAAGCTTCAAAGTCGAGACGTCGGTCGTTCATCCTCCACAAGAGCCTGTTCTGAGGATCGATCGTTTCGGACGTGGATTGCGATAGGGACCATGGGCGCTCTGCCCTCCGCGAGCCGACAGTCCGTCCGGAACCTTCGACGGCGCTCTCTTGCTGATACACGCTGGACAACATGATCATGCGATGAAGCTGCTTGATCGACCAACCCTCCTCCATGAATCGAACTGCAAGCCAATCTAACAACTCGGGATGGGTGGGAGGATCGGAGCGGATTCCAAAATCACTCGGCGTCCGCACAAGACCAAATCCGAAATGGTTTTGCCACACGCGATTCACAAACACGCGGGCTGTGAGGGGATTGTCATGGCTGCCGATGGCGCGGGCGAGATCCAAGCGTCCGCTGCCATGTTCAAATGGCTTCCGATTCGGACCCGCCAGGACTTGCAGGAATTGGCGCGGCGCTTCTTCTCCTTTGCTTGCGGGATTGCCACGTTTGAACACGCGACCGTTTATCTGCTTAGGCCGATCCTCGAGAATCACTGAGTAAGGCGCGGCGGAAGGCGACTGGATGATCCACCTATCGATCTCTGATTGCAACTTGCCGAGTTCGACACGCGTGCTCTCGTCAAAAAACCATTCGAGATCGACCAGGGCACCCGGTGGGATGTTGGCGGGCGAATCGGGGCCGTAGAGCACTTGCTTCAACGGCTCCTCGGACGGCGTCAGTTCTGGCGCGGATGCCACCACCGCTTGGTTGGTCGAGAATCGGAGGCTCCACTTGTGATGGACTCCGGTCAATAATCCTCCGTAAACACTCGCCAAATCGCGCATTGAGGCCGGCCGATTGAGACGCAATGCTTCGGCCACAGCAGGGTTCAATCCCTTGCCGGATTCCCTCAGCAGCCGGTCCAAAATCCCCGGCGCGCTGGCAGCGAATTGATTTGTGTTCAACTCCGCGACAGCGTGCCAGGGTGCCCACACAGGATGGAACCCCTTGGCCGCGTTGAAGAGGTACGCCGCCCATTGCCTGACGAATGTGGGGTTGAGATCCTCAGGCCCGACAAACGCGTAGAATTCCTCGTTAGGCAGCTTGTCAGCAGCCAGCGCGGCGATGAGATAATCAGTCGTCTTGGAGCGCAATCGCTCTTGCAGTGCATCGCGCCTTCTTCCGAAAGTGGTTTCCAACTTCGCTTGTCGTTCCTGCAATCCGACTTCGAACTCCAGGGTGCCGGACAATTTGTCCGCAGCCGAACCCGGCGGACGAAGCGGCACCAGCTTTTCAAAGGCACCGTTGAAAACGCCGTACAAAGAATAGTAATCCTTCGTCGGAATCGGATCGAATTTGTGGTCGTGGCAACGTGCACACCCCACAGTCAGGCCCAGTGTTCCTCGCATCACCACATCGATGCGGTCATCGATGATATCATGTACCACCCCAAGGAAACGCCGTCCAAGTGTGAGAAACCCGAGCGCCGCCAACGAAGGATCCTCGGGTGCAACTTCGAGTTGATCGGCCGCAAGCTGGCTTTGCAAAAACTGATCATAAGGCAGTCCGTCGTTAAAAGCCTTGATCACCCAGTCGCGATAAACGTGGGCATGCACGAACCGCCCTTCCTCCCGATCCGAATAGACGTAGCCCTTCGTATCCGCATACCGGGCGACATCGAGCCAGATGCGGCCCCAGCGCTCGCCGTAACGCGGCGACGTCAGCAAACGATCGATAAGCCTCCCCCAGGAGTCTGGCGAAGGGTCGGCGATGAAGGACTCGACTTCCTGTTTTGTGGGCGGCAGCCCCGTGAGATCGAATGTGGCTCGGCGAATGAACGCGCGCCGGTTGATCCTGGACGATGGCCCCAGTCCTTTCCCTTCCAATCTGGCGAGGACAAACGCATCGATGGGTGTTTGGATCCAGCTCTTGTCCTTGACGCTCGGGATCGGTGGCAACACCGGCTTTTGGAACGCCCAATGGCTGCTGGTTGTCGCGTCGGTTGGATCCAATTTCTGGATGACAATCGGAACCGTGCTGGGATCAGTCGCTCCCACCGCCCCCGTCAGCCCCGTCGTCCCCAGCGCCAGGAAGCCAACCAAGGAGATGAGCCGGATTAGGCGGCTTCGGATGTTGCAGGGCAGTCGCATGGTGGATTTAGGGTAAAGCGTACGAGCCTATTCCGACAATGAGAAGCTCAATTTGTGATTCAGATCCTCTCTTTGACTTCAGGGTGGTTGATGATATAAACAGGGCATGGTGACCGATTCACGCGAACGACTCGACCGGTGCTGGCGGAAAGCCCGCATCGCCGCGCGCATTTTGTTACGTGAGGAAAACGGACGCCTCACCGCGCGCGACGTGCGCATCGGGCACATGCTCGCGCACGACAACGGCGTGACGGTGCGGCTAATAGATCAAGCAATCTATGGAATTCTCGGCCGAAAATCTCGATTGGATCGGAAAATCCGGGCAAAGGCTTGATGAATTCGCGCGATGTCTGCCATCGCCGCCGCAGCTGGAGATGACCGTCTTCGGTTCAGCTCCGCTCCAATTGTTCATAGAGCCGTCATTCATCAGCGAAGACATAGATCTTTTTGGAAGTGAAGCGACCACTGCATTTCTGGAACAATTCGTGGCCGAGAACAAGTGGAACAAAGGTGAAACAGATCTCTACATCCAAGTTTGCGACCCGCTAGCATTCAAGAGCACCATCGACTGGCGCGGCCGCGCCATTGAAGTCGAGCGTCATGGGCATTTATTGGTCTTCGTGCATCCGTGGGACGTGCTCGTGAGCAAACTGCAGCGGCTGGAGGAAAAGGATTTGAACGCGTTCCGCCTGGTCGTCGGAAAAACCGGGCATCCCACCGAGGACGAGTTCGCGCGGCACCTGCAACTCGCCGTCGATCTCTACCGCCCGAAGTTCGACGAAGAATCCGCGCGTGGCGACATGATGATGAACACCAGGATTCTTTGGCAGACACTTTGGGGCCGGGACATCGACGTGCGCGCGCGCATTATTCGCCCCGCTTTGGAACGGGCGGAGCGGGAATACCGCGTGGCGGATCCGATGCTGAAAACGCGGCTGGCGAACTTGCGTTTGCCCAACGCTACGGGGTAGCGGATCGCCGGGCTCGCTGTCCCTAACCTAACGATCCAACCCGATGAACCGGCAACAACGTGGCGTTCCTTGCGCGCGATCTCGGAACCTCAAAACTTCACGGTTTGAAGGTATTTCACACTCAATGGCAGGGCTTCCAGCACGGTCAGGGACTCGTCCTCGATGAAGTAGTGTTTTACTCCGACGGCAGCGGCCTGCTTCAACACGGCAGGCCAGTCGACCTGCCCCGTGCCGATCGGCACATCGTCGGTTGGCGGGGCCTGGCCAGTGTGGATCCCCGTGGGAGCGCCCTTGCGAAGATCCTTGATGTGCATCAGCGCCCAGCGGTTGGGATATTTCGCGAGCAGTTTTGCGGGATCCTGACCTGGATGCGTGACCCAAAAAACATCCATCTCGAAACTGACGAATTCCGGCGTTGTCAGCTCAACGAGCAGATCGAAGTGTGTTCGATCGCTCTTCTCTTTGAGCGGGCGGAATTCATAGCCATGCGGGTGGTACGCGAAGGTGATACCCGCCTGCTTGAACGCCTCGCCCCACTTGTTGAAATCCGATGCGGCCCGCCTCACGTCGGCCTCCGTGAAACCTGCCTTGGAATCGTGGTTGATCCACGCGCACATCGCGAATTTCACCCCGAGGTCCCGCGCCCGCTCCACCGACCCGGCGAGGTTCTCTTGCAAATTCTTGTATCCGAATCCGGCGCTCACCAATTTGATCCCACGCTCTTTGAGCAGGGCCTTGTATTTTTCGATACCAAGGCCGTAATCGCCCCCGCCTTCGATTTCCGCGAAGCCTAACCCCTTGACCCGATCGAGAGTGCCTGCGACATCCCGCTTGAAGGATTCACGCAGGCTGTAGAGCTGAATTCCAAGGGGTCCTTTGAAATCCCCTGATAAATCAACCGCGAGAGCACTGGCGGCCATGGCCCAAACTGCGAGGAGAACAAATTTCATAAGGAATAGAATGATCTGAACACTGGCTTCTAGTTTGTGATGAAAGTCCCCTCACTGGAATCGAGCCGGAGTGAGCTTGGAAGCTTCTTCGGATCGAGACGCACGACGATGGGGTGTATGCCGCTGGCGAGCTCTACTCTCAGCTCAGCGCGCGATTCTTGAGGCTTGCCATCGATCCAGATTGTGGCCCCCGCTGCCCCGGTGAACCTGAGGGTCACGGGGCCGGAGTTGGCGATTTGGAGCTGAGCGGCGGCGTAGAGGCCGATCAAGCCCAAATACTTGCCTGGCACGGCGCCTTCGGTGATGCGGTTGGCTGGGAGGTGTCCGTCCACGTTCGTGTAGAGGGGGGTCCAATCCCTGCTGTTGAGGTCGCTCGTCACGAACCCCTCCTCGCCGAATTGTTCGAGGGTATGGATTCCAGGACGCACTTTCCAGACGCGGGCGATGTGGCCTTTGGTGGCGTCAAAGGGCCCGGGTTTTCCGAGCTCACTCACGAAACGGAAGAGGTCTATCCTCTCCTGCTGGGTGAGGCTGTCGATCAATCCTGCCGGCATGAGTGAGAGAGAGCCGATTCGGCGCTCGGACACGTTGGTTTTCGCGATGGCGAGCTCCTTGCCCGTGGCATCCCGCAGGATGATTTGCTCCGTGTTCTCACGCACGAGGATGCCGGAGAACTCCTGGCCGTCCTTCGTCTCCACGGTGACGGCATGGTAGCCTTCCTTGATTTTCCTGTTGGGGAACCAGACGGATTCAAGAAGATAATCCAACGGCGCGCTGGCCCCGATGCTGGTCATGTCGGGTCCCACCTTTCCACCGGCGCCACCAATGGCGTGACAGGCGACGCAGGAGAGATCCTTGCGGTGATACACGAACTCGCCACGGACGGGATCCCCGTTGGCGATGACATCGATGGCAAGTTGCTTCAATTCCGTTTCGCTCAGGATCACATCGCCTTCATCCAGGCTGCTGCCCCGTGTGATGGCGAGGACGAGATTAGGCTCGCTGCGACCTCCTTCGCGAGCGGCGCGCAGGCCAGCCTTGGCAACGGCTACGGAGATGCCAGCTTTGGGCAAGGCTCTGGCGAGCGCGGGCGCCGCTCCTTTGATGCTCAGGAGAGCACGCCACAAAGCGAGCGCATCCGCTTCGGTAGCCGTGCTCGCCAGGATCTCGACGGCGGCGGGAACGGCTTTGTCGAGATTCAGCGCGGCGAGAGCAAGGACGGCGGCGCGGCGAATGTTTTGGTCGGTCGTTCCGGCGGTCAGCGGTGTCAGCATATCGATCGCCCCCTGGCCGCCGATATCGCGGAGAGCGCCAAAAGCGGCGTCTCGAAGCGCCGGTGCGGAGTCTTTGTTGCGGGCGATGACGCCGAGTTCAGCGAAGTATTTGCCGAGGTTCCTCCATCCGCCTGCGAGGCGCACAGATTCGACGCGGACCGACTCGTTGGCGTGAGTGAACAGGGCACCGAGCTCGAGGGTGCTTCCCGTGGGTTTTACATTACGGAGCCGGACCGCTTGATTGAGAGAGGAGAGGGCGCGAGCAGTCGCCGGCTCGTCGAAGCCCGCCGCCAGCACTTGATCGAAGAGTCGCCGAAGTTCCTTCGCGGTGCCGGCTTGACCGATGAGCTCGATCCATGGACCGGACCCGTCCTTCGGAAACGGCTTGTCCCCGATGAGCCGACCAAGAACCGCGCTGGCTTGGGTGGGTTCGATGGCTTTGAGGCCGTACTCAAGTTGCTTCGACCGTCCGTCGATATTCCAGGCCCCGGACTTGAGAGCGGCAAGCCACGGTTCAGATAGGTCGTTGAGGGTGAGCCAGAGAGCGTAATCAAGGGACTTGTCCATCGGTTGATCCAGGACACTGAGAGCGAGTTCCGCGGCGCGTGCCGTGGGGATGCGAGCGAGAGCGCGCAAAGCTTCCAGGCGGACGAGCGGGTTCTGATCCGTCACGCGGGCTGAGAGGAGTTCGAGGGCTTTGGTTGAGGGCAGTTCAGCACGAGCCAGCGGGAGAGGGGCAGGGGACCACCCTTGACCGGCGGAGGCGACACGCACTGGGTCGGCCGGGAGGCGTTGCTGCCAGAAAGCGAGCACCCGCACGGCGGCCGCTCGGACACGGCCGTCTTGGGCTCCCAGGAGTTGTTCGAGGAGCTTGGATTCGACGATGTCGATGGCCTGATACATCCAAAGCGCTTCGAGGCGGCCCTGTTCGGAGGCTTGGGCTTTGGCCCAGGCGGCGAGTTCTTTTTCGAGGGCCCAGCCGCGCTCGGTCAGGAGCCTGCGGCTGTGTTCTTTGGAGAATAGATTTGAACTCAGAAGATTGGCGAAGAGCTCCGCGGTGCTGGCTTTCGTGAGGTCCTGCTTCGGGGCCGGTTTGCGGCCTTTGTAACTCAGCCGCCAGATGCGTCCGTGCTCGTGGTCGCGGCGTGGATCGCGGAAATCGACTTCTCCGTGCTGGATGATCGGGTTCGACCAATCGGCAATGTAGAGCGCCCCGTCGGGACCGATCTTGATGTCGATGGGCCGGAACGCGACGTCCTTCGTGCGGACAAGGTCGGGCATTTCACGGGTGACGAAAGAGGAGTCTTTTTCCTCCATGGCGAAGCGAACCACGCGATGGGCCCGAAAGTCGCAAGTGACGAAGTTGCCCTGCCAGTCATCAGGGAAGTGCGGGCTGCGGACATACTCGAGCCCGGCGAATTTGGGATAGGACCCAGGGCTGGCACTGGTGTGGATGCGCCGGGCACCGGCGTAGGTGAGATACATTGCCTGGGGAATCACGTGAAAGAGACCCCCTTGTCCGATGTCCGCGCTGCTCGCGCCGTCGGTGGCGAAGCTTTGGCCGAAGTTGTCGATGGCGTGGCCCCAGGAATTCACCAGCCCCTTCATGTGAATGCCGACCTCCATTGTGGGAACTCGTAGATTCAAGATGCCGCCGCTGTTCAGGCGGATGACACCGTGTGGGGTTTCGGCATGGGTATGGATGTAAATGCTCTGGTTCATGTAGAGCTGGCCGTCGTGACCCCATCGCAGCGTGTGCAGGATGTGGTGTGTATCTTCCGTGCCGAAGCTGCTGAGCACGACGCGGCGTTGATCGGCTTTGCCGTCACCATCGGTGTCCTTCAAGTGCAGCAGCTCAGTGCTCGCGCCGACATAGACGCCGCCATCACCCGGAAGGACGCCAGTGGGAATCAGCAGGCCTTCCGCAAAGACCGTGGACTTCTCAGCCTTGCCGTCGCCGTCGGTGTCTTCGAGAATGATGATTTTGTCCGCGGCTTCCTGGCCTGGTTTGATCTGGGGATAGACTTCGCTGCTGGCCACCCACAGGCGTCCTTGGGCGTCGAAGTTCATGTGAATCGGTTTCGCGAGCAGGGGGTTCTCGGCGTAGAGGGTGATCTCGAGATTGGGATCGAGATCGAACTGAGGAGGAGGCAGCGGTTGGATTGGGGCGAGAATGGACTCCTTCTTCGATCGCTTTGCGGCAGGCTTCGCCTCCAACGAACCGGCCTCGATCTCGACGGTGTGCGGCCGCGGTTTGCGCAGTGCAGCGATTTTTTTCTCCTGTTCTTCGATGAGCGGATCGAACTGTGGAATTTCTCTCGCGTTCTGGCCTTGCTCATTTTTTCGAAAGAGGAAGAGGTACGTGTTGTTTTGGGGGCGCCATCGGTGAAAGAAGAGCTCGTTTTTCTTTAGAATGACCTGGCGAAGGTCTTCCGCCTGATCAGCCTGCGGTCCCTTCTTAGGGAGGATGTCGACATCCCCAGAGGGCGAAGGCCACTGGAGGCTCGAGCGGATGGCTCCGGCAGCGCGACGATAGCCGTAGGCGGTCAGGTGCAAGCCATCATCGGTTAACGAGGGTGATGCAGGAGTCGAGGAGTCTGGAGCCAGGGTTTCGAAGAGATTCACGAAGTGCGTGTTTCGCCTGGCAGCAAATTCCTTCAAGGCTTTGACATAGGCGGAGAGTTGAAGATTATGAGCTGTTGGATCGGGAAGCGGCGCGGGCAATTTCTCGTGGGCAATGGGACTCAGAATGACCCAACGAATGGCTGCAGCCGAGTGATGCTGCACAGCGTCCATGAGCGTCCCGAGCTGCGCGATGAATTTTGGCAACGCCGCTTCGCCCTGGAACGAATTGGCCATGCCGTAACCCAGAAACACCACCGTTGGCTTGACCAAAGCTATCGAATTAGTCAGTTGCTCGAGCCAGACATCGGGAGATTTGGCGTGGTCGAACCCCACGCGGGACTGCCCTTGTGGCGTGTCGGCGCTCCAACCAAGGTTGCGAAAGGTGACCTGGCGATCAGGAAAACTCGTGGTGGCGACGTACTCGATGTAGCCTTCGGTCCGCTCTCTTTCTATCAGCGTATCTCCCAGGAAGACCACGCGGTCTCCGTCCCGCAAATCGAAGGCGTCCGCATTCTGGGCCAGCAAGCCTCCAACACTGAAGCAGAGGGAGAGCGCGAAGAAAACGGAGGCGATAGAAAGAGGAGGAGGATTCATACGATCGATGACGTGAGGTTGTGAGAGAGCGTGACCGGCTATTTCGTGTGTTCTTGTATGAAAAAGGAGAGGCCCTTCTTGTTTGCCGAAATAATGTCGAGTTTGCCATCGCCATTGAGGTCTGCGGCAGTAATCTGAGTTCCGACGCCGGAGTCGTCGTCGATTTTGTGGGGGATATACTCAGCAGTCTTGTTGGGACCGCGTTTCAACTCGAACCAGTAGAGCACGGCGGGTGCGCCCGGTTCGGCGTCCGCCGCAGGCCCGTGCGCCCAGAAGCGTTTGCCCGTCACAAAATCCATCAGCCCGTCGCCGTTGATGTCGGCAAGGACCATGGCATGAGGTTGGGTGAACTGCACACCGTATTGATTGTCGCCGGGCTTGGTGTTCACGAGAATGTGTTCTTTGAATTCGCCATCGATTTGCTGCTCATACCAGGCGATGCCATAGCCGTGAGCGTCCCAGCTCGTGATCACATCCCTCCGTCCGTCGCCATTCACGTCCATCACAAGCATCTGCGCGCCGCCGCGCAGGCCTGCGGGCGCGAACGGCGTTTTGTGGAACCTCCACTCACCGCCCGCGCGATAGTTCCCTGGCTGCTCCCACCAGCCGTTCTTTTCGAGAATGTCGGGCTTGCCGTCGCCGTTGATGTCGCCGTAGCCGTACCCGTGGGTGTAGCGGAAGATGTTCTTCTTGTCCTCAGGGGAAACAGGCCAGAATTTCGCGGGCGACGTGGGGTTCTTCCAATCGATTTCCCCGAAACCGAAACGGCCCCCTGTGTGGCAGATTAACTCGGGCTTGCCGTCGCCGTTCATGTCGCCGAGCTGCGGCGATTCGTTGTCGGCCTCGTCGAGAAGCACGTGCTTGGACCAATGGCCGCTGGGCTTCTGAGGGTTTTCGTACCATGCAGCCTCCTTCCCGGGCCAACTGAACACCAGGATGTCATCCCATTTATCGCCGTTGAAGTCGTGAACGAAGGTGAGGAAGTAGTCGGAGTAACTTTTTGCGCCGTCGTAAGGTTTCGCGGGCGGCGGGGTGAACTCGTGGGCCTGCTTGAAGTCGGGCCCGGCAAACCATTGCCAGCCCGCGACGATGTCCATCTTGCCGTCTTTGTTGAAATCACCGGCGTGCGCGCCTTCGCTGAGGAACTGGTCGGTGAGCTTGATTTTCTTGAATTTGACCGCGTCTTCGGCGGAGGCGGACAGGATGAGAGCGAACGATGTCAGGATAGTCAGTGACTTGGTGATCATGAGGGCAGTATTCGGTAATAAAGGCAGCGGGTCAAGTCGTCGCCAAGATGGAAGAGCAATTCTTATTGTGGTTCCTGCGACGCCAGCCGAGTGAAGGCCCTGCCTCCACTCCCGGAAAACGACCATTTTGTAGGCCGATTGACGTCATGAGAACTGCTGGGGCGAACCGTTCGGGTTACTCTCTGTTTTGAGTGGAATCCAAAAGTTTCGGATTGGGGATGGACCCGAGGGGCTCTGAGGAACTTCAGCCCTCAGTAAAGGTGCTAGCCCAACCGACTGACAAGCCATCGGTGTTTGCCCCGTGCGGTTTTTTCGGTCTCTCCGACTTCGCGCAAAGCTATCTTAAAATCATCCCCCAGCTTTCGGCGGATGCCCGCCTCTATGGAAACCAATCGCGATTTGTGGAAAGCGGGGCTGGGCACATAACGAAACTCCGCAACGCCGGGTTGCTCCTGAAAAAATTGAACGGCATAAAGATGGTCAAAGATGGCGTCGTGCATGTTGAACGCGGTCAAAGAGATTTTTCTACCAGCGGCACTGACCAGAAATTCCTGCTCGCGTCCGGCAATTTCGGTAGCCGCAGGCCATGGAAACTCGGCGGGTCCATCAAGCCCGGGATCGGCAACCCGCACGTAGTCGCCCGTACGGTAACGGATGAGAGGCATCGCCAGGTTATGGAATGAAGTTCCGATCACCTCCCGCAGCCCTTCCTTGTCGGGCGGACCAAACTCCACATACCCATATTGGGGCCAGAAATAAAACGATTCGCTTATTCTTCCTTCCCCGGCCAGGACGACGCGCTCCGAGTGACCGTACCAGCGATAGATTCGGCAGCGAAACACCCTTTCGAGGAGGCGTTTCTGAGGAATCGTCAAACGCTCCGACCCGCAGAGAATCGCTTTGATTGGGGTTCTCCAACATTGGCCCGACCGCTCCAAGTATTCTGCCAATTGCAGCGCGGCTGAAGGGTAGGCGTGCAGGAAATCGGGTCGGAACCGCTCGATTTCATCCAGATACTCGGGAAGCCGGTTTTCAGTAAGGTGGTAGGAGGACAACATCAACCAATCCCGTGTGGCGTCGTAGGAAGCGATGCGCCCCTGCGACCGGGGATTGACGACGTGCCCTCGGATGACCACCAAACGCGCCCCTGGGGTATATCCCGCCCGCCCCCACAGGGCCTCGAGAAAGGCCTGCTCCTTGGGTCGGCTGATGCCGTGGTGCAGATAGAATCCCACGGGGACGCCCGTCGATCCTCCTGTCGTCATGTACAACCGTTGCGACGTTGGGATGCGGGTGGAAACGAGGTCCTCCCGAAAACCGACAAGATCCTGCTTTTCCAGCAAGGGACATCGGCGCAGGTCCTCGGGTGAATCCAGGCGCTTGGGATCAAATCCAGAGGTCTCGAACCGTTTCTTGTAGAAAGGGCAGGACAGGCCGGCGTGTTGTAGAACCCGGCGCAACTCGATCAGTTGGTGATCCCAGAGCTCCTCGGGGGTCCCGCAATTCCCGGATTCGGTGAGCGCGACAAAATCGGCGTAATGGCGTCCCAATCGAAATCCCTGCGGGAGCATCCTGTAGAGCCTGCCCGCGCCGCGCTTCAACGGCAGTGGGAGCTTCTCGTAAACACCGAGAAGCGGATAAAGTGAGTCCTCCAAGCTCACGCGACAAAACTCCTGGTTTGCTTTTCGATAGCGCCTGTCCACCCAAAATGGGGCTTGAAATGAAACGTGTTCGACATCTTTCCCAGAGGTCCGTCCCAAGAGGGATTATTCGAGATGACACGAATTTCATCGGGAGGAAAGCGCGCGAAGTTCAAGTGTTGGATCTCGAAAGCCCCTTTGAGAAGGCGGACCTTGCGCCAATCGAACCCCATGACTTCGGCGGCCACACAATCGACGGACGCCGGATCCACCCCGGCAATGATGATGCCGGACGCGACGGGGTCCGGTGACATGGGGCCATTGCCCTCGCCGCCCACGATTCCGTCCACCACGGCCAAATAGCGAACGGGAGTCGTTCGGGGCAAACCGTCGCCACCGAAGGAGAAAAGGCATTTGTTGAGGTCCAAAACCATGCGCCAACAGGTATCGTTTCCATGCCAGTTGCCTGAGCGCACAACGGACTGTGTGTCGCCGAAGTAGAGGCGAGCTAATTTCTTGACTGGAACAAACACCCTTGAGAGGGATGGCCTATGCTTCAGCCAGCGCTTTGCGACGCCCATCCAGGAATGTTCCAAACGCGACTTGACCGTGGCGACGGGGAACTGGTCACCGCCCGCTTCGGGCGTTCCTTCGGTGTGGTGCGGCAGCCAATTTTTATTGGCATTGATACCCACCAAATTCTTGAGGGCGCACGTGATACCCACTTTCTTATGAGTTTTCAGTTTGGGCAGGTTGATGAACACATCCGCCTCCATGGGTGTGCGGCAGAGCATGTATTCATGGTGTAGCCCCTCGTGTCGCGTGTTGGTTTCAGCCATGTCGAAAGAAGCTCCATACAGGCGGCCCAACCCCGAAAATCCAACGAATTCGCTCGCATCGTTCAAACAGACCAAAGTGCTGCCCAGAGGATCGCCGGGAAGGGAGCGTTTGGAGACCGTTACCCCGTCAACCGCGTGCCATTCTTCCGGGCGCAGGTCAAGCAGTTCGAAGCGAACTCCATCGAACTCTTGCCGCAGACGGGCGATCATGGCGTCCAACTGGCAATAGGACCGTATCAGGCCGAAAGAAGAATCGGTTTGAGGGGCATCGCACACGGTGATGGATCCAGAACCCTGCAGGAATGGGGCAACCCACCGCGCGACACTTTCGATCACCGAAGGGTGGGTGACGACATGCTCCCAGTTCTGGCTTCCGGGGTTGCGCTCGTCATGTTCCTTGACCCAGTTAGGCTTCAACACCACGCGATCTCCCGGTCTGATATACCCTTCGGGAAGGGCCAGAGCTTTGAGGGCCGTCTTCACGAGGGCATCCACGGAGGCGCGATCGCCATACCCGTCCGCCCCGGAGAACGCGGCAACACGGCGGGTGTGCGTTGATTTATTTGCTTCCATTGCGATTCATGTTACACACTCGGTCGTCGGGCTCAACACCCCATATCATAGCATGAGTGACAATGAGAACTCGCGGGAGAACCGCGCGGCCGTGGCCCTGGTGCCACCAAATCAGGGTCGCTTTTGCTAGTCATTCCGAACAAGCTTCAACGAACTATTGGCGACGCCATGCCCGATACCGAGGACATCGAACCCCCCACTGCGCTGCTGGAAGAGCCGCGCGCGGAGAGAACCGTGACGGCGGATGAGATCAGGAGAGGTCTGGACTTGGTCGTTGTGCGGAGCCTCCCTCCTATCGCGGCAGGATTGTGCGCACTCTACTTCTTGCTGGCAGCAAGCCATGGGCTTTTGCTCCCACGGTCGCTGGCGATCATCATGGCTCCCACAGCTCTGTTCTCGGCGCTTTTCCACCTCGCAGCCTATGGGATCATGCGGCGGCATCCTCGGAAGCCGCATTTCAGGTCCTCAGAATCTCTTGACCAACGAAAGGGGTTGAACGCAAAGCTGGACGTCCACCCCACAGGGCCGTAAAAAAGAGTCTGAAAATATGGGAAACGAAGCCAATCCGCTGGTGGGAATTATCATGGGAAGCCAATCGGACTGGGAAACCATGCAGCACGCGGCGGCGCAACTTCGGGAATTGGGGGTGCCGTTCGAAACCCGAGTCGTCTCCGCCCATCGCACTCCGGATCTGCTGTTTGAATACGCGGCGACGGCCTGCTCTCGCGGCTTGGAGATCATCATCGCCGGTGCCGGAGGGGCCGCGCATCTCCCAGGAATGACCGCTGCAAAAACCATTTTGCCGGTCCTCGGAGTGCCTGTGGAATCCAAGGCGCTTCACGGGATGGATTCTTTGCTATCGATCGTGCAGATGCCAGGAGGCGTTCCCGTCGGTGCCATGGCGATTGGCAAAGCCGGTGCCATCAATGCCGCGCTTCTGGCGACCGCGATGCTGGGGAGCAAATATCCTGAATACCGGAAAGCTTACGGAACGTTCCGAAACGCTCAGACAGACAGGGTGCTCTCGATCCCGTCTCCAGGCCAATAAGGAACATCCAGCAATGTCTTCTCTAGTCCCCGCACGCGAGCCTGCCATCCTACCCGGCTCCACCATAGGCATCCTTGGAAGCGGACAACTCGGTCGCATGCTGGCGCTTGCAGCCCGTTCGTTAGGGTATCGTGTCCATGTCTTTTCTCCAGAAGCCGACGCGCCCGCCGCCTCGGTTTCTGACAAAGAATTCGTGGCTTCTTACCAGGATTTGGAAGCGATCCGATCATTCGCGCGCGGCGTTGATGTGGTGACATTTGAGTTTGAAAATATTTCTTCGGAAGCCACCTCGACCGCCGCGCAGCACGTTCCCGTCCGGCCCAGCGGCAGCGTGCTCAGCATCACTCAGAACCGGCTTCGAGAGAAAGGTTTTCTCCAAAGCCGGGGCTTTCCAGTCACGCCTTTTCGTCCGGTTCACTGCCTTGACGATCTCAAGCGGGCGGCGGCGGATCTGGGGCTTCCATGCGTGATGAAAACCGCGAACTTCGGCTACGACGGGAAGGGACAGTTCAAGCTTTTGAACGAGGCGGAGCTCGAACCGGCGTGGGATTCCATCTCGGGAGCCCCAGCCATTTACGAACGGTTTGTGCCCTTCGCTAAGGAAATTTCCGTAATCGGAGCACGCACGGCAGACGGTCATTTCGAAGCATTTCCGGTTTTCGAAAACACACACACTCGCCACATTTTGGACATCTCCGTAGCTCCGGCGCGGGTGGATGCAACCGTGGAACGTGACGCGCGCCACTTAGCCGAGCAGATCCTGGATGCTCTCGGAGTCGTGGGCGTGTTGACTGTTGAAATGTTCCTCACCTCGGACAATCGTATTCTGATTAACGAACTGGCGCCAAGGGTCCATAACTCCGGCCATCTGACCCTCGATGCCTGCATCACCAGCCAGTTTGAGCAGCAGGTGCGAGCGGTTTGTGGACTCCCTCTTGGCTCGACCACCTTGCTTCGACCAGCAGCCATGAGCAACCTTCTCGGAGATCTGTGGGAAAACGGGGAGCCGGACTGGGTAGCAGCACTTGAGAATCCTGCTGTCAAACTGCATCTGTATGGCAAGCGGGAGGCCCGATCGGGGCGAAAAATGGGGCACCTGACCGCCACGGGATCCACAGCATCCGAGGCAGTCCATCGGGTGGTCGAAGCGCGGGCAAGGTTGTCCGATGCCTCTCAAGGTAATCGGTTGCGAAGCAGGACCTGAATCAACCCGTTGTGACGCTCCTAAAGTGGCAGCGGCGTCCCGTCGCTGTTCCGGGCAGAGCCGAGACGGCTCTGCCACCTTACCGGCAATTTTGGGATGCAAGGGGGATCGTCTACGCCTTTGAAAGCGCGGGCAACAGCATTCCCGCCAAAATGGCAATGATCGCACTGACGACCAGGAGTTCGATCAGGGTGAACCCCGAATGGCACCGAGAATGTGCCGAGGAATAGGAACAGGAACGCAGATTCTTATTCATGATTAGTCCCATCGCCTCAAAGTCGCGCGTAAAAATGCCCACCCCAACCAAAGACCCCGCGCTCGCCGACCACCTCGCTTGGCTGGGTTACGTCCAGCCTGAGGGTCTCGTGGTCTCCGCCCCCGCGTTGGTGGATGCACAGGCCATCATTGACCGCGCCCAACTCGGTGATCTCCAGCGTCGATTCCTCGAATATGTCTCCGATTTGCCTGTTGCCGAGAGCGACACCGCCGACACCCAGCCCGGCATCAACAATCTCCCGCGGCTATTCACGGAGTTTCTCGCCTGGCAGCCCGAACTCATCCACGGCCTCGACTCCACGCAACCGCTGCCGCCCGAACTCACCGTCTCGCTCACCGAATTCGGCGAAGTGCTCGCGCCTAAGCTCGCCGTGTTGCGGAACGACCCTGTGGCTCTGGGACCAGGAGACCGTGAGACTGCGGGACACGGAGACTTGGAGACCGGGGCCGGTGGACAGTCAACAGATCTCACGTGAGCGTGGTGTGTGGGCGGGCCGCCCTGCGGCCCGCGCTGGAGTTTGGACATTTTGGTGGCGGGCCCAGACCCGTCCCGGCCCCTTTGTCGGAAACCAAGGGCCGCTCGCTCTATCAGGTGGTCTGTCGGGGCGAGGAGTGGGTCGGACTGGTGCTCTGGACCGGTGCCATCTGGCATCTCAAAGCCCTGCATCCCCAGGCCAAGGCTGCTCTGTTCGGATCCACTGCCCGAGGCCTATCGGGCAGGTCTGGCAGCCCAAGTGGCGGAACGTTCGGCCCTCAAAGCCCCTCAACTGAGTTCGCTCTTCGAGGCCTTTCAGAAAGTGCCTGACCCCCGCTCCCGCTGTGCTCGGGCCTTCCCCATCGGTGCCGTGCTGACGCTGGTGGCCTTGGGGTTGCTGCGGGGCGCCGTTCACTTGAGCACCCTCGTTCGCTCCGCTCAGAAACTTTCCCAGGACCAGCGTCGTCGACTGCGACTGCCCTATATGTAGGAATCAATTGGCAGAGGCTCCCCCTTTTTTTCTTCACCCGAAAGCGGCCACGGACGCCTGGATCTTCGGCAACTCAGCGTCGTTGTTAACGATCGTCAGCAGATTGGGAGAATCCGAAGCGGGCCCGAAGCGCCTGGCGGCGATCATTCGCTCCCATTGGAGCTGCGAAACCCGCCACTGGGAACGCGACGTCCAGTGGCGCGAAGACAAATGCTTGATCCGCAACCCCAACGCGGCGTGCGCCCTGGCCCTCATCCGAACCGGACTTCAAGCGCTGCTGCGACGGACAGTCAAACAACCCCTCCCAGTCATTTTCGAAAACGTCGCCGACCATTTGGAACTGGCCCTTACTTGGCTCAAACAACGCAACTTCCGCTTGTGAAACAAAAAGCCGTGGCTTCCAGCCGCAGGCCCGAGTTGCGGGCACCGCGAATTGGGTGAGAGTCCTCTTTAGTTCCCATGAGTCGGGGTGGGGACGGCTCGTCCCCACTTGGCCTCCCAGGACCTGGCCGTCCCCGCCCCCGATCCATGCTTTGGTTTCCTCGGACCACAAAATGATTTGTCTGTTTGAAATGGCGGCGGTTTTGCTATTATGCGAGTGGATATGAACCCTGTTTACGAAGGCAATCCGAAACACAAGGCGCCCTGGCAGCCGGGGCGCAAGGGATCGCTTTGCCCAGCGGATGTCAGCATCGAGCGTGCGTGGGAGCTTCTCCAGTCGAGCGTCGAAGAGGGGAAGATGCGGTTTGCCGCCGACAAAGGCCGGGCCTTCTGCGCTCGCATCCACGACACGGCAAAGAACCGGTGGCACGGGTATCCGGTGGCATGGAAGGAAGTGCCGCTCTCGGTTCGCACGCAGTTGTTGAAAACTGGCGCGGTGGCGGCCCGCGAAATCAAGCGGTATTGGGAGGGAGCGCAGTGAGTCTGAAGCTCCATCAACGCCCGGCGCTGGAGTCGGGCGACCCGAATCAATTCGCGGTCCGGATGGAATTTGTTCCGAATCTGGATTCTGGATTCGCCACGCCAGAGGAAGATCTTTCCTGGGGTCGGATGCAAATCTGGGTTGCGGGTCGGAATCTCTGCGAACACGTGGATCGCAGCGAAGTGAGGAAGGCAGTGGAGTGGTATCTCCTGCCCGTGATGGAGTGGCTGACGGAGTCCTGGGACTTGCTGCTCCATGAACAACGACCGCCCGTGTCGAATGCCGGCGAGTCTGCCTGGCAGTCTCTGTCGGAGACGAATCGTCCTAAACGATTCGAGCGGGCCGGCAACTGGGATACGGCTGCGGACGAGGCGCACACCTTGTGGACCTCCCGTCATTGCCTGCGTGCGAGCCGGTTTGGCGGCCTGTTCCCCGACGTGGTGGTTCGACGTTTGCGGGATGAAGTGGAATTCTCCTGGGGGGAAGCCCCGCAGGTTGGCGCACCCGATGGATTTCGCTTCCTGCACGGTTCAGGAACGACTCGCGTGACACCCGACGCTGTGGCGGGTCCGCTTTTCGATGTTCTGCGCCAGGCAGTCGAGGCGCTGGTTGAGCAGCAGCCGCAATCAAACCGTCTGCTGGCCCTGCGCCAGCAAGTTGCAGGCATCGCCAGCGCCGACCGCCAAATCAGCCGAACTGCCGTCCTGGCCGGCCTTGGAGCGACTCCCGGGAATTGGCTAAATCGCTGGCAAAAACTTCGCAATAAACTTGAGACTGAATGCTCCGGTTACAAGGAATCAATCAAACGGTGGTTTGAGCCGGAGGAAGGCAACAGGTTGTGTGTCGCGGGCAGTTGCGAAGCGGCGGTCATGTTCGGCTCAGCATCTCCCACACTTACCGAGAGCGATGTTCTGTTGATTGCAACCCGCTTGGTGAGGTCATCGGGCAAGAAGCCTCCCACAAAGTGGACGGCGTTGGCGAACGAGCCGCAACCGCTCCAAGCCGGTGAATCGCCTTGGACGGATGGCTATCGACTGGCGCAGGAGTGGAGAGCCAAGGCGGGTATGCGGCACAAACGCGACGGGGCCGTGGATGTTGAGGAGCATCTCGAAAGCCTCGGTGTGACTTTTGAGGATATTGAGTTAGACGAGGCCACGACTGCAGGTCTGGCTGTCCAGCCGGAACAAGGCGCGCCGCATATTTTCGTGAACCGGCGAAATCCGTGTTGTGAATTTCCATCAGGCAAGCGGTTTATCCTCGCTCATGAGCTTTGCCATCTTCTGCATGACCGCGCTCACGGGCGCAACCTTGCAATGATCTCCGGCCCTTGGGCGCCGCGAGACCTTGAGAAGCGGGCCAATGCCTTTGCCGCGGCACTGCTGATGCCACCGGAATTGCTCAAGAAAGGATTGCACAGTGATGACGACCTCGAATTTGAGGGTTTGTTAGTTCTTGCAAAACGCCTCCACGTCAGCACGGACGCCCTTGCGCACCATCTCGCGAACTGCAACCTGATCAGTGAGGCAACCCGTGACGTTCTGCTGGCTCAACTGGTCAACCGTCAGGCGTGGACCAGAAAGGTGAGAAGGTTGAGGGATTTCGCCTAGCTATTTTTGAACGTCAAGTCCGAGCACGTCCCGGAGAATCTGGCGTTCTTCCTTGGCGAGATCCAGAAGGACGTTGGCGTCTGATTTTATCAGGAACTCAATTCCCACGGAAAAGATGCGAAGAGGGATCTTCAGTTGTTCGAAAGGTTTGCCGGCGGTCACCCAGGTGCGATGCCATGCTCGCAGCCCCTGCTCGTTGAACAATGCCCGGCGTAAACTGCCAAGGCTGCGGACGAGCCCTTCTCCCAAAAGACTGAGAACGTTTTGTTTGGCATAAACCGCAAGAAGTTGGTCAACGACGGGTTTCCACGCTTCCTCGCGAGTGGATGCCCGTGCGATGGCATCAATGTAATCGTGAGCGCAGTTTGGACAGGTTTGTTCAAGTTCCGAACTCAGATCCAAGGCGTTTTCGAGCTTGTCTATTGCGTGATTCCATTCGCCCTGTTGAAGCAAAATCAGCGCCCAATCAGATAGCGCATCAGCCTTCGCAAACTTGGGCGTCGAGCTCATTTCGCAGACTGTCGAATAATCCGCAATGGCTTCTTCGCTGCGTCCAAGCTCCAACAATGCAGCGGCCCTGACACCAAAGAGCACAGGCTTGGGGATCATAATGACAGTAGAGTTTATCGCCTGCCCAACGTGCTCCACGATTGCTGCGAAGTCTTGTTGTTCATATAAACTAAACACGAGCCACACCCAATCCTCAGGCGCTCCGCGTTCCTCGACCAAGCCTCTGAGAATGTCAATTCTGTTGTGCAAATCCGAACAGTTTTCCCAGTCATCGAGAAGAAAGCGTACTCGTAGATCGATAGGAGCAGCCCGGTTTTTTTCAAGCGCGGAAATAACGTAATCCCGTTCGATGGCCTCGGGAGCAAGGCGGGAGAGGTGAGTTTCGAGTTTGTCGGCGTCGTAATAAATCCTCAGAAAATCTTAAAACCCGGACAGAACTCAAAAAGAGTTGACAGGGTTTGCCAGATTGCTCGCTGAATGAGTGAACCCTTCAGAAGAATGTTTTAGAATTTTGCACAGCTCAGCCTGTTCGGAGCCAGACGTTTCTGGGGTTGGTTTTCGCGACTTGGGGGTGTTGCGACTTCAATTTCGGGTGATGCAGTTGAACCTAAAAATGGAGGTTGAACCACTAATTTCGCTAATCGACGCTAATGGTGAACCAGTTACGTTGATAGAGGATCTCACCCTCGCGGTGGAACGTTCCCCGGATTGGTTCTTTCGCATCTCTTTGTATTAGTGAGGATTAGCGATAATTAGTGGTTTCTCAACTGCTTTTTTTAGGTGTGCGCCGGCTGAATGGGTGTGAATTCCTGCGTCGTCCCAGTGCGGTCGCGTGCGCGTTGATGGCGAAGGTGGGATGAGCTCAGTAAAACGAGCCCGTTGAGTCTGATCCAACCGCTTTTACTGGGGTCTGCGATCATCGTCCCGATGCCTGTGAGAAGCGAAGGGAGGGGCACGAAAAGAGCTGAACAGGATAACTCATCGAATGCGTGGCCACAGCAATAAATGGCTCACTTTTTGACTACCCAGAACCGGGATCCGATGTATGTTCAGCCGTCGTTAATGATTATGAATGGAAATTGCCATCGGTTCAGGCAGCACGCCGCTATTTGTCTGGCCGCTGTCGTTTGTCTTCTGTCCGCACGGACCCAGGCTGCGTCCGGCAAGATTCAATTCAACCGGGACATTCGCCCCATCTTGCTGGATAACTGCCTCGCCTGCCACGGGCCTGATTCAGCGAAGAGGAAGGCGAGTTTGCGCCTTGACACCAAGGAAGGGCTTTACGGAAAGACGAAAGAGGAAGGGCTCGTCATCACGCCCGCAGCTCTAGACAGGAGCGCGCTCTGGAAAAGAGTCACGAGCACGGATAAAGACGAGATGATGCCGCCGCCAGACTCTCACAAGCGCCTGACGCCGGAGCAGAGGGAGACTTTGAAACTCTGGATCGCCGATGGGGCGGCGTGGCAGTCGCACTGGTCGTTCATCAAGCCTGAGCGTGCTCCGCTGCCTAAGGTTAAAAATCCCCGGTGGGTTCGCAATTCTATCGACGCCTTTGTGTTGTCAAAACTTGGGGAGCAAGGGCTGTCGCCGGCACCGGAGGCGGACCGACGGATGCTCGGCAGGCGGTTGGCGCTTGATTTGACTGGTCTGCCACCAAACCCGGAGGAACTCGAGGCTTTTGTTGCCGATCGTTCGGCGAATTATTACGAAAAATTTGTCAAGAAGCTGACAGACTCCGAGAGTTGGGGTGAGCATCGCGCCCGCTATTGGCTGGATGCTGCTCGCTATGCGGACACTCATGGAATGCATTTCGATAACTACCGCGAGATGTGGCCTTACCGCGATTGGGTGATCCGGGCCTTTAACTCAAATGAATCCTTCGATCGCTTCATCATCGAGCAGATAGCTGGGGATCTCCTGCCTGAGCCCACCCAGGACCAGATCGTGGCCACGGGGTTTCACCGGTGCAACATGACCACCAACGAGGGGGGGACTATCGAGGAAGAAAATCTGGTGAATTACGCCAACGACCGTGTGACCACGACCGGTTGGGTTTTCCTGGGGCTGACGTTGAACTGCGCGGCGTGTCATGATCATAAGTTCGACCCTGTTTCGGCGCGCGATTTTTACTCGATGGCCGCTTTTTTCCGGAACACAACCCAGACCGGCCTTGACGGCAACGTGAAGGATTCCAACCCCAGCATCACCGTGGTGACGGACGCGATGGATCAGAGGCGGTGGAAAGCGCTTCCGGGCGAGATCGAAGCGGCCAAGCGAGGGGTTGAAAAATCCAAGCATGACGCGGAGCCAGAGTTTGCCAAGTGGGTTGGCGGTCTGCGCAAAGAGGACCTGGACCGTGAACTGAGCGGTGAGAAGCTGGCTTTTCACGCGCCCCTCAACGACGGGAAAACGGACCAAATTCTGTTTCGTGCCGGGAGCGCTGAGGGGAAGGTGGCACCCAAGGGCGAGTTGAAAATCAAGGACGATGGCAAAACCGGGCCTGCTCCACGATTCGGCAAAGACGCCACGGCCGCCTTTGCCGACGTCGGCGACTACGATCGTCAAGAGGCATTCTCATTTGGCTCCTGGGTGTATGTACCGGAAAACTACAGCGGCGTCGCCGCCATTCTTTCGCGCATGGATGAAGGGAACGACTATCGCGGCTGGGATCTTTGGATTGAGAAGAGTCAATTCGCGTCGCACATTGCCCACAAATGGCCGGACAACGCGATCAAGGTTCGAACAACCAAACACCTCGCGAAAAAGGGGCAATGGCAGCACGTCATGGCCACCTACGATGGTTCGGGAAAAGCCGAGGGATTGAAGATCTACGTCGATGGTGTGGCTGCGGCTCTCGAAACCGAGAACGGCGCTGGAGTCACGGGCACGATTCGGACCGGGGTCCCCTTTAAGCTCGCGCAGCGCAGCAACGGGGCTCATTTCGACGGTGTGGCTTTGCAGGATGTGCGCATTTACTCACGCTTCTTGAGTGGTTCCGAGGTCGCCGCTCTGGCAAATGCCGCCGTTCTCACCGAGTTTTTGGGCAGGCCTCTGGAGGAGTGGAAACCCGACGCGAAGCAGCAGTTGTTGAATTATTTTCTCTCGACGCGGTTCCAACCTTTTCGGGACTCGCAAAAGCTCCTGGCTTCGCTGGACCAAGAGAAACAAGGGATCCGCATGAAGTATCCAGTGACGCATGTGCAAACGGAGAAGCAGAATTCCGAACCGGTGGCTGCTGTGTTGTTCCGAGGACAGTATGACAAGCCGAGGGACAAGGTGGGAGCGGAGGTCGTGGCGGTGCTGCACAAGCTTCCTAGCGGGGAACCGCGCAACAGGCTGGGGTTGGCGAAGTGGCTCACAGCCCCTGAGAACCCCCTGACGGCGCGGGTGACGGTCAACCGATTTTGGCAGGAAGTGTTTGGGACGGGCTTGGTTAAGACCGTCGAAGATTTTGGTGCCACAGGGGAGCACCCATCCAACCAGGCGCTGCTCGACTGGCTTGCCGTCGAATTCCTTGAAAGCGGGTGGGATGTGAAGAAACTGTTCACCCTCATGGTGTCTTCCGCCGCCTACCGGCAGAGCGCCAACACGACTCCTGAAAAGCTGGAGAAGGACCCCGCCAACAGATTTCTAAGCCGAGGCCCCAGGTTCCGCATGGATGCCGAAGTGATTCGTGACTATGCCATGGCCACCGGCGGTCTTCTCGTCTCCAGGATCGGCGGACCCAGTGTCAGACCTTACCAACCCGAGGGCGTTTGGGAGGCCGTGGCAATGCCCGAGAGCAACACTCGACGTTATCAGCAGGATTCAGGGGAATCGCTTTATCGGCGGAGTCTCTACACCTTCTGGAAACGGGCTGCCCCCCCGGCGCTGATGGATATTTTTAACGCGCCCAGCCGGGAGACGTGCACCGTGAGGCGGGAGCGAACGAACACACCTTTGCAAGCGTTGGCGACGATGAATGATCCGCAGTTTGTCGAGGCCGCCCGAAAATTGGCCGAGACAGCGTTGGCACAAGGCAGGGGTGATAACAAGAAAGCCGTGGCTTTCATGGCCAGGAGGGTTCTGGCCCGCGATCTGCGTTCCGACGAATTTGCGATCCTGAATGGTACGCTCTCGCGGCTTGTTGCGTTTTATGAGGCCCATCCAGAGGAAGCCGGGAAGCTCGTCAAGATTGGTGAGTCGCCGTCTAGCTCAACGATTCGAACGCCACAACTCGCCGCCTTGACCATGATGGCGAATCAAATCTTGAACCTCGATGAAGCCCTTACCAAGTAGGCTCAACAAAGTGGAAAGTGGAGAGTGGAAAGTAGGGAGTGGCGCCGCTGAGATCGACGGAACAGAGGCGGGACGCCTCTGCCACTTTCCACTGTGCCAGTAACGCAAGGATCGACGCATGAATGTTTTTAACGAATACGCCAAGCTTGAGACTCGCCGGCAGTTTTTTGCCCGGGGCAAGAACGCACTGGGTTATGCCGCGCTCACATCGTTGGCAGGGAACAACCTGAAACTTTGGGCGGAAGGCACGCCGCAGGACTTGGGTCTGCCTCATTTCCCGCCCAAAGCGAAGCGGGTGATTTATCTGCACATGGTGGGGGGGCCGTCCCAAATGGATCTCTACGACTACAAACCGGTGATGGGGGAATGGTATGATAAGGATCTTCCCGAATCCATCCGGATGGGGCAGCGCCTCACGACCATGACCAGCGGTCAAAAGCGGTTCCCTATCGCTCCATCAAAGTACCAGTTTGCGAGGCACGGCAAGAGCGGCATGTGGGTCAGCGAAGTGCTTCCTTGGACCGCCAAATGTGTGGATGACATGGCGTTTGTTCGATCCATGTACACGGAAGCCATCAACCATGAGCCAGCCATCTGCCATATTCAAACCGGCAACCAGACACAAGGCCGTCCGTGCATTGGATCCTGGGTCAGCTACGGCCTGGGTTCCCTCAACGAAAACCTGCCCACCTTTGTGGTTCTGGTCGCTGAACCCACAAACAAGGAGCAACTTCAGGCCATCAGCGGACGCTTGTGGTCGAGCGGCTATATCTCCGGAGAACATGCCGGAGTTTCCTTCCGTTCGCAGGGTGATCCCATTCTTTTCATCAACAATCCTCCCGGAGTCAGCCCTGGGTTGCGCCGGATGCAGTTGGACGGGCTAAAACGGTTGAACGAAATCAATTACAAAGCCGTGGGCGACCCCGAAACCCACACTCGGATTCAACAGTTCGAGATGGCTTTCAAGATGCAGTCAAGCGTTCCGGAACTCACCGAAGTCAAAAATGAGCCGGAGTCCACCTACAAACTGTACGGCGAGGAAGCTCGCAAGCCCGGCACCTTCGCTTACACCGCGTTGCTCGCCCGCCGGTTGGCCGAGCGCGGCGTGCGTTTTGTCCAGATATACCACAACAACTGGGACCATCACGCGAACGTTTCGGGTCGCATGCCTTCGCAGTGCCGGGATGTGGACCAACCCACTCACGGGTTGATCCAGGATTTGAAGGCGCGGGGCATGTTTGAAGACACCCTCATCATCTGGGGGGGAGAGTTTGGCCGCACCATCTACAGCCAGGGCGGACTCACGAAGGAAAACTATGGGCGCGACCATCACCCTCGCTGCTTTACGATGTGGATGGCCGGAGGCGGTATCAAAGGGGGAGTGATCTACGGTCAGACAGACGAGTTCAGTTATAACATCGTCGAAAACCCGGTGCATGTCCGCGATTTCCACGCCACCCTCCTCCACCTCATGGGCATCAAACACGACAAGTTCACTTTCAAATATCAGGGTCTCGACAACAAGCTCACCGGCGTCGATGAAGAAGCCCGGGTGGTTAAGGAGCTCCTCGTCTAATTGGCATCCATTCCAGGGCAGGGCCGCCGTTCCCGTTCTTTCCACCTTGCCACGTCCCTGGTTGGATAGCCGCCAACATGAAGTTACTCGTCATTGGTTCAGGTGGAAGAGAGCACGCGCTGGTGTGGAAACTTGCCCAGTCGAGCCGCGTTGAAGAGATTTTTTGCGCCCCCGGGAACGCTGGAATCTCCGGCGAAGTCGTGGCCCGCTCAGGCAACCCTGTTGTGTTGGTTCCAACCAGCGCGGACGACATCCACGGACTCCTCGAATTTGCACTCCGCGAAAGGGTCGACCTCACAGTGGTGGGCCCTGACAGCCCACTGGCGCTCGGTGTGGTCGACCTTTTTCAAAACCGGGGGCTCAGAATATGGGGCCCCAACCAAAAGGCGGCTCAGTTTGAGGCGTCGAAAGTTTTCTCACTGGAGTTTATGAGCCGTCACGGAATTCCGACCGCTCGCTCCGGCGCATTCGAGGACCCCGATTCCGCGGTCGCGTTCATCCTTTCGATGGGTGGACGGTGTGCTGTCAAGGCGGATGGACTGGCTCTCGGGAAAGGAGTGGTCCTGTGCTCGAATGAGCGTGAAGCGGTCGGAGCGATCAAGGAGATCATGGTCAAAAAGGCTTTTGGCGAAGCGGGCCGACGCCTTGTGATTCAGGAGTTTTTGGAGGGCGTCGAGGTCTCTCTGCACGCTCTTTGCGACGGCAGGACCGCATTGCTTTTCCCGACGTCGCAGGATCATAAGCAGGCGTTCGATCGGGATAAGGGCCCCAACACTGGGGGTATGGGCGCTTACTCACCCACGCCTTTTGTTTCGGAGGAAGAAATTCGTTCGATTCAGAGAACCATCCTGGAACCGTGGGTTTCTGGCTGTGCTGCCGAGGGGATCGATTACCGCGGGATTTTGTATCCCGGAATCATGCTGACAAAGGAGGGGCCGAAGGTGCTCGAGTACAATGCACGTTTTGGCGATCCCGAGACCCAGGTCTACCTCACGAGGCTCGACAACGACTTGGTCGACCTAGTCGAGGCCTGTCTGGATGGCACCCTGAGCGATAGCGTTCTGAGCTGGGCTCCGCACGTTTCCGTTTGCGTCGTGTTAGCATCCGGGGGTTACCCTGGGGCCTATTCCAAGGGCAAACCCATCGATGGCTTGACCGAGGTGGGCAAAATGGACAATGTGAAAGTGTTCCACGCGGGCACGAGATCGGAAGATGGCAGAGTGGTGACACACGGCGGGCGCGTGCTGGGTGTGACCGCTTGGGGTTCGGATCTGGGGAAGGCTCGAGATCAGGCGTACTCAGCAATCCAGAGAATCCAGTTTGACGGCATGCACTACCGACGGGATATTGGTTCAAAAGGCTTGAACATTCTCCGTGAAAAACAGTCGAAGGAGTGATATCAAGGGTTTGTATTGGCTCAACACTCTCGAACTATGAGGCATCTGGCAGTCCGTTTTCGGAACACAGCTTTGGTGGTCCTGGGGCTCGTCCCTGGCTTTTCATGGGCCGACATCTCCGTCCCTCAGAAGCCGTGGAAGGAGGTCTACGAACTGATCCGTTCGAACCTCCGTCTTTCGACGGAATCAGAGCTCAACCAGGCTGCGGTGGAACAACTCCTTGCGAAACACCCCAACCGCATCCATTGGGAGACCAACTCGGCCAGTTTGGCTCCTTCTGGTGCGTACGAGGGACCCACGGCAACGGGGCGGGTTTTCGATTCGGGCTTTGGCTACGTGCGCATCACCCGCGTGGACCAATCCCTGCCGGAAACCATTCAATCCGAGTGGTCGGGCGTGAACAACTCGAACAAACTCAAGGGCATGGTCCTGGACCTGCGGTACGCGGACGGGTCGGATTACGAAGCGTCGGTGCGCGCGGCCCGCGTGTTTGTCCCTGGCGAACAGCCCTTGCTCACCCTGGGGGGAAAGCCGCTCACAGCGGTGAATCCAAAAGCACTCAAGCCCTTCTTTGAGATCCCGCTCGTGATCCTCGTCAACGGGCAGACACGAGGTGCCGCCGAGGCGTTGACGGCCATCTTGCGCCAGGAGCGCGCCAGCGTTGTCTTGGGGTCTGAAACTGCGGGCTCGGCCGGCGTTTATCAGGAATTTACTCTCAGCAACGGAGATCGGTTGAGGCTCCTCACCGGGGACATCAAGACAGCCGGGGGCAACAGTGTTGCCGGGGTCCAGATCCGGCCAGATATTCAGGTGGCCGTCAACGCACTCGATGAGCGAAGGTTGTGGGAGGATCCTTACTCGAAACCCGCTTCCGAACCCGGCCCCGCAGCGCCCCATAAGAGCGTCTCCTCCAAGGCAGCCGTGACACCCGTCCCAAAACTCAACGAAGCGACTCTGGTAAAGCGCCAACGGGAGGAGCAGGCGAATTCAGTCGACGGAGATCCGGGTGGCGAGCGCACGGCATCCATCGAAAAACTGAAGGCACCTGAGCTGCGCGACCCAACTCTTGCCCGTGCCTTGGATGTGCTGCAAGGCATCGCGATTCTACGGGGGCAAATCAGTCGGCCGGACTGATCCCGTGGGGGATTGTGCCGTTGGTGAACTTCATTGGATGAGCTCTGAAACTTGACCGGAGCACTCCTTATTCCCGATCCCGGCGGCATGGTGGATCGGCCCATTTAGTTCGCCGCGTGTGAGGCTCGCACCTAGAAATTGAAGGCTGCGTAGCGCCGCCGCCTTACCGGATTCGGGTTCATTGAAGCTCCGGCCGCTGCATTTTCACGGTTGACGATTTGCGCATGCAACTGCAATTTGAGCCCGCGTTTGTCGCCCGCTGGTGCCCTCTAGGAGAGGCAAGTCTCTGACGCCTCTGATTCGCATCGTGGTCTCGGGAGAGGTGTGGCATGCTGATTATAGAGTCATGAAGACGTTGTTGTTCGTTTGCACAGGCAATCTATGCAGAAGCCCCATGGCAGAGGGACTATGCCGCGAAGCCACTTCGCGTCTTGGCAAATACCGTGTGATGTCGGCAGGAGTCGGGGCGATCGACGGCCTGCCCGCCACGTCCCACTCCACACGGGCGATGAAAGAGATCGGAATCGACATCTCCCACCAGCGCAGTCAGATGGTCACCGCAGACCTCGTTCGGCAGGCGGACTATATTCTGGGGATGACCGAAAGCCATGTGGAAGCTATCTATATGATGTTTCCTGAAGCGGCCGAAAAAACCTATCTGCTGGGCGATTTCGAGCGGAATTTGAAGGATTACGAGCGTGAGGTTCCTGACCCGATTGGGAGCTCCTATTCGATTTATGTCCACTGCCGTGACCGCATCGAGCGGGGTGTGCGAACCATGCTGGAGTTCATCGAATTGAACGAGAGCGCGTTTCCGAACACTGTAAGCCATAAAGCCATGATTGCCATTGCCTCAGACCACGCCGGTTTCGAACTTAAGAACGCCCTTAAGAATCACCTTGAATCCAAGGGGTTCCGCGTCGAGGACCTGGGTGTGTCATCGAAGGATCCTGCCGACTACCCCGAGTTCGCGCACGCTGTCGGGAGAAAAGTTTCCGACGGCGCGGCCGCGTGGGGTGTTCTGGTGTGTGGGACTGGAACCGGGATGGCCATCGCGGCCAACAAAGTTCTGGGCGTTCGCGCCGCAGTCGCTTTCGAGGTTGAAATTGCGAAACTCGCCCGCGAACACAACCATGCTAACATCCTTTGCCTGGGTGCCCGTTTCACCGTTACGGAAAAGGCGATGGAGATGGTGGATGCATTTGGGGCAGCGGTGCCTTTGGAGGACCGGCATCAAAGACGTGTCTCAAAGCTCGAGCAAGGTTTTGCGAACCCAGCGCTGCTCCTGGAGGTGGTGGATCCTGAGATTGCGGCGGCGATCCAGAAGGAGAAGCAGCGGCAGCAGGACAATGTGGAGTTAATCGCGAGCGAGAATTTCACGAGCCCCGCAGTGATGGCGGCGCAAGGGTCTGTTCTCACGAACAAATATGCTGAGGGCTATCCGGGCAAACGATGGTATGGTGGCTGCGAGTTTGTGGACGGAGTGGAACAGGTGGCCATTGACCGCGCGCGGCGGTTGTTCGGAGCGGAGCACGCAAATGTTCAGCCGCACTCTGGGAGTTCCGCTAACATGGCGGTTTATTTCGCCTTCCTGAAGCCTGGGGACAAGATCTTGACGATGGATCTCACGCACGGCGGCCACTTGACTCATGGCAACAAAGCGAACTTTTCCGGAAAATTCTTTGACGTCGTTCACTATGGAGTTCGCAAGGACGACGAAAAACTTGATTACGATATCATTGCTGATCTTGCGCGGCAGCACCGCCCACGGATGATCACGGTGGGTGCCAGCGCCTACTCCCAGGTCATCGATTTTTCGAAGCTCGGAGAAATCGCGCGTGAAACTGGGGCCTATTTGCTTGCGGACATCGCCCACATCGCTGGCTTGGTGGCGGCGGGGATCCATCCGAGCCCAGTGGCTCACGCGGATTTCGTCACCACCACCACCCACAAAACGCTGAGGGGCCCCAGGGGAGGGCTTGTCCTGTGCAAGGCAAAGTATGCGAAAGAGATCGATTCGCAGATTTTTCCTGGGATTCAAGGAGGTCCCTTGATGCATGTCATTGCCGCTAAAGCGGTCTGCCTCGCGGAAGCTCTGTTGCCGTCTTTCAAGGATTATCAGGAACAAATCGTCAAGAATGCCCTGGCGTTGGCGGGAGGACTCCAGCAAAATGGGTACCGGCTTGTGAGCGGCGGCACCGCGAACCACCTGATGCTCGTCGACGTGGGCGCGCGTGGCGTGACCGGCAAAGAGTGTCAACTTGCCCTCGATGAGGCAGGAATCACTGTGAACAAGAATACCATCCCGTTCGAAACTCGGTCCCCATTTCAGGCGAGCGGCATCCGACTCGGCACCCCCGCAGTCACGACGCGCGGCATGAAGGAACAGGAGATGGCCGCGATCGCGGATATGATCAGTGAAGTGTTGATGGACATCAAAAATGTTGACGCAGCGCACCATGTGCGCCACCGTGTCAGGGAGTTGACCGCGAAGTTCCCCTTGCCCTACTGAAAAACTTTCCGCACAGGGGCGTTGCACTGGCAGCGCTGACTCGAGAACCTATGATTGTTCGCTAACCTTCTTGACTTTTAAGAAGAGGTTCCCTACAGGGACTGCCACTCTCCTCCGGCGACCTATTGGTTTTGATTTTGTTATGCCTACACCTGTAAAAAAACCAGCCTCGAAACCGAGGGCGATTCGTTCCAAATCAAAAGGCCCGGATGCCGCATCACCGGAACTGTTTGATACCTCCGCAAGTTTAGAAGCACCGGCGCGTGAGCAGCCCGCCAAGGAGGTGCTCTCATCCCCGGAGCCAAGGGTTGAGGAAATTGCCAACGGCCCATCCTCCGCCCGCGAGGCACGTGCCGGGACCCAAGCGTCTCCACGCGGGAGGGCCGCCACCCCCGCGTCCCCGATTGTAGAGGCCCATGCGGAAACCGTGGCACCCGTGACATCTGGAGTCGAGCCCGCGCTTCCCCCGAGGTCAGAACGAGTGTCATCCGAGGCTGAAAATACACCCGGGCCTTCGCCCACGGCGATGCCTCCGGCAGGTGCTCTGGCTCCTGCAGGTCGGGAAGCAACGCCTTCTTCCGGGGGTTCCAGACCCACTCAGGGGAACAGCGGAAAGAAGCCACAACACAATCCGCCGCATCGCCCGCAGCATGGGCATCACCAAAAGCCAGGGAGTTCCCTGCGTAATCGCCCCCCCCAGAACTCTGGCCCGTCGCGCCCAAAAAATGACCCCCTGCGCCCGAGGCATGGCAAGCCCAACAGGCCGCCCCTACCGGAGCTTGCCGAGGAGGTCTATATTCCGTCTCCCACGGTCGCTTCCGGCCCCCAGCCCCCAGCCATCAAGATCAGCGAGCTCCAGGCGATGTCGATGAGCCAACTGAACACGAAGGCGCGTGAGATGGGGATTGAGAATGTCGGTACCATGAAGAAGCAAGAGGTGATCTTTCAGGTGCTTCAAAAAAACTCCGAGCGCAACGGCATCATGTTCGCGGAAGGTGTCCTCGAAATCCTTCCCGAGGGCTTCGGCTTCCTGCGCTCGCAAAGTTTTAACTACCTGCCCTGTCCTGAGGACGTCTACGTTTCCCCTTCACAGATCCGCCGGTTCGATCTTCAGACAGGCGATCTTGTGGCGGGACAAATTCGGCCGCCCAAGGAAAAAGAACGCTTCTTTGCCCTCCTCAAGGTGGAGGCAGTGGACAAGGAGGATCCGGAGAAAGCGAAGGACAAGGTCCACTTTGACAACCTAACACCTCTGTTTCCGAACAAACGTTTCATTCTGGAAACCGCACAGGACGAGTTGTCCACTCGCGTGTTGGATCTGGTTTGCCCCATCGGGAAAGGGAGCCGAGGACTGATCGTCGCGCCGCCTAGGACTGGCAAGACCGTGCTGATGCAGAAGCTCGCGAATGCGGTTCTCAAAAACAATCCCGAAACCTACTTGTTCATCCTCCTCATAGACGAACGTCCAGAGGAAGTGACTGACATGGAGCGCTCATGCAAACCCGCAGAGGTTATTGCGTCCACATTCGACGAGCCGCCGGAGCGGCATGTGCAGGTGGCCGAAATGGTGATAGAAAAGGCGCGGCGCATGGTGGAGCACAAAAAGGATGTGATGATCCTGCTTGACTCGATCACGCGCCTAGCCCGGGCCTACAACACCATCCAACCGCATTCGGGCAAAATTCTCTCGGGCGGTGTGGACGCCAACGCCCTGCACAAACCTAAACGGTTTTTTGGTGCGGCTCGCAATATCGAGGAAGGCGGGTCGCTGACCATCATTGCCACGGCGCTGGTCGACACGGGATCACGCATGGACGAAGTCATCTTCGAAGAATTCAAAGGCACCGGCAACATGGAAGTGAGCCTGGACCGGCATCTTGTCGACCGACGAATCTTCCCATCCATCAACATCGAGCTGTCGGGCACGCGAAAAGAGGAGCTTCTGTACCATCCCGACGAATACACCCGAGTGGTGATGCTCCGCCGAGCCCTTACCGGAGTGCCTCCGGTCGAGGCCATGGAGCTCCTTCTGAACAAACTCAAGAAAACCCGGCACAACATCGAGTTCCTGCTCTCGATGGCTATTCCTTCCTGATGCGGTTGGAATGAGGTCGCAACCCGCTTTCCGGCGCGCGTTGCGACCCTGGATCAATGCGACGGTTCGAGGGAGGCTCGAACCGCTCGTCACTTTTCGATCGAGAGCAGTTCCACTTCGAAGATGAGCGTGCTGTTCGGGCCGATCTTGCCGCCCGCGCCTTGCTCGCCATAAGCGATCTTCGAAGGCAGCACGATCTGCCATTTGTCGCCTTCCTTCATCAACTGCAAGGCTTCCGTCCAACCGGGTATCACCTGGTTCACGCCAAATGTGGCAGGCTCACTCCGCTCGACCGAGCTGTCGAAAACGCTGCCATCGATCAAGGTTCCGTGGTAGTGTACTTTCACTTTGTCGGTTGCTTTTGGGGACTTCCCTGTGCCCGTCTTCAGGATTTTGTACTGGAGGCCGCTCGCCGTGGCCTTGACCCCTTCTTTCTTGGAGTTCGCCACAACGAACGCCTCGCCATCCTTGACGTTCTTCTCGCCGGCGGCTTTCTGCTTGATCTCTCCCTTGCTCCTCAGCTCCACGGTGAGATCGCTCAAGGTTTGCTTGATCTCGGCCTCGGTCATCGCCGTCTTTCCGCTTAACGCATCGGCCAACCCTGCAGCCAGCGCTTTGGGATCGACTTCGATCTCCTGGCGTTTGAAATTCGCGCCGATATCCGTGCCAATAGCGTAGCTAGAACGCTGCTTTGGATCCTTGAGATCCAGCTTTTCCTGGGCGTTCACAGTCACAGCCATGAGGAGTCCCACGGCGGCTATTGAGGGCATGATGGAGGAGATCATTGTTTTCAATTGTTTCATCGAAGCGCCCGATTTTCGGGCGCGAGACGCGCACCCTCGGCGATTCCACACAAACCGTCAAGCACAACACCGCGACAACACAACACCGGTTCCGAGCATCCGCCGTGGAGCGTCCCGAAGTTGTCGGTGGCGACGGAACCTTCTCCGCGGCCGTCGGGGACGGCCGCCCACAAGAGCGGAACGCGTCGCGGTCCTGTGGGCGGCCATCCCCGATGGCCGCGCTCATTCGCCACATGGTTTACCACTCCTGGTTTACTTGCATCGACACCTCGCAAATGCCTCCGTACCCATCAGGGGGCCGGGCCGGCGTGTTTGTCGATTGTGCCGCGAATCCCAAGCGAGTAGGTTTTTGACGGTTCCCGCATGAATACTCAGTTGCCCAAAGCGTTGTGCTCCAGAAATCCTATCACATGGCTAGGCCTTTTCGGGCCCGGCGCTGTCATCGCCTCGCTCACCATCGGTGCCGGCGAGCTGATCTTCTCCTCCCGTGGTGGATCTATTTTTGGCCTCCGACTGCTTTGGTACTTTGTGCTCGTGCTGCTTTGTAAGTGGGTGCTGGTTTACGGTGTAGCCCGGCAAATCATCCTGACTGGACAACACCCTTTCCAACGTTGGATGTCGATTCCCGGCCCCCACGGCTGGTTTTGCGTGGTGTTCCTCATTCTCGCGATCGTGTCCTTCCCTATCTGGGTTGCCTTCCACGCAGGCACAGCCGGCACGCTGCTCGCTGGAATCACCGGCACCTCGGGGGCGTTCAACGGAGCCGCTCATTACGCCTGGGGTAGTGGCTTATTGATTCTCGTCTTATGGCTCATTTCCAAGGGCGGCTATGAACGTTTGGAGAAACTCCAATTGGCCATTGTCATCTGCATGCTCTTCTCCGTGGTTGTTTCGCTATTCCTCCTCAAACCAGACTGGTGGGACATCGTCGTGGGACTCCTGATCCCCCGGCCTCTCGCTTATCCAGATTGGATTGTCAGTCTTAAGGAATTCTCCGATCGCCCTGTCTGGGTCGAGGTCATGACTTATGTCGGCGTCATCGGTGGCTCGGGGTATGACTATCTTGCCTATGGGGCCTATTTGCGTGAAAAACAATGGGGTGCCGCCGATGGTGTGGACACGATTCACCACCTCCGTGAGGATGATTCGAGGCGTCTTCTTTTGCGCCGATGGCTTCGGGCGCCACTGGTGGACTGCACCTTGAGTTTCATCATCGTGCTGGTTTTTAGTGGCGTGTTTGTCGTTTGCGGCTCCATGCTGCTCCGTCCCGCGCATCAGATTCCCGCAGGTGCCAACCTGCTTGCCCTGCAAGCCCAGTTTGTCGGTGACTCTTACCCCTGGTTGAAGCCTCTGTATTTTGTTGGGGCGTTTCTCACGATGTTTGGAACACTCTACGGAACCATCGAGGTCGCCCCCGCAATCCTTCGAGAGATGGCGCTCGCGCTGGGTTTCAAAAGCGATCCTTCCAAAACGAATCGACTGCGTCGCCTAGCTGTCGGATGGTGCGGCTTGGGTGGTTTGGCGATTCTTGCGTGGTCGCTACTCATCGCAACGTTTGGCGGCGCGCAGAATCCCCCCGGCCTAGTGGCCCTACTCACACCCGCCAATCTTTTTACCGGTGTCCTTGCCTGCGGAATTGTTTGCGCCTCGAACCTTTGGGTCGAGCACCGATTCATGCCGCGGGATTTTCGCGCCGATTGGCCCCTACGATCCCTCACAGCGATCGCTGCTGTGGCTTTTCTGCTTCTAGGATTCAAGGCCTATTGGGATCACAGTCGCTGGGTTTCTTTCCTGATCCTCGGCGGAACGTTGGCTATCGGGTACGCCGTGGCCTGGTGGATGCAGCGCAGACAGAAAAGGCTGGGCCACCAGGAATTGCGCCAAGCGCGGGTAGGGCGAGGCTCGGTCGAGCCCTGATCCAGACGTCAATAAATCATCTCCGCAACCGTTTTGTTGGCTGGAATAAAGGGCAACACGTGTTCTGTGTAAGGCACAATGACGTCCAGCACATACGGTTGATCGGAATCCAACATGCGCTGCATCGCGGCGCGGAGATCGCGCTTGAATATCACCCTCTCACAAGGAACATTGAAGCTCTTCGCCATCGTGATGTAATCCGGATAAATTTGCTTCATATTCTTTGGGTCGCCCAGATAAGTGTGCCCGCGGTTTCCCGCGAAGAACGTGTCTTCCCATTGAACCACCATGCCCAGATGCTGATTGTTTAGGACAATCGCCTTCGCCGCTATCTGCTCGATGTGCGCCGTTGCCAGTTCCTGGATGTTCATCAAAAAAGATCCGTCGCCGTCGATATCCACAACCTGTTTGTCTGGACACGCCACCTTGGCACCCAGCGCAGCAGGATAACCGTATCCCATGGCACCCAAGCCAGCGCTCGTCAAGAACTGCCGAGGGAACCGAAACTTGTAGTATTGCCCGGCCCACATCTGATGTTGTCCCACTCCGGTCGTGATAATCGCATCTCCCTTTGTCAGTTCATAAAGCATCTCGATCGCCATTTGGGGAAGAATCACTTCACTCTCCAGCCCCGAAAGATGATCCCGCATGTGTTGCGAGCGAATCACCTCGTCGTTCACCTGATATCGCAAGGGCGCGCGCTTTTTCCACTCTCCTATTTTCTCGTGCCACGCGGTGAATGTTTTCTTGATCGGCCTCGACTTCACCAAGCTGTTGAGCCGCCGGAGGGCGTGCTTGATTTCTGAGACTATGGGATGCTGGACGATTCTGTTCTTGTTGAGCTCCGACTGGTCGATGTCGATGTGGACGATCGTTCCATGTTCGCAGAACTTTTCGACCTTGCCCGTCACGCGGTCGTCAAACCGGACCCCGAATGCCAGGAGCAGATCCGCTCCCGGGGCCACCATGACGGCGCGGGTTTCGCCGCCCTCCGTTTCCTTGCGCTGCTCCCCGCTGACCGCCCAGTTGGCGTACGCGGTTCCGTGCATTCCCAGCCAGCGGAGCGAGAGCGGATGCGTTTCCGGAAAGGCGCCACACCCCATGATCGTCGTCGTGACTGGAATTTTCGTGGCCTCCACAAAGCGCCGCAGTTCATCAGAAGCATTGGCGCTGATGACACCCCCTCCGACATACAATACGGGTCGCTCCGACTTTTCAATCAGATCCAGGATCAGCTCCAAGCTGCTGTCATCCGCCTTGGGATCGTCCGGATAGCCTCGAATGTTGAGTTCATCCGTAAACACAGGCACGCTTCGCTGTTGCTGAATATTCTTCGGGAGATCGATGACGACAGGCCCAGGGCGCCCTGTGGTGGCGACATGAAACGCCTCCTTCACGATCCGGGGGATATCGTTGATGTTCGTGATCAAATAACTGTGTTTGACGATCGGCAATGTAAGCCCGAAAAAATCTGTTTCCTGAAACGCACCCCGGCCAATCATCGCCTGCGGCACTTGTCCTGTGATGGCCACCAAGGGAATTGAATCCATGTACGCGTCGGCAATTCCCGTGACCAGATTGGTAGCCCCAGGACCGCTTGTGGCCATGCAGACACCGGCCTTGCCCGAGGCGCGCGCATACCCCTCGGCCGCGAAGGCTCCGCCTTGCTCGTGCCGCGGCAACACCGTCCGGATCTTCTTCGACCTCGTCAGCGCTTGGTGTATCTCCATGCTTGCCCCCCCCGGATAGGCAAAGATCGTATCGACCCCCTCGCGTTCGAGGCTCACCACGAGGATGTCGCTGCCCAGCATGGGCGAGGCCGCCTCGACATCTCGGCTCTTGGCTCTGGGTTTGGCATCCGCTTTTCTTGTGCTCTGGCTCATTTTTGTTTGGTGTTTTCGGCAGGCCGGTGGGGCTAACAAAAAACCCACGACCGTTGCCAGCCGTGGGTTTTTGTCGAAAGCGCGATCAGTAGCGACAAAGATCCCCGGCGTCGTCGCCTACGACGACCGCAATTCTTACCGGATAAACTTGTCGTTTCATTTTGGACATGCTGGCTCCAAAACTAGCCATTGCTTTTCGCAGGGTCAAGAAGGAGATTTTTCTGAACTGGTCAGTCGTTCTCGCTTCTCAACCCCGAATCTGGCCGTTACCCTCGCTTCCCTGTGGCCTTCACTCTCTACGATCTGCTTCCAAAGCCGGGCGACCAAACGCCCTCGAATGACGTTCTTCTTGGCCGTTTCCTTGACTCCGTTCAACACAAGCAGATGCAGCTCTACCCTGCTCAAGAGAACGCAATCCTGGAATTGTTCGAGGAGAAAAACGTGATCCTCAACACCCCTACCGGTTCCGGCAAGTCCCTCGTCGCCAGCGCCCTCCATTTCATGGCGCTCGCCCAGGGCCGTCGCTCCGTCTACACCTGCCCCATCAAGGCCCTTGTGAACGAGAAATGGATGGCGTTGTGCCGCGAGTTCGGCCCCGAGAACGTCGGCCTGAGCACCGGTGACGCGTCCGTAAACCGCAACGCCCCCATCCTTTGCTGCACGGCCGAAATCCTCGCAAACATGGCGCTCCGGGAAGGCCCTTCGTCAACCGTGTCCGATGTGGTGATGGATGAGTTTCACTACTACTCCGACCGGGACCGCGGCGTGGCCTGGCAGGTGCCCTTGATCACACTCCCCCAGACCCGGTTCCTGCTGATGTCCGCCACGCTGGGCGATACGACCTTTTTCGAACAGGAGCTGACCCGGTTGAATGGTCGGGAAACCGCCGTGGTCTCCTCCAAAACTCGCCCGGTGCCTCTCGATTATTCCTACGCGGAAACACCTCTTGCCCAAACACTCGAAACTCTCGTCGGCGAGAATAAGATCCCGGTTTATGTGGTCCACTTTACCCAGAACGACGCCGCCGAAAGCGCCCAGAACTTCACCAGCATCAACGTTTGCTCCAAAGAGGAGAAGGCCGCCCTCGCGTCCGCTCTGGAAGGCTTCAAGTTTAACAGCCCGTACGGACCGGATATAAAACGCTGGTTGCGACACGGCATTGGGTTGCACCATGCAGGCCTGTTGCCAAAATATCGTGTTCTCGTCGAACAGCTCGCCCAGAAAGGCCTCCTCAAGGTGATTTGTGGAACCGACACCCTGGGCATGGGCATCAACGTTCCCATCCGCACCGTCCTATTCACGCGCCTTTGCAAGTTCGACGGTCAAAAGACCGGAATTCTAAGCGCCCGTGATTTTCACCAGATCGCAGGCCGCGCGGGCCGCAAGGGCTTCGATGATCTCGGTTGGGTAATCGCGCAAGCTCCTGAACATGTCGTCGAGAACTTGAAGCTCGACGAAAAGGCCGCGCGCGACGGGAAGAAGGTCGTGAAAAGAAAGCCTCCGGAAAAAAACTTCGTTGCCTGGGACAGGAATACCTTTGCACGACTCATGGGGGCCCCTCCTGAACCCTTGGGTTCCCGCTTCACTGTCACGCATTCCATGCTCATGAATGTGCTCAGCCGCACAGGTGACGGTTGCGCGGCCATGCGTCGAATTATCTCTCGTTCTCACGAAACACCGAAGGCAAAGAAAAATCACGTCAAACGCGCCTGGGTTCTGTTCCGATCCCTCCTAGATCGAAAAATCATCGAGTTTCCGCCAGCCGGAGAACCGTCTGGCTCGTTGCGCGTGAACGCCGCGCTTCAAGACGATTTCTCGCTGGACCAAACCCTGTCACTGTACTTGCTGGATACCATTCATCTTCTCGATCCGTCCGCTCCCGATTATCCCCTGGATTTGGTGACGCTCGTGGAATCGATTCTTGAAAATCCCGAAATCGTCCTCCGAAAACAACTGGATCGTCTGAAGACCGAGAAAATGGCGGAATTGAAACAGCAGGGGATGGAGTACCAACAAAGGATCGATGAGTTGGAAAAGCTGGAGCATCCCAAACCGAAACGGGAGTTTGTCTACGCCACCTTTAATGCCTTTGCGGATAAACATCCATGGGTGGGACAGGAGAACATTCGTCCCAAATCCATCGTCCGCGAAATGTTCGAAGAATTCCGATCATTCTCCGACTATATCAAGGATTACGAGCTGCAGCGCGCGGAAGGAGTGCTATTGCGCCACCTGTCCAGCGTGCATAAGGTGATGCTCCAGACCATCCCCGAAGCCGCCAAGAACGAGACGGTGCGCGAAATGGAGGCGTACCTCGCCGCGATGATCCGGCAGGTCGATTCCAGCCTCATCGAGGAATGGGAACGCATGCGGAACCCGGATTACAGGGCACCCTCCGACAAGTCTGAGGCGCGCCCTCCCGGCGCAGATGCCGCCCTGAAGGACATCACTCGGGATCATAAAGAATTTGTCGGCCAGATCCGCGTCGTCCTGTTTTCATTCCTCCGGAACCTCCAGAACCGCGATTATGAACTGGCGCTTTCGGAATTTGTTACGGGGGGGCAACGGGAAGCCGATTGCTTCAGTCCGGATTCCCTGCGCCGTTCTTTCGAGGAGTACTATGGCTCGCACCGGCGGCTGTGCCTCGATCCGGAGGCGAGAAACAGGCGGCACACCTACGTAAATCCATCTCCAAATCAAAAGCCGGGCTTCTGGCGAGTTGAACAAGTGCTGGTTGATCCCGAAAGCAAGAACGACTGGGTCGTTGAGATCGAAGCAGACCTGGAGGCCTCAAAGCAAAAAGCAGCGCCGGTGCTCAGGCTGTGCAGGATCGGACCCGTTGGATCGATTCAAGGGATCAAACTATAACAATTTAACTTTTCATGGTTATTTTGTTTTTGCTTACGGTGATGGAGCCCCGTGGTGCGCTCTTCCAACCAATATCAACTCGGTCCAAATCCGCGTGCTTCTTGACAACGGCAAGGCCGTGGAGGTTCCGTCAAATCCTGCCCTTCCATCGCGCTCGCCTATGCCTTGACTCATCAGGATGCTGAAAAGGCGAAAACCCGGCGCGCGCAAATTCTGTTTGAGGGAAACGACTCCGCCAGGGAAATGGCCTCGATTCTCAACCAGCGCGAAAAGACCCCGTCCGAAGCTACGCGATGGCGGAAAACGCCGACTTTTTCACCGCCGAGGGCTATGCGCGGACGCGGAGCCAATTCCAGGACGAAAAGAAGGAGGAGCGGGAACACAAGGAGACCCAACGCACCGCTCGTGAGGCGGAAGAGAAGCGCCAAGAGGAGGAGCGTCGTCGTAAGGAAGACAAGCGGCAGGAGGAGGAAGAGCGGCACCCTGATCCAAGCCCTGCGCCATCTCGCCCAGAAACAAGTGGATGACAAAGTTCTCGCCACGCTCCGCCGTCAAATCACCGCTCCAGACCGCCCGACCATACTCAAGGATTTGCGTCATGCTCCCGCTTGGATTGCCGACCTCCTCCGGCCTCTCGTCGTGCCGCCTCGCTAACTCCAGCCTTCGAGCAAATGATGGCGGCAGCGGCGGATTTCGAGAAAACCTTTAACGCGACCGCATGATCCCCACACCACCCTGTTCGACCCGTTGCCAGATGCTGATGGTGGAATGCGCTCCGCGCTCCGGGTTGGCGTTGCTTTTCGATGGTATAATTGGACAGGTTGAATACGATTCCATGTCAACTGCTCACGATAGCAGCCACTTCCCGCGAAATTGGGATGTGGGGCAGGAGGGTGAACTGATGAGCGAACACTGGTTATTTGTGGACAAGATCGGAGCCCATCTCGGGGTTAATCCGGATACGATCTCCAAAGGGGTCACCCGGAATGGTATGCCCGCGCACAAGGTCGGGCGTCTTTGGAAGTTCCCGGCCCGTGAGGTTGGAATCCTCGAACATCGCTGCGAGTCGATGGCAACAACGATGCAAAACTTCTTCACAACACTTTAATCGCCATGGCTCGCACTAAAACAAACTCCTCCGCCCAGTCCTCCGCGACCATCGGCTTCGAGGCCAAGCTCTGGCTCACCGCCGACAAGCTCCGCAACAACATGGACGCGGCGGAATACAAGCACGTCGTCATCGGCCTCATCTTCCTTAAATATATTTCCGACACCTTCGAGGAACACCGCGCCAAACTCGTCGCGGGCAAAGGCGACTACGAAGGCGCGAACCCCGAGGACCCCGACGAATATAAAGCCGAGAATGTTTTTTGGGTGCCCAAGGAGGGCCGGTGGTCCCATCTCCAGGCGTCGGCCAAGCAGCCCGAAAGGAAGGCAGAAGTCAGAATGCAGAAGGAAGAACCACACCCCCAACTTCATACTTCTTCATTCTCACTTCACACTTGGCCTGACGCCATGGCCGCCATCGAGCGCGACAACCCCCGCCTCAAAGGCGTTCTCCCCAAGGACTACGCTCTCCCCGGCCAGCTCTTCTACAGCACGCAGATTCCCGTCTGCTTGTGGTTCCTCGCGAAAAACAAAAGTGGAAGCGGCGTCTCGCCGCGTTCTGCTTCCGCCAAGCGGCAGGATGCCGCTTCCACTTTGAGGGACCGCCGCAAGCAGACCCTCTTCATCGACGCCCGCAAACTCGGCACCCTCATCGACCGCGTCCACCACGAATTGACCGACGCCGACCTACAGAAAATCACCACCCCCTATCACGCATGGCGTGGCGACGCCCCGCCAATTTCAAATCTCAGATTTCAATTTGCCGGCTTCTGCAAATCCGCCACCACCGCCGAAATCACCCCGCACGGCCAGGTCCTCACGCCCGTCCGCTACGTTGGAGCCGAGGAAGTCGCAGATGACGGTGATCCCTTCGAGCAACAGATGCCACGCCTCGTCGCCGAACTGCACGCCCAGTTCGCCGAGTCCGCGAAACTGGAGAACCAAATCAAAGCCAACTTGGAAAACCTAAATCTAAAACCAATGCCATGAAACTGGAACTCACTAGCCTAGAAAAGGCAGCGGCCTCGCTGGAACGATCCATCAATGCGGCAACCACATTCGAAGCGACTCTCCCTCCTGAGATTAAGGAGACCGTCCGCAGTGGCATCATCCAGAACTTCGAGGTCGCGTATGAGCTGTCTTGGAAAATGATGAAGCGTTGGCTTGAGACGAACATCAGTGCTGAATCCGTCGATGGCGTGACCCGCCGCGAGTTATTCCGACAGGCTGCGGAGAATCGCCTGATTGATGATGTGGATCTTTGGATGACCTTTCATGCGGCACGCAACGAAACCTCGCATACCTATGACAATGACACGGCAGAGGAGGTGAGTGAGAGTGCTGAACACTTCGTGGCCGCCGCTCAGTCGCTCCTCGCATCACTTCGCGCACGCAATGATTGATCTCGCGCCAGAACAGTTGGCCGTCGTGCGCCGCCTGCTTGCAGCGCAGGTGCCGGATTGCGAAGTCCGCGCCTTCGGTTCCCGCGTCACGGGAAATGCCAAACCTTACTCCGACCTCGACATCGTCCTGCTCGGCCCGGCTCGTCTGCCCATCGGGCGGCTGGCCGCGTTGCGCGAAGCGATCGCGGAATCTGAACTGCCCATCCGCGTTGACGTGATCGACTGGCACGCCATCTCGGAAAACTTCCGCAGCATCATTGCCGCGAAATTTGAGATTCTACAAAACCCTGCACTCCCGGATGCCGAGTCCGCGAAACTGGAGCAGGCCATCAAAGCAAACCTGAGCGGGCTGGGTTATGGCGAGTGATTTCAGCACCAACGGTGCGGCACATACCAGCCCAGGGCAACGTCCTGGATAGAGGTCCAAGGGGTCACATCTTAACATTTAACACTTGATTTTGAAATTGGCCACATCACGGTCGTGTTCGTGTCCAGACCCCTGCGCATCGAGCGGGCGGGCGCCCCAGTGGCTGAACCTGAGCTACAGCATGGGGTTCAACCGCCGGCACGGGCGCTAGTGGTCATTTGTTCCAGGGACGCTTCAAATCGGTGGCAGTGAGCCGGGACGATTGGGCGCTGGCTTTGAGCCGATACGTGCATTTGAACCTGGTGCGCACGGGAAAGTTAGGACTGGGCAAATCGGATCAGCAGCGAGTCCGCGCCGGAGTGTCGCCGGCACCGGAATCCGCGCAAGTCGACGAACGAATCGCAGCGCTGAGACCTCAGCATTGGAACAGCGAGGGGCGCGGCGCTTGACGCTAGCGCGACCCAGTCTGGCGGTGGTGATTCAGGCTGTGCAGAAGGTGAAGTGTGAACCGTGGGAGACATTTCGAGACCGCCACGGGGATCGTGGGCGGGACTTGGTGCTCTTTCTGGGACGCAGAATGTGCGGACTAAAGTTGAAAGAACTGGCGCGGGAATCAGGCTTGGCGGCATACGCCGGGGTGGCGATGGCTGTAAAGCGATATGAAGCCCTTCGCGACTGGGACCCCGTCGAACAGGAGTGCTTCAGAATTGTTGAATGTTAAGATATGACCCCTGAAGACAGGGGCGGCACTCGCAGACTCGTTTGCCCCTGGCTAAGTTCCTTCAACCCGCTCGTGTCATCCCCACTCCAAAACCTTTAGATTCCACTCAAAACAGCGAAGAACCTGAACGTTGAGGGTTGAACGTTGGACGTTTGCACCGCCGCCGGTACTTGCCGTGCTACTGGTAAATGTTCTTGCGATGGCCGAGTGCCACCACCAAGACCAGCAATTCACGGTCCTGAATTTGGCAGAGAATGCGGTAATCCTCGACGCGGTAACGCCACAAGCTTGCCAAGTCTGCTGTCAGAGCCTTACCAAAGCGTCGAGGGTCGCCAGTGCCCGCCACACGTTCATCCAGATAGCCGAGGATGTCCCGCTGGGCTTGGTGGTCAAGCTTCTTGAGTTCCTTCAAGGCGCGTGCATCGAACCTATAAACCCAGTTCACGCTTTACATCCTTGGCAGAGTAGATTTTGGCCGGGTTCCGAAGACGCTGTGTGGCGAGGAAAGTGTCTTCCAGATCCTCCAGATGTTGGAGGATCGCCTCGCGGGCGTAAAAAGTCTTCGTGCGCCCAGTCCTTTTGGCCAAGAGGTCTAGGCGGTTCTCAGTGTCGGTGTCGAGGCGGATGGCAAGCATGATTGGAATCTGGCATCGCTGTACACGTATAACAAGTCGAATATCCAAGTCGAACAATGTCCCCGTTTCCGCGACTCCATCCAGGGTCGAAGGAATTTGCCGGATCTCGCTGAGGTTTCGCCAGGGGGAATACCTCGGGTGCCACCACGCATGCACGATTTAAAGTGTCTGGTGGAACGCTCCGGAAAACGGAAAAGAAAAGCAAATCTTTGCAAGAACCGGGGAGCGAGCTGCGGTTGATTGCGGATTCCGATGAAAGCGGACACCTGTTCCAATGCGAAGCGGACAGCAATCCGGGATTGCCGCCAACGCGGTCAACCAGATTCAGCACATTCCTCAGCATCGTCCGCACCGCGCGCACGCCCGGGCGCGGCGGCGCTTCGTGCAGCGCCTTTGGTCAGGAGTTCTGAGACTTGACGCGTCGATTCACGCGACGTCCTCCTTCGGTTATTTGGAGCTCGCACTGTGTGTGAGCCAGGATAACTGCCTCCTCAGGGAGGTGGGTTGTGGTGTGTGAGGCCAAGGAGGCGGTCGGTGTTTATCGTCCCCGGCAACCGCAAGAGACGCCGTTTTATAAACTGGCCTGCCCGCCGAAGCCTTGCCGAAGGTGGATCGTCGCCTTCACCTGCCTGCCGGCAGGCAGGTCGAGGGAAGACAGAAAGCGGTCTGGAAAAGATTCTGAAGCATTGCGGGCTGTGGAAAGAGGAATCCGATCGGGGCCTGCGCCCAATTTCAGATCTGAAATCTCAAATTTGAGATCGGGCGGCAAGCCCACAGTGGCCGCAGCAACATCGGTGAAGCGTTGCGGACACCTCTGGATGCTCCCCTTTGTCTGCAAACACGGCAAAAGGTGGGAATTCCCCTCTGAATCCACCTTTCAACGTCGATCATGTGAGGATCGAACCCCTCTGTGGGCCGTCGACGGCCCACAGAGGGGCTTACCAAGGCGTCAAACTCCGTTTCTCATCGTTTATCCAGCGTTCTTTCTTGCTCCAATCCATCTCCAAGATCTATCCTCGAAACGCTGCGAAAGGAAAGTCCTATCCATCAGCCTCCGTTTCCTTCCTTTCCTCCTGTTCAAAAATGCTTTCCGGATATGAACATTGTCGCCATCGAAAACACCATCCCCTTCACGACCAAGGACGAATCCGAGATCCGCGAACTCCTGGCGCATCGCAACTCGGCTATCAAGAACCAAAGCCTCGCCGAAGCCCGGGTCGCCGTGGGAAGCTCGACTCAGGAGCATTATCATGTCTTGTCGGAGGAGATTTATTTCATCACCCAAGGAGTCGGACGCATTCGGATCGACGGCGAAACTCGGGAAGTCAAGCAAGGGGACGCCATCGCGATCCCGCCGGGAGCTCGCCACAAGCTCTGGAACACCGGCGACGCGGTTCTCACGCTCCTCTGCTGCTGCGCGCCCGCTTACGAACACGCCGATACCGTGCTTACTGAGTGAAAACAAGAACGTGAGAGCGTGAGCAGTGAGAGCGTGAGAAGGAGTGGGAAAGGAAATCAACCGAGTGTCGGCAGGAATCGTGGCACTTTCCGCGCGCGGGTGGCTTGCTCGAAAGCGAAGGCCAGCTTCAACAGGGTCGGCTCACTCCAGGCGCGTCCGAAAAACGAAAGGCCGACCGGCAACCCCATCACTTCGCCCGCCGGAACTGTGATGTTCGGATAACCGGCGATCGCGGCCGGTGAGGAACTGCCGCCAGAACCCCGGTCTCCAAGCACATAATCGGTGGCGTGGGCGGGTCCCCCGCTCGGACCGACCATGGCGTCGAGCCGGTGCTCGGCCATCACGGCGTCAATACCTTCCTCGCGCGCCAGTCGCTGGCCCTTCTCCAAGGCTTCGAGGTAGACCTTGTCCGTCAGCGGGCCTTTCGCCTCCGCTTTGATGAATGTTTCCTGGCCGAAGAACTGGAGCTCCTTTTCCTTGTTTCGTTCGTTGAACTCGATGATGTCCTTCAGCGTGCGAACCGGCGCCTTAGAACCCAGGCTGGCCAAGTAAGCGTTCAGATCCGCCTTGAATTCGTAATGCAAGATCTGGTCCTCGGAATCGCCTTCCTTTCCCAGCGAAGGCAAATCGGCTGGATCCACCAGGATGGCTCCCGCGGACCTCAGAACTTCGAAGGCTGCTTCCATGACCTTGGCCGCCCGGTTCTCCCGTCGAAACAACTTCCTGACAATCCCGATGCGCGCGCCTCGAAGTCCGTTTGGATCGAGGAAACGCATGTAGTCAGGCGGCACTCGGTCGGCGTGGATCCGGGTCGCCGCGTCGCGCGGGTCCACGCCAACAAGCGCGCTCAACAAAATCGCCGCGTCCGTCACACTTCGAGTCATAGGGCCCGCTGTGTCCTGGCTGTGGGAAATAGGAATGATCCCGGAACGGCTGATGAGTCCGACCGTCGGTTTGAGGCCAACGATCCCGCAGTAACAGGAAGGCGAAACGATGGATCCGTTCGTCTCCGTCCCGATGGCAGCGGAGCAGAGATTGGCGGAGACCGCGGCGCCGGAACCGGCACTGGAGCCGGAGGGATTGCGGTCCAGCACATACGGATTCTTCGTCTGTCCTCCCCTGCCGCTCCAACCGCTGGTCGAGCGTTCCCCACGAAAATTCGCCCACTCGCTCAGGTTGGTCTTCCCCAGGATGACCGCGCCCGCTTCCCGGAGCTTCTGTGCCACAAACGAATCGCGCGGCGGCACCGAACCCACCAAGGCAAGCGAACCGGCCGTCGTCATCATCCGATCGTGGGTGTCGATGTTGTCTTTGATGAGGATGGGAATGCCATGCATGGAGCTCCGGGGGCCCTTTTGTTTGCGTTCACGATCCAGCCCGCGGGCCATCGCCAACGCGTCCGGATTGACCTCGATGACCGAGTTCAATCTGGGTCCGCTCCGGTCCACTTCCTCGATGCGGCGCAGGTATTTCTTTGCAAGCGACACCGCCGTTTCCTTTCCCGAACTCATGGCAGACTGGAGCTGCAGAATCCCAGCTTCTTCGTATTCGAACGAATCGATGCGCAGGGGCCTGGGGGCGGCATGGACGGCGCCGGATGATCCACCCAAGGCAGCCACAGCGAGGATCATCTGGGCACCGCCCTGGCCCGTGGTTTGCAAAAAGTCTCGGCGATTCATGTCTTGAAATTAGGTTTATTGACATGATGGTTTCGAAAAAAGCTCCCTTCAACCAAATTGCAACTCTTTCCACGTCTAACGCTCAACATTCAAAGTTGAGCGTTACTGATCGGTTCATGGCCTCGATTCACGTCTAAAATTTGGAGGTGTCCCCTCTCCATCCGGGCCAAGGGGTCAGTTCCTAACTTCTTAAACTTTCCCACTTGACGAAGCGGTTTGCCATTGTAGCCTCCCAGAATGGCCCGCAAGCTCCGCATCGAATACTCAAGCGCCATTTATCACGTCATGAGCCGAGGGGATCGACGTGAACCCATCTTCAAGGACGACTTCGACCGCCGCCGTTTCCTCGAAACCCTTGAGGAGGTCTGCGCCAAGACCGGTTGACGGGTGCATGCTTATTGTCTCTTGGGCAACCATTTTCACTCGGTCGTCGAGACACCTCAAGCGAACCTCGTGGCGGGGATGAAATGGCTTCTCGGCACCTACACCGGCCGGTTCAACCGCCGGCATAAGCTCTTCGGCCACTTGTTCAGCGGTCGTTACAAGGCTCTGGTGGTGGAGGGCAGTGGTAACGGCTACCTGCGCACGGTGTGCGATTACGTCCACCTGAATCCAGTAAGGGCGCACCTGCTGGCGGAAGAACCGACTTTGCTGGCCTACCCCTGGAGCAGTTACGGCGGGTATTTGCTGGCACCGGAGAAGCGGCCTGTATGGTTGGACGTGTGGCGATTGTTCGGAGAGATGGGCATCTCACAGGACACTGCGGCTGGGCGGAAGCAGTTTGAACTGCAGATGGAAGACCGGCGACGCCAGGACTCTCGAACGGATTGGAAGGCGGTGCGGCGGGGTTGGTGCCTGGGCGGGGACGCGTTCCGGCAGGAATTGCTGGCGCAAATGGGAGGGCAGTGGGGCGAAAACCATTATGGCGAGGACCGGGCTGAAAGCGCGGAAGCAGAGGCCGCGAGGATCGTGCGGGAGGAACTGGCTCGTGCCAGATGGACAGAAGCTGATTTGGGCGAGCGGCCCAAAGGCGACGCCGTGAAAATGGTTATGGCCACGCGGCTCCGCCAGGAGACGACTGTGACGCTGAAATGGATCAGCGAACGGTTGGCTATGGGTGCGTAGACTCACTTGAATCGGCGGCTGTATGAACAACGAAAAGTGGAGGAAGAGACGCACAATTCAACAAGTTAGGAACTGACCCCTTTCCCTTTTGCTCAAAAAAGCACTGAAGTTTGCGGAGTAATCCCCTGTTTGCGGGCCATCGCCGCAAACCAGCCCTCTTTCTTGAGCAATTCGTCGAATCGTCCTTGCTCCACAATCGATCCTTGGTTCAACACCACAATCAAGTCCGAGACCGCCAGCGTCGAAAGCCGGTGCGCCACCGTGATCACGGTCCGGTTTTCGGAAAGTCGGTCGATGGCTGACTGGACCTCGGCTTCCGATTGGGAATCGAGCGAGGCGGTGGCCTCGTCCAAAACGAGGACCGGAGCATCGCGAACGAAGGCGCGCGCGATCGCCAGCCGCTGGCGTTGCCCTCCAGAAAGCGTGACGCCACGTTCGCCTATGCGTGTCTCGTAACCCGATGGCAGTTGAATGATAAACTCGTGGGCCTGCGCGGCCTTGGCAGCGGACTCGATGGCGTCGCGGGTGGCACCCGTCTTGCCGCAGGCGATGTTTTCCGCCACGGTCAGGTCGAACAACACGATTTCCTGGCTTACCAAGGCCATTAATCCGCGTAGATCCCCGAGGGCCACGTCGCGCAAGTTGATCCCATCCACTAAAATCGCGCCCCCTGTGGGATCGTAGAACCGGAACAACAAGTTCACCAGGGTGCTCTTGCCCGATCCGCTTTCCCCAGCAATGCCCACACGAGCTCCCCGTGGGATCACCAGATCGATCCCGTGGAGGACCGGTTGACCTGAATACGAAAATCGCAATCCCTCGAGCCGGATTTCCTTCTCAAACTTTTCGAGGCGCATCGATCCGGCCTTCTCTTCCACGGTGGGACGTTCAGAGAGGATCTTCATCAGGCGCCCGACGCCCGCGGTGGTTTGTTCGAACAACACATGCAGCCCCGCGAGCTTTTTGACGGGGGTGTAGAAAAACACCAGGCCTGTCAGAAACGCGACCATCTCCGCCACCGCCCTTCCTTTTGCCGCGATGTAGACGATCAACAAACCGAACCCCACCATCGAGACAGTTTCGATGATGGGATTGATGAGTTCTTTGGCGCGAATCCCCTTCATGCCGTGATGCACCAGTTCCGAGGACAGTTTTTGGAACCGCTTAACCTGTGTTTCCTCGAGCCCGAAGGCCTTCACCACGCGGATTCCAGAAAGCATCTCAACAAGCAGACTCGATTGTGTGATGTTCACATGGAGGCCTGCCTTGCTGGCGCGCCGCACTTTTTTGCCCAGAACAATGATGGGCACCACGCAGACCGGAAAAAAGACCAGCGCTCCGAGCGTCATCTGCCAATCGATCAAGCAAAGCATCACGACCATGCCAAAGATTGTGACGGGCTCCTTGATCAGATCGGAGACCCCGAGGCTCAAACAGCGCTGCAGGGACGCGGTATCGCCGTTCACATGGGTGATGAGATCCCCCATGGTCGATCGATTGAAAAAGTCCAACGAAAGGCTGCTGAGCTTGCGAAGAACTTCGACTCTCAAATCGTTCACCACGCGTTCGCTGACCCATCCCAAAGAGTAGCTGCTGCCGTAACCAACGAATCCTCGAACCGCAACAAGCGCTGGGAAAAAGAGCAAACCGCCGAGGATTTGTCTCCACCCTACCGGTTGGCCCAAAGCTGGAAGCCATGGATCCAGCACGTCAGACGTGTGCCGCTCCAGATTTTCCTTGAACCGCGCCAGCCACGAGCGGGGCTCCTGGGCCGTGGAACGACCCTTCACCCCCTCTTCACTCACCTTGGCCGGGTTCACTGTCGCAGAGCGTTCTGGGTGTGAAGCCCCAGGGTCCATGCGGCCAATCACGGTCTTGGTCGCCCACACAAAACTCGCGTTGGAGAAGCCGAACAAGACCCCTAGGAGCACGCCCACGACAAGCCTGCTCCTGTAGCGGCGCAGGTAAGGCCAGCCGAATCGAAGTACGGATCGGATGTTTTTCACAGGACAAGCTTAGACGCTTTCGAGAACCAGTTCCAAAATAAACTGTTGCGACCACCCGTGATCGTGGTTACATGCGGGCATGGATCCGTTGTTGAAATTATTGCGCACGAACGCTTCGTTGAAACCCACAGACCTGGCGGCCATGCTGGGTGTGACGGAAGACGAGGTACGTTCCAAGATCAAACGCTACGAGGACGATCAAATCATCCTGGCTTACCGCGCGGTGCTGAATGAGGAACCCTTGGGACTGAACACGGTGCGGGCTGTGATTGAGGTCAAGATCACTCCGGAACGGGGCGGGGGATTCGATCGCCTGGCCGAACGCATCGCCAAATACACGGAGGTGCATTCCTGTCATTTGATGTCGGGCGGCTACGATCTGCTCGTGGTGGTCGAGGGAGGCAACCTGAGAGAGGTCGCCTCGTTCGTCTCGGAAAAGCTCGCGACGATTCAGGGGGTTCTTTCCACCGCTACTCATTTCATGCTCAAGCCTTACAAGGAACAAGGTGTGCTGATGAAGCGGGAACTCGATGAGGAACGGTTGGCCGTGACACCTTGAGGCCTCGCGGAATGTCCGGTGCGAACAGGAGCGCGGCCTTCAGGCTGCAGGAACCCACTTATTTCATTCACGCATCGGCGCATTCCACGCCCCTTCTCTGACGGGCAGGCCGCAGCCTGAAGGCCGCGCTCCCAGGCAAAAGAACCAGCAAAAGAATTGGAGGTTCTTTTTGCCCAGACTTCTCAAGGCATTTTTTTCAGCGCCTCGTCCAAGGCGTCGTAAAGTCGTTGCATCGTCGCCTCGGTCTCGTCCCCCATGCTGGACAGTCGGAATGTGGTCCCTTTGATCTTCCCGTAGCCGCCGTCGATCAGGATGCCCTGGTCTTTGACAAGTTTTTGTAGCTTTGCCGCGTCGACCACTCTGCCCCCTTGCTTTGCTCCGTTATTCACACAGGTCAAAGTCACTGACTCGAAGCCCGGCTCAGGGAAGAGGGTAAAACCACGCGACGACGCCCAATCCCGAGTTTTAACCGCCAGGGACAGATGTCGTGCGTATCGGGCTTCGAGACCCTCCGCAAAGAAATCGTCCAGTTTCGATGCCAAAGCATAAACGTGTCCGATGCTGGGAGTGCTCGGGGTCATGTGTTGCTCGGCGTTTTTTTGAAACTCGACGAAATCGAAATAATACCCGCGATCCTCCACGGTAGCCGCCTTTTCCAAGGCTGCTGGCGAACACGCAAAAAGAGTCAGGCCAGGCGGCATCGCGAAGGCCTTCTGAGTGCCCGCTAGCAGCACATCGATCCCGAAGGAGTCAAAGTCGATCTCGACGGCGCTCAGCGAGCTCACCGCATCCACGATGAACAGAACCTCAGGATACTTTTTTTTGAGCGCCGCGATCTCCGTCAACGGACTCATCGTGCCGGTCGACGTTTCGTTGTGGATCAGAGTCAGCGCGTCGAACGCCCCGGTGGCCAATTTCGCGTCAACAAGCTCCGCTCGAACGGGTTGGCCCCACTCGACCTGCAGGCCTTCGGCCTCCTTGCCGCAGCGGCGCGCCACCTCCAACCATTTGTCGGAAAAAGCGCCGCACATGCAGCATAAAACTTTTTTTGTCACGAGGTTGCGGAGGGCCCCCTCCATCACTCCCCAGGCGGACGACGTGCTGAGATACACAAGCTGGCGGGTGTGAAAGAGCGTCTGAAGCCGGGGCTGGATGCTTGCGTAGAGATCTTTAAAAGCCTGGCCCCGGTGACCCACCATTGGGGAACAGAACGCTGCAAAAGTTTTTTCACTCACCTCAACGGGGCCCGGAATATGCAATTTGACATGTGCCATAGACAAGTTCGTGAAATTTTTCACAAGCGCGAGCTTAACGCAAGCGAACCTTTTGCAATGCAGCCGTTCTGTCATGGCTGTCGACAAAGTCGTGGCACCGGTGTTTCCCAGTTTGGCAGAGTGGACAAAGCAAGCCTTTTGGCGAGGGTGAAGAAAGTGGAAGAGGCGTCTCGCCTCTTTACCCAAAGGCTTGGACAACGAATTTCAGCGGCGAGACGCCGCTGCCACTCTGTGACTGCACGGCGCGAAGGCACGCAGATCGACTTTGTCAACAACCATGGCAGTTCTGTGCCACGACAGAGCCAGGAGTTGCCAGTGGACCGTGGTGTGGGTAATGTTGAGGAATGGCGAAGGCGTGTCAGGAATCGGATGTCAGCGGGGACCCCTTTAAAAGCGGGGATCAAGGTTTCCCCGAGATCATTCTGGCATCGACTTCGCCGAGGCGCGGTGAATTGTTGGGTGTTTTAGGGGTGCAGCACCGCGTTGTGGCGAGCGAAGCGTTGGAGAGTGAGGAGAACCAGTTGACTGCCTGGGAGGTGGCGACATTGAACGCGTATCGCAAGGCGCGCGCGGTGGCCAAGCGGTTCCCGGACTCCGTTGTGCTTGGGGCCGACACGGTGGTGTGTTTGGGGGCCAAGCTCTTTGGAAAGCCGTGCGACATGGCGGAGGCTGAGAGCATGCTGAGGGCGCTTCAGGGGAAAACGCACCAAGTGGTGACCGGTGTTTGTTTGATTCACCTGCGGGCACATAGGCAGCGAGTGTTCGCGGAAACCTCCGACGTGACCCTGTTGCCGCTCTCGATCGGTGCGATCAGGCGGTATCTGGGGCGCATTCAACCTTTGGACAAGGCGGGCGCGTATGCGATCCAGGATCATGGGAGCTTGATTGTGTCTGAGATTTCGGGGTCGTTTTCGAATGTGGTTGGCCTGCCGTTGGAGAGATTGAAGGCAGCGTTAGGGTTCTGGGGTCCGGGGAGGCAGGCAGGTGAGCCGCGATGAGCACCCGGGTTGACGAGTCGTCTTTTTGGGCCGCCTCGCGTGGCGGGGCAGGGTTGGCCGCTTCAAAGATCGGGAGGAGTTTTCTGAGGCTGATCCTGGTGGCGCGGGATCTGGGGGCATTTTTCTTGATCACACTTGCCGTGATGATCACGAAGTCGAATGTGGCCTCGAAGTTGATGCACCCGATGATGCGGCGCGAGATGACACGCGCTGGAGTACGGTTGTTGCCGATGGCGGCCTTCATGGCGCTGGGCCTCGGGTTCCTGGTGATTGGGCAAACCGTGGCCCTGCTGACCCGGGTTGGGGCGCAAGAGTTGACAGGAACGATCATGGTTGCCGTGGTGATCAGGGAATTAGGGCCTGCGGTGACGGCGTTGCTGATGCTTTCCAAAATCGGGACGGCGACGGTCATCGAATTGGGGACATCGCGCGCTTTGGGTGAAGTGGAAGCGCTGGAGGCCCTCGGCATTGATCCCGTGCATTATCTCGTAGTGCCGAGGGTGTGCGGCATGGCGTTGTCCACGTTCGCGCTGACCGTGTATTCCATCCTGCTGTCGCTGGCTGGGGGATATCTGTTTGCGTTCTTGCAAAACGTTCCCCTGACGCCAGGAGTGTATCTGTCACAAATTGCTGATGCGCTCAAGTGGTCTGATTTCACGCTGCTAGCGTTAAAAACCGCGGTGTTTGGGGGCGTCATTTCGATGACCTGCTGTTACGAAGGACTCGCCAGACCGTTGACTTTGGGGGAAGTTTCCGAAGCCACAACCAGGGCGGTTATGCAGAGCGTGGTGCTCTGTGTGCTGTTTGATGGCATTTTTCTGATCCAAACGTTGATTTGAATTCGATCGTTCAACCGATGAACCCTCCCACCAGCGATAAAGCGGATTTTGTGGCCGAACTTCAGGGCTTGCGCCTGACGACTTCCGGGTTGGCGGAGGGTGCGGAATTCGAATCCCTGAGCTGCACGCTTTGCGAGGGCGATTACCGCGTGGTGGTGGGTGCTGCCGGAAGCGGGAAAAGCCGACTCATTGAAACCCTCGCCGGGTTTGCGCTGCCTGGCGCTGGGGTCGTCCGTCTTTTTGGCCGCGATACGGCGGCTCTTCGCGGGGATGATTGGGTGGATCTACGCCGAAAAATGGGGCTCGTTTTTGAGGAGGGCAGCCGATTGTTTCCGCAAATGTCGGTGTATGAAAATGTGGCCCTGCCCCTGTGCTACCATCAGAATCAGACGTTCAAAGAAGTCGAGAAGCCGGTGAGGGAGCTGTTGGATTTGGTTGGGATTTCGCAGTTGAGAGACCGGCTTCCCGGGAGAATTGGACGCAACTGGAGGCCCCGGGTTGGGCTGGCCCGGGCGTTGGCGACGAAGCCAGGGTTTCTGCTGCTGGACAATCCGCTTGTCGGTCTTGACCACGAACAAGCTGCCTGGTGGGTTGGGTTCTTGAGCAGCCTTGCCAAAGGGCATGCGTGGTTTGGAGGGATTCCGATGACGGTGTTGGCAACGGCCGAGGATCCGGTGCCGTGGAAAGAATCGGGTTGCCAATTCACTTTCCTCAGGGATGGAAGGTGGACGCAAAGCGAGGTTGTCAGACAGGAGCTGTAGGAATTGCCATGGCGTTGCATGATCTAACCCCCCAACTTCGTACCCGGCTCAGCCGCGTTGAAAAAACCGTGGGCTGGTTTCTAGGGTTTGCCGTGCTCCTGTTTTTCCTGGGGTTCGGGTTCTATGTTTTTCACGTTGCCAAGACCAAGGGGTGGTTCAAAGCCAAGGCTTACTATTACACCTATACGCGCACGGCAACCGGGATGAAGGTGGGGGACCCCGTGAAGTTGATGGGCTTGAACGTGGGTGAAATCACCCTGATTGATCCCACTCCGGCCGATGATTTTAATCACGACATGTACGTGGAATTTCGCATCTGGGAACCGTATTATGGCTATCTTTGGTCGGACTCGAAGGTGCGGCTCAACTCAGGTGATTTTCTCGGCAACCGGTTCCTGGAAGTGACTCGCGGTCGCACTGGGAAGGCAACCTATAATCTGGGGAAAGATCTCAGTCCCGTGGCGATCTTGGTCACCCTCAAGGACAGTCAGATTTATAAGCCGGTTGTTCAAAACAGCAAGTTCGAGCTGATGATGGTCGAATCGGAGTCACTCCCCGAGGAGTTGACGCGCATGGTGGGCGTGGTGAAGGAAGCCCTGCCGGGTGTGCTTTCTTTGACAAACCAAATACACCAGGTGCTCACGAATGCCGTCCGGCTGACCGCAAACCTGAATGGGACTGTGGAGGGGTTGAAGCCGTCTTTGGCCCATCTTCAGCTGATCACCGAGGGGTTGACAAACAGGCAGGGTTCCTTGGGAGAATGGTTGATCCCGACGAACCTGAACCAGCGTGTTGAGGTCGCCCTGGACAAGGTCGGAGGGACGTTGGATAAAGCGGATAAGACGGTGGGTGAGACGGACTTGCTTATCGTGCAAACACGTCAGGATCTCCATCAGGCTTTGACAAATCTGCTCCCGGTGCTGGAAAATCTCGCTGGCATGACCAGCAACCTCCATTCCCAAGTGCAGGCCAACACCAACATGCTCGCGGGCATCTCGGCGGCCGTCATCCATGCCGACGATCTGCTGCAGGGGTTGAAGAGACACTGGCTTCTCCGAAGCGCTTTCAAGGCGGAGCGGACCAACGCGCCCGCCAGACGTCCGGCACCGCCGAAACCGGGGCTGCAACCCCGCAAAAACTAGGTAAAAAATGGGTAAGATTCCAAAAGCGGTGATTACTGCGGCCGGTCGAAAACAGCGTTCTCTCGCGCTCCAGAGCCTCGTTGACCGAGATGCCGGGTCGAAGTCGGCGCTTCGCATCCTGCTGGAGGAGGCGCTGGATGCCGGGGTGGAAGAGGTGGCCCTGGTTGTGTGCCCTGGGGATCAGGACGCCTACCGCGCCGCTGCGGGTCCGCTTGCCTCGCATCTCATGTTCATCGAGCAACGGGAGGCACTCGGTTATGGTCATGCGCTGTTGAGCGCCCGGGAATGGGTTGGGCCGTCTCCCTTTTTGCACATGGTTGGGGACCACCTTTATGTGAGCCACGAATCCACCCGATGCGCTCGCCAGCTCGTCCGCATCGCCGCTTCCGAATCGTGCTCCGTTTCAGCAGTTCAAGCGACGAGGGAGCGGTTGCTGCCCTATTATGGAACGGTAGGCGGACGCCGGGTGCCGGGTGCCGCAGCCCTCTACCAGATCGATGAAGTGGTGGAGAAACCAAGCCCGACCGAAGCCGAGCGCAAGCTGATTGTTCCCGGGCTTCGCGTCGGCCATTACCTGTGTTTTTTCGGGATGCACGTGCTGACGCCCGGCATTTTTGAGATCCTGCAGGATCAGCTTCGAACCCTGGAAGCGGGGTCTTCCATCGCCCTTTCTCCGGCGCTTGCGGTGCTGGCGCGAAAGGAGCGCTACCTTGCCGCGGAACTGAACGGGTCGCGGTATGACATAGGTGAAAAGTATGGGCTATGGATCGCACAACTGGCGCTTGGCATGTCGGGACGCGATCGTGAAGAGTTGCTCTCACGCATTGTGGAGATGGTTGCCAGCCGTGGGTGAACCGGTGTTGTGGCCACGGATTCCCCGACGATATGAACAGCCGATTTGTAGAGATCATCACGAGCGCGGACCCCGAGGTTCGGAACCTTCCCGTGGAGAGCGTGTGCGGAGGACTTGACCTCGCTTCGCTGCTTGAGGAGGCGCGGTTGCTGGACCGGTTCCGTCGGGCGAGCTTGAATCTTTATGAGCGTGTCAGAGCTCTGAACTTGTTGCATGCGATCTTCAGGTTTCACGTTCCTGGTCGGCTTTCGCGCACGCGGGGGCTGATTTCGTTTGAAGGGTTTTCACATTTGCTCGAACGCCGGTTCGAAGAAGCCGTGGACGCTTTTCAGCGGGAGCAAGTTCAGCAGGGTGTTCATGACGCCAACTGCAGCGCCCTCGCCACGGCCTACCATGAACTGGCCTTGCAGACTCTTGCGGACCAGGTGCGGCGAAGTGTTCGCGAGGTTGCGGGCAATCAGTGGATGTTCCGGATGGGGCATCCTTCGGATCATCCGTTGCGAATTCGTTCCGAGCTCTTGCTTCCCGGCAAGGTCACGGGCTTGTTCCCCGTGTTGGCGGAGCGAACACCGGTGCGGATGGACCTCTCTCATTCCTGCTGGAGCGACATCTTTTTTTTGGGCATGGATTATCCTGAGGGAGCGCGTGTTCTGAATGTGTCCATCGACCTCGGGGTGCGGGGGAGGGATGCGCTTCCGATTCCGCCGATCCAGACATTTCTGCGTGTGCTGGATGAGCCGGTGTTGAAACTGACGAGCGTGGACCTGAACGGTCGGGCGACGGTGCGAGATTTCGCGGAGGTTTTTGATTTCGCGCGAGATCACCTAGGGTTGGTCAAGTCGGCCGTGATTGCCTCCGGTTTGGTGCCGCCTGGCATCGAGGGGGCGAGCCAGCCTCTGAAGGATTTGTTGGAGCGCATGGTTGGGCCTGGGCTGGGCTTGGAAATCGTCAGTCAAGTAAACGACATTCCCAAGGGTTCGAGGCTCGCGGTTTCCACCAATCTTCTTGCCTCGATCATCGCCCTTTGCATGCGTGCCACGGGACAGATCAAGGCGCTCACGGGGATGATGGATGAGGATGAGCGACGTTTGGTGGCGGCCCGGGCGATTCTCGGGGAGTGGATGGGCGGGTCAGGGGGGGGATGGCAGGATTCGGGCGGGGTGTGGCCCGGGATCAAATTGATTGAGGGCGCCCTTGCAGGTCCGAATGATCCCGAGCATGGGGTCAGCCGGGGGCGTTTGCTTCCTGAGCATCGAGTCATTGGCATCGAGGAGATTTCTGAGGAATCCAGGGAGCGTCTTCAACGCAGCCTTGTTCTGGTCCACGGCGGGATGGCCCAGAACGTGGGCCCCATTCTGGAAATGGTGAGCGGAAAGTATCTTGTCCGAGCGAAAGTCGAATGGGAGGCCCGGTTGGAAGCTGGGCGGATTTTCGAGGAAATTCTGGAGGCTTTGCGGGCAGGCGATATCCGGCGGTTAGGTGCGGCGACCACACGCAATTTCTTTGGACCCATCCAGTCGGTCGTTCCATGGGTTACGAATGAGTTCACTGAAACGTTGATAGAGAAATGCCAGGACAGATTTGGTGAAAACTTCTGGGGTTTCTGGATGTTGGGTGGGATGTCAGGGGGAGGCATGGGTTTTATTTTTGCGCCCGATTCGAAGACCGCGGGACAGGACTTTCTAGCCGGAGCGATGCTGTCCTTGAAGAAATCTTTGGAGCGCGCTCTGCCGTTCGCCATGGATCCGGTGGTGTACGAGTTTGCCATCAATCCATCCGGGACTGCCTCGGTGTTGCTGGAAGATCATCGGGCGTTGCTCACGCCCGGCTATTACGCTTTGACATTGCCGGCGGATATCCGTGGAGACGCTCAACAACTCACTCCGCAACGGCGCAAGGAGCTTGATTTATTCTCGCTTGCCTGCCGGGCGGGCGGAGATCTGGAAGGAGTCATGCCTGCCTTGTTCGACCGGTTGCTCCCGAGGTTCGATTCGAGTCAAAGCAAGACGCAGAACTTGTCCGAGATGCTTGTTGAAAACGGTTTCGACGCGGCGCAGCACGAGCAGATCCGGGCTGATCTGAAGAGTGGACGCACGGGGCTCGCCCATAACCGACTCTCGGTGAATGTGCGCATCACGGACGTTGAATCCGGCGATGTGACGCCCTGGGAGGACATGGCAGGCTCGGTTGGGGTTGTTGCGGCAGGGGAAGCGTTGCTCCGGGAGGGGCGCGTGGGGGTGGTGACCCTCGCTGGGGGTGCCGGGAGCCGATGGACTCAGGGGGCGGGGGTGGTGAAGGCTTTGAACCCGTTCTTTCGGTTCGCGGGAAAACACCGAAGCTTCTTGGAAGTTCACATCGCCAAGAGCCGGCTGGCGGGGGCTCGATTTGGAAAGCCCCCTGTTCACTTCATCACGACGAGCTATCTCACCCACTATGCGATCGAGACATTTCTCCGCGAGCGCGATCAGTTCGCCTACGAGGGCGCGGTCGTTTTTTCTCCCGGAAAATCCATCGGGCTTCGGCTGGTGCCGATGGTGCGCGATCTCGTTTTTGCGTGGGAAGAAACCGCGCACCAAAAGCTGGATGCACAGAAACAAAAGGTCCGGGAAAGCCTCCACGCGGCTTTGATGGGTTGGGCGCGGGGAGCAGGGGAGGGAAGCGATTATGTGGACAATTTGCCGTCTCAGTGCTTGCACCCTGTGGGGCATTGGTTCGAGTTTGTGAACCTGCTCAGAAACGGGTCGCTCGCCTCCGTGCTGGAGCGCAATCCGAACTTGGATTTCCTTTTGCTCCACAACATCGACACGTTGGGCGCGAATCTGGATCCGGCCCTGCTTGGGTGGCATGCACAATCGGGCGCGGCCCTGAGTTTCGAGGTCATCAGCCGCCGGGTGGATGACCGGGGTGGCGGGTTGGCGCGGGTTGACGGGAAGCCGCGGTTGGTGGAGGGGTTGGCCATGCCTCGTGAGGAGGCGGAATTTGACCTCAGCTATTACAACACGCTGACAACTTGGATAGATCTTGACCGCACGCTGGCGGTGTTCGAACTCACACGGTCGAACCTTGGAGACCCGGCGCTTGTTGGGGAGGCGGTCCGAAGGCTCGCAGCAAGGATGCCCACATACATCACCCTCAAGGATGTCAAGAAACGTTGGGGCAACGGGCAGGAGGATATTTTTCCAGTGGCGCAGTTTGAGAAATTATGGGGCGATATGACCACCCTTCCCGAGCTGGATTGTCGGTTCTTGGCTGTGCCCCGTGCGCGAGGGCAGCAGTTGAAGGATCCTTCCCAGCTTGATGGATGGCTTCGGGATGGCTCTGCGGCCCAAGTAGAGGCGCTTTGTAAATGGACATGATTTTGAAAAAGCTCATCGGAACGAAGCGGAATTTTGATTGTCGCAACGCATTTGGAGTGCCATAGTCGGACACATCCTGAGTAGGAAAGTTCGCATATCGTTCCGATGCTGAAACTGAAACAAGACTGCAAACCAGGCATACTTATGTGTTCGCTTCAAGACTCCCCAATACGCCGGACCCTGCGCGCCAAGGCTTTCACGCTCATTGAACTGCTCGTGGTCATTGCCATCATAGCCATTCTCGCAGGGATGCTTTTACCAGCTCTTTCCAAAGCCAAAGCAAAGGCAAAACAGACTGGCTGCCTCAACAACATGCGGCAGTTGGGCATCGCGACGGTCATGTACGTGCAGGACATGGGAAGGTATCCGGGCACCCTCTTCGCCGGAGGTGGGGTGCGCTACGTTTGGCCGGCCCGGCTCTTCACTCAAATAGGCACCAACCGCGCGGTTTTCTCATGTCCTTCAGCGAGGCCGGACAGCCGTTGGGATACGAATTTTAACAGAACTCTCGGCGCTCCCAATGTCTCGGGCGGAGGCCGTGATCCCTTTGGTATCAGCGAGACCGCCCTGTTTTCGATTGGCTATAACGACTGGGGGGCATTTTTTGCGTTCTCAGACAAAGGGTTGGGGGGTGACGTGGATACATGGCCGGAAATCAAGGAGGCGCAGGTTGTCGCTCCTTCGGACATGATCATGCTCGCGGATTCCAAACCGGGATCGACCGGCAACGCGACGGACAAGTTGGGAAGCTACGACGGGAACGTCGATCCCACCACAGCATCGGAGTGGCCTTCCAACCGCCATAATCGCCGCACCGTTTTGATGTTCTGTGACGGGCACGCCGAAGCCGCCAATCGCAACGAGGTGATCGATCCCAAAAATGAAAAATGGCATACGCGATGGAATAACGATCACAGCATGGCGGGGACGTGGTCTGTGGACCAAAAGCTGGCCAACCGCATTGATCCATAGCGGTTGGTTTGTGGTTGGCGATTTCTTCGGAATGAAGCTCGCATCCGTGCATCGAATTTGCTGAGTGCAAAGCCTGCGTCCGAAAGGCTGCCACTAGCACTACAGCGACACTTTCGAGGCCCCGGAGCGCGGCATTCATGCTGCTGCAACTTCCAACTGCAAATTGGAGCGCCTTTCAATGCCGCGGCGCCGTCAAATCCGCACGCTAGGGCAGCGTAAACGCCGCGCTCCGGTCGAAAACGGCAAATGTTGCTGTAGTGCTAGGCGGGTCCCGTCCACGTGGGCCTCACAGCCCGGTGATATAGTTCTCCAATTGTTCGATGGCTGCGTGTTGCGCGGAGATCGTCCAGTTAACGAGATCTCCAATGGACACAATCCCCACCACTGTATCGCCTTCGACGATGGGCAGATGGCGGACGCGGTTCTCTGTCATCAAGCGCATGCAATCCTCGATCGTTTGTTTCGGGGTCGCTGAAATCACGTGCGCCGAGAGAATCTCGCGAACTGTCGTGTCGCGAGAAGATCTTCCTTTGAGCGCGACCTTGCGCGTGTAATCGCGCTCCGAGATCACTCCCAGCAACTTGCCGGCGTCCATGACCAGCAGAGCGCCGACGTTCTTCTCCGCCATCGTGCTGATGGCTTCGAATACGGTGATGTCCGGCTTCACGGACCAGATCTGAGATCCTTTTGAACTCAGAATCGAACTGACAGTAACGGTGGCGATCATCTTGTGTTTCCTTCGATTCGGCGGTGCCGCACTTCGGCTGAATCCGACTCTGCTCTTCTGCGGCGAGTCGGGTTTTGACTGCGCGCCCGACAGTGCGTCCGCCTGTTCATATCACGTGAGTGCTTGAAAGGTTACCAGAGATGCGCTGTAAGGGAACGAAAAAGAAACAGTCACATTCGGGCGATGAGTGCCTGTGAATCACGCGAATGAACGCGGCTCTGAATGCAGAAGCAGGGAGAGTTGTTCTCATGAAATATCCTTCGCGTGCAGCTCTTTCTTTGAGTCACTCGAAGGTCTAGCGGGTGACCTGACCAGTGACAAAAAGCAAACGACCGGGAGTGATCTCCCGGTCGTTGCGCGAATTGAGTATGCGTGGAGCTTTTGCCTCCAGCACTTACTGCTTGAGGCGGTAGAACTTTGCCGCCGGGTTCGTGGTGGTGATTTTCCGCGGACTGCCGGCGGCCGCGACTACTGTCCAAGGACCGGCAGGGTCGTTGGCTGACTCGAGGTTGCCGGCACCGACCCATTCCAATTCGATCTGCGTGGCGGTGAGGCTGCGAACTGCCGTGAATTTCGGGGTCGTGGGTCCGGGTCCGGTGAGCGCCCACTTCGGCGTAATTTCGGGCAACCCGTCGGCCTTGATCAGAATGTAATCCACTTCAAAGGAGCCGAGTCCTGAGGAGGCGTCGCTGCTTGACCCGGTGAGACCGGCGAAGCCCGTGCGCGACGTGCGACTCGGGATGTAATTCCATTTCACTTGCCAATCGGCGGGTTCCTCAACCTTGCCATCAGCCTTCCAAACTTTGGCGAACACATCGTCGGTGGCACCGTTGGCGTTGGGATCATGCCGCAAGCGCATCCAATACCAGTCGTTGACAGCCCAGACCTCTTTGATGGGGGTAGTGCCCCAAGCGCGCGCGTCGTCCAGGAGCAAGAAATGCTTGCCGGTGGTGCCGGCCTCAGTGACATCGCGGAAGTGGAGGTTGATGCCTTTGCTGATCTCAGCGGCAGGGGCTGTTTGCACGGCCACACCCAGGCCAGCGCGGGGATAGTCGCCGGTTCCGAAGGCTGTGATGCGAATACGAGCAAGCACTTCCTGGACCGTGGGATTGTAGCCTGCCGCTTCGTACAGAAGATGGTTCGGATCGGACAACCTCGTGGTGACTCGAAGCATTCCGTCCTCCTGCTTGTAGAGATCGCCGCCCGGGCCTCGCACTTTCCAGTCAGCGTTTCGGGTCGCGGCCGTGAAGTCGTCCTGGAATCCTTTCACTGTTTTCCCAAGCTCCAAGGGTTGTCCCACAGGCCCGGCCGGTGCCAGATCCCCTGCATGGATTCGCACATTGTCGATGGCGACAATTTCGTTGAAGAAGGTTGATGTCGATTCGAAACGCACCACCAGATCTGTCGCGCCATCTGGAACCTTGTAGGTCACATCCCGGAAGGTGACACTCAGCTTGTTTTTGTTATCGTTATCGGAGAAGAACTTGTCGTTACCGGTCGGGGGCGAGAATCTGACCAATTGAGTGAACTCGGCCGGGCCGTCGCCATCGGGATCGATCATGATCCGCAGGAAGTCTGTGGTTTCGAAATCAATATCCGTCGCGGCGAGCGCTACAGTGATGCGCACGTCCTTTTTGCCCGTGACATTGACCTTATTGAGCGTGAGTTGACGCGGATCGTCAACGGTGGCACAACAATCGGGAGTGACGGTGGGTTCGTTCATGTCCGCACCCGCCCAGAATCCTGTTCCCTCAAAGCCCTTGAAGGCCCCTCCGAGAAGTCCGACGCCTTTTTCGATCACCATCAGCAACGGGCGGGTTTCTTCCAAACCCGTGTCCACATTCATGAATTTGTAACTGGCGATGATCTTGCCACCCTCCGGGATCGTCGTGCCCACGGTGTCCAAGCCCACGGCTTCGGTGACGTAGGTAAAGGTTTTCGGCAAACCGGCGGCGATCGGGTGGGTTGTGTCGGTGACGGTGATTTCGCCAGGGTCGAGGACGCCGTTGGCCACGCCGATGCTGGAGATGAGTTCGTCATCGTGGTTGGGGGCGTTGAACGTCAGCAATGGAGCGGCGTAACGGGTGAAGCGAGTCGGGAGCGGGAGGGCGCCGCTGGTGCAGATCACGAGACCGATCGTGGCGGCATCCGGGGCACCGACGGCGGGATCGTCGTCGACGACGGTGTGGCCGGCAGCCGTCAAGCGCGCGGCGAGAAACAGATCGCCTTCTCCCACAGCCGGAGGGGAGAACAACACTTTGAGCTTGGGCTTGTCCGCGGTGAGCCATTTGATCGTGTTGTCGATCAATTTTAGGGCGTCGGGAGTGAGTTGAGCCTCGGTGATGGCGCTCTGGAATGTGATTGCCGCCCGGCGGCCTGCGGCCGGAATGACAAGACCGACGATCTCGCCGGCCTTGGTGACTTCAGAGCTGTGGGTCCAGTAAGACGGCTCTGGGTTGCCTTCGATGATGAGCAACACCAAGCCTTTGCCACGGCTGGTGTAACGAGTGCCATCCCCATCAGTGTTGAAAGTTTCTGTGTAGATGAGCTGGGCTTGGGCATTGATGACAAAGGCTGCTGCCAGCGCGGCGCAGGCCATCAAAGGGCTTCGCGCGACGAGAGATCGCCAGTGAGGTTTAGGCATGGGGAGGCTCCTGATTCTTGGGTTGAGTTGGGTTGAGTTGGGGTTGGTTTGGATAGCTGTAAGTCAATAGCTTCTCGCCTAACGTTAGGCCTAGGGTCGTGCGTCTGGGACATCTAACCGAGTTCCCGTCAGGATTGCAAGTTAGAAACCATGTGTTTTTCAGAAAACCTTGCTTTCACAAGTCATCGGTGGAAATAAAGCAGGGGTCAAAAAACGTGGGGCGGCTGAACACGGTCGTCGGGGGACGACCGCCCCAGGAGCGAGACAGTGACCGACCTCTGGACGGCCGTCCCAAGAGCGAAAGGGTGACCGACCTGTGGGCGGCCGTCCCCGACGACCGCTCCGATTACAGCGACACAAGAATCACGGTAGTTGTACATGGGAAAAGCAAACCCTGCAGGCATCGAATCGAAGGAGATAACATTCTTCGACAAGTACTACAAAGGCCAGGCCTACAATCCCCTGGGTTGGCGGCTGCGGTTGAGCCGTGAAGTCCGTTCCTTACGCCGAGTGTTGCGCCAGGGGACGCTGGGTCGCGTGTTGAGCCTGGGTTGCGGCGACGGGCAGTTCGAGCTCCTGTTGGCGCCTTGGGCGAACCACGTGGTGGGGTTGGATATCTCTTCCCAGGGAATTGAAATCGCCAGGCGTCACGCCGCCCGAGCCGACATACGAAACGTCGAGTTTCGCTGCCTGCCTTTTTCCGAACTTCGTTGGGACGAACAGTTTGACACCATCATTTGCCTGGCTTTTTTGCATCACGTCCCCGAGGTGGAACTGCCGGGTCTGCTGAACCACTGTTTCGCCCACATCACACCGGGTGGGATGTTTTATTCGCAGGATCCGAACCGGAACGGGGTCCTGCGGAAATTGGGCCGGGTCGTGATGGGTGCGAGCTACCACGACTACCATTCACCGGATGAGCGTGAACTCGATCCACCAGAGCTGGCGAGCCAGCTTCGCACGGCGGGTTTTAGCACCGTCACCATCCGGCATATTGATCTGACCTTGATCCCGGCGCTGTTTCTCCTGGCCAAACGCGTCAGTTGGCCCTTGTTCCTTTGTCGGCCGATCGACTTCCTGTGGTGTCACAGCCCCCTGGCGCGTTGGTCCTCAGGTTTTGTGGCCGTCGCCGCCAAAGATCGACGCGGTGATGTCGGATGAGATCCAACGCTTTGTGACCGGTTCCCAGCAGGGCGCATCTCAGATTTTTCGTGCTCGCGTTCCTTAGTCGTAATCGCAATCCCATGAACCACCGATTCGACCACGAAAAGCTGGAGGTTTACCAACTTCTGCATGGGAAGGACCGCCCGTGGAGCCCCGTTTCGATGCGGGTTGCCTTGATTAAGGCCAACTCCTATTACCTCTGGCAAGAGGGGAACCGGGAATAGGATTACGATTACGATTAGGATTACGATTACGAGAAGATCCGGAAAAGTCTGAGATGCGCCGGTTCCCAGCAGGGCGAGGAAACAAGACTTGCAAGGCCCATTTCGGTTGGTAAGTTGCGAGGTGTCAGATTGAATCTCCTGATTAGGAGTTATGAACACACCAAAGAAAAAGATCCTGAAATCCACCGAAACAGCGGCAAAAACTGCGACCAAGCCCGCTGCCATCAAGGCAGCCGCCTCCGCCGCGCCGGCGGCCGTTTCCACCGCAGCGAAGCCAGCGCCTGTGAAGGCAAGTGTGGTCGCCACCCAAAAGGCGGTGCCAATGATCGCGGCCAAAGCGTCGATGACCCCTTCAGGCAGCCCAGGCCCGAAAACTGTGAACATCCCCAAGACGGAGATCGTGAAAGCCCCGTCGAATCCGGCTTCAAAAGTGCCTCAGCCGGCAGAACTCGCTAAGACTGCCAAAGCCGTGACCTCTGCCAAGCCACTAGCGCCCAAGCCCTCACCCGTCACCGTGCCTGAAGCCACTCTCACGAAAGCCCTTCCCGAGCAAGCATTTGAACTGGAAGCTCCTCACGCTTCGAACGTCTTGTTATCTGGCGACTTCACGGGATGGGAACGAAAGCCCATCGCCCTTAAGAAGGAAGCTAATGGCCGTTGGAGAGTTCGTGTCAGCCTAGCCCCCGGCATCTACCATTATAGGTTCATGGTGGACGGCGCGTGGGCAGACGACCCGCAGGCCCATTCCCGGATCAACAACCCCTTTGGCAGCGCCAATTGTGTCCGCGAAGTCGCGGTGAGCTGAGCCC
>CAMBEJ010000004.1 GCA_945865375.1 Akkermansia muciniphila | reverse complement strand
AAACGCGTGGGATTCTCTCGAGGCAGCGTCAGTGTTCGCGGCTGCTGCGGCCAGGATGGCCGCGCGCCGATTGGCTTGCGGCTCCGTGGTAAATACTGAGGGGTGAGTAGGATGAAATACAAAATCAGAGCTACGAAAGAACGCAAGGGTTAGCTTGGTTTCTCTGTGTTATTTGCGCTCTTTCGCGGCCATCCTAGGATCCTCAACGGAGGAAAAAGGAGGAGAATCGAAGGCATTCTGCTCGTCACTCACAAATCGATTCCAGCCGCCTTTTATTGGTTTTAGAGGGTTTCGCGCGCTCACTTGAGACATTGTCGCACATGAAGGTCCTCGGGCTGGACTTGTTGTGTCGGCAAAAGACCCGTCGTGTGCGGGAGGGATTTGCGGGAGGTGTTTTGCTTCACTCTCGCAAGCCCCTCGGCAAGCTGCGCGCCTTTCATTTCTCCAAGGGTCGCCCAGTACTCCGGCTTGAGACAGGGGATCTGAAGCGGGTCGCGCGTGATCATCTCCAGATTCAAAGCGACCCGTGGATGGGCTTTGCGCAATGCGGCAATCATGCGCGGCAGATCGAGGAACCCGTCGCCAATGGAAACTTCGCTGAGGAGAAATCCGTCCGCGTACTCCTGCACCGCCATGTCCTTGATGTGCGTCGTGACCGCGAACGGCGCGAGCGCCTCCACCACGGCGTAAGGATCCTCGAGCAGCGCGAGGCTGTTGCCTGTATCCACGCAGGCCCCCACCCACTCGCTGCTCATTTCGCGCAACGGCACGAAAACGCAGAGACGCAACGCAAGAGACGGTGGCACGCCTCCGCGGCTCGTGCTCACTCCACCACCACGACACTATGGATCGGCACCTCCGCCACGGTGAAGCGGGTCTCGCCACTGGCGTGGTTGTTGACTGAGAATGGGGAGGCGAAATGCGTCCTCCTCATCGACCCTGCCTCCGCTGCGCGGGAATGCGAAATCACCACAGACACAGAATCAATATGAATTGCTTTCTCGCTCCAATCCACCTGCAAGATCTATTGTGAAAGCCATCAGAAACCAAATGCCGAACTTGGTTATTAGGACGGACGCCTCAGTAAAAATGGAGGTGGAGAAGCCCTTCGGCACTCGCTAGAGTTTACCAAGTCGCATGAGCGCATCACAACCATCCGCTTACGCCCTGACCCGCGGAGCCATCCTGCGCGCGCTGAGTTCCCTCTCGGATGAACTCGGCAAACGGGGCGTCACCGGCGAGCTCTGCCTGTTTGTTGGCACCGTGATGGTCCTCGCTTTCACCGCCCGTCTCTCCACCAAAGACGTGGACGCGTTGTCTCAACCTACACCGCTCATCCGTGAGCTCGCGATCCGGATCGGCGAGGAACAGGGTCTGCCGCCGGACTGGCTCAACGACGGGGTCAAAGGCTTTGTCTCTGCCCGGCATGAGACAACGGCGGGAAATCTTCCACAGTTTCCTCACCTGCGCCTCACGATGCCTGTGCCGGAGTATTTGTTGGCCATGAAGTGCATGGCCGCACGGCTCGCCGGCACCACCGGCGAGTCCTCCGACGTGCCGGACATAGTTTTCTTGATCCGCCATCTCCAACTGAAGTCAGCCCCCGTCGTGCTGGAAATAGTGGCCCAGTATTATCCAGCCAACCGTATCCTGGTGAAGACGCAGTATCTGGTCGAGGGATTGTTTGAGGAGGGCAAGATATGAGGCCCAAAACGCTGGCCGAAGTCGCCGATCTCGCCGCGCAGGGCGATTCCTTCGACCGCTGCCTGGCGAACTTCCTTGACGGATTCTACGCTTCGCCAAACGGCGCCGCGCTTGCCGCTTCGCCCGCGCTCCTAGCACCGCAGTTCGGTGAAATCGGACGCGTTCAGGATGCCTACATCGCGGCTACGGCGGAGGAACTGGCCCGTCGCTTCTCCCTGCCGCAGCCCGACTGGACCGTCGGGGAGGACCGGCAGCTTCATCGCCCGTGGTTCGCCACGCCGCTCGCCGCACTGCGCGCCGTGCTACTGCTGGAAAGCCCGCCCGCTTTCCGCGCCCGCAACCTGTTCGTGAGCGAGAATGCTTTGTCCCGTGCCTGAGATGAACGCAGGCCGCAAGCGCGGCCTCGGCGCGTCAAAGAAAAGTCCAGGCGCACCCCGAAAAATGTCGGATCGGGCCGCTGCTCATCGAGCACGCTGTAGAACAGCACAATGGCCCCGCGCTGCTGGTCTGGTGCATCATCCGCTCGCTCCCAAAGAGCGTGACGAGTTGCACGCTGTTCCCGTCGCCGGACGCGATCCTTGGCGGTGTAAAGAGACAGACCATGGAAGTCGTGAACTCAGTAAAACGACCCTGTTTAGCCTGATGCTCGAGCAACTCCAATTCCCTGCTCCTAATCGTAATCGTAATCGTAATCGTAATGCACCCCTCTGTTTCAAGGGCAACACCCGAGGATTACGATTACGATTAGGATTACGATTAGGAAAAACGGAGGAATTAGAGTTGCGCGCCCGAATTTCCGGGGACAGACAAATGGTTGACGAAACATCCTGAATTCGGGCATTAGATTCCCCGAATACCATGCGTGGTCTGGAGGCTCTATGTCCCAAACGTTAGACTCCTCCGATAGATTGTCTGTCCCCAGGAACCACAAGACCGAACAGCCGGGCGATTTGGGGCACCGAGGCGGTTCCCGTCGTGCCGAGTTGGTGGATGACTTCGGAAGCTGCGGCGGAGGCCAACTGGAGGGCTTCGCGAAGAGTCGCCCCTGCGGCGGTGGCGGCGGTGAGGTTGGCCGTGACGGAGTCACCGGCGCCCACAATATCGATTTCTCCGCGCACTGGGAGCGAGGGTGCATGAACCGTGGTGCCGTCTGGGAGCGACCCGACCATGCCCAATTCCGCCAGCGTCACAAATGTGGGACGCCCGTTTTGCCGGGCCACATCAGCGGTCTGCTGTCGGATTGTTTCGATCGAGGTCTTGGCGGAGCTGTCTGAGAGCGCGCCTAATTCCGCGAGGTTCATCTTGAAGGAAACTCTCGGGAACCCTTGAAGTCCTCGCCGACTGTCCGCGATGATGAACATTCTAGGATAGGTCTCCGCGACGCGCGCCACGGTTTTGAGCAGAGTTTGAGTGACGACACCGGTTTCGGGTAGGTCCACCTGGTCCATAATGATCAAGGCATCCAGGGATGGAGCAAGCTGTTCGAGGGATGAAGCGAGGCGGCGTTGGACATCCTCGGGAGTGGGGGTCCAGTTCTTGAAGTCCAACCGGTTGAGCTCCTGCGGTGCCTTTCCGGGGTGGAGCAGGAGGGGTTTGGTGTACGTGAAAGTGCGCCGTCCCGCTGTGTGCAGGAAGTGCTCCATCTGCACACCGCGCGTGCTGGCGAGCGCGCGGTTCAACTCGAACCCCTCGCCGTCGTCGCCGTGGAAACCGATCGGAAACAAGGTGCCGACACCTAACGCGACCAGGTTGTTGAGGATAGTACCTGCGGCGCCCGGTTGGCTGCGGACGCAAGCCACATTGTAAACCACAAGGTTGGTCTCAATCGAAATCTCCGATCTAGCGGGGTCGATCTCGAGATAGCGGTCGAGACAGAAATCTCCGAGAATGCCTATCCTGAGAGCGGGATAGGCGTCCGTGATTTCGTGGAAACGCTGGGAGTTCATTGATCGCAAGCAGGTTGAGAACGGTTGCGTTTAAGCCAGGCTGCAGAGTGTCTTGTAAAGGTGGTGGATGAAGTGGAGGTTATCCGATTGAAGATAGTGCATGACGCCGCCCATCCTCGAGTAACTTTTGCAGAAGCGGAGGTAATAGGCTGGGTTGTTCTTTGGAGGTTCACCCTGGGACCAATCCCAGTTCCCGCCGTCCTGAAGATCCACCACGTAGAGGTGGTGGCCTTGAACAATGGATCGCGCGGAATTGAGGCGCAAGTTGTTGACGCAACTGAGCGCTTTTTCGAACACTTGAGGCCCCATGATGGCCGAGCCGACGGAGAGAACCACGCCGCCATCCAGGTGATCCACTGAGCCCGCGAACATTTTGAAATCGACCGTTGCCGCGCGTCCGATGACGCCTCCGTTGAACATGGGATGGTTGGAGATGATATCGTAGCCGATCCCGGGATGCACGGACATGGGGAGCCCATGGCGAAAGGCGTTGGAGAGGATCGAGGCGTGTTTCCAGGGATGATCGACGGCGACGCGCCCGCCTGGGATTTGGTGATCGCGCATGGCCACGAGGAGATCGGCGCGGGCGGGCGCCAGGGCGTGGGCCGGTTCCGCGCGCAGGAGGCGTTCGAGTTCTTCTGGAGGGGGCAGGTCTGTACCGTCCTCATGGATGAATCTTCCGAGCGCGGTGCCGTAGCCTTCGCCTCGAATCCCTCCCGCGAGCAGCGCGAGATGGATGAAGCGGCCTGTTTCATTCCAAGTGCCGAAGCTGCCGGTGGCCACATTGTCTTCGACACTCTCGGTGGATCGGCCCAAGAAAGCGTATTCCCAATCATGGATGGTACCCGCGCCGTTGGTGGCCAAGTGGCTGATCCAGCCCCGGGCCATCATCCGTTCCAGAATGAGGGCGGCACCGTTGCGCAGGAGATGCGCGCCGTAAATCAGCAAGATCCGGGCTCGATCGTCCTGGGCCTTGAGAATATCGCGGGCGCAACGTTCCACCGCCGCTGAGTTGGCGGGTGTGAGGGCACTGGGAAGTGAGTCAGGATCGACAAGGATGTCCTCAATTTTGGTGAGACTTCTCCGGGTTTCCAATGGGTAAACCCGGATTTTTGAAAGATCGAGCAATTCGCGCACAGAGAGAGGGAGGCTAATTTCCGAGGATGAGTCTCAGCAACGGGACCGTATCCCGGTAGTCAGGGATCACGACGTCCGCGCCCACGCCCAGCAGCCGCTGCCGTTTCCATTCGTCCACCCTCCCCGCGCCGTTGCTGGCCTCGTCGCTCGCGACCGCGACCGCGAGTCCTCCGGCCTCCTTGGTGTTTTGTATTTCCACATACCCATCACCGAACGCGATCAAGTGTTCTCCCTGGATATTATTTTCCTGGAGCAGGCGGTCGATGACAATCTTTTTGGAAAAGCTCTTGTAATCGTCCTTGGCACCGTAGATGCGGCCCTCAAAGTAGCGACTCACATCTAGCAGGTCGGACTCGTTCTTGACGAACTGTTCATCGGTTCCGCTGGCGAGGTAGAGACGAAGCCCGCGGCGTGTGAGTTCGTCGAGCAGCAGGCGGGATCCGAAGAGCAAGTGCTCGTCTGGTTTGCAGGCACCTTGTTTGAGTCCTTCGACGCGGTGGTGGATGCGTTCGTCGAGCCGCCGCAAGTACTCATGCTTGTACCAGAGTGGATCTCTTGGATGACCGCACCGTTCCTGGATGCGGGCGGCGAGCTGGATCATCTGATAGATGGTTTGCTTGCCGTTGAGCCGCATGATGTCGTCCCACAGGAGCTGGTGTTTTTCCGCCTCGGTTTCTCCAGGGATTCCCGGGAGCATCTCCGCGAACAACGGGACCATGACTTCGGGCCACCCTTGTCTGATCAGGGAGAGCGTGCCGTCAAAATCGAACAGCACATGAGTGATGTGGGGTCGCGGAGCGAACGAGGGGGTGAGTTCGATGTGACCGGTAAAGCCATTGAGATGAGGCATGAGGGCGTTTGATAAGTGGGAACTTTAAGAAAGTCAATCCGGACAAGATGGAGTACAGCAATTCTCATTTTGGAAAATGGGGGGTAGGGTCTCCCACCTCCCGGTTCGCTGAGTGTCCCACTCCTTCCGAGGCCAGAGGCCCCCATCTGGCAGACATGGAGGTCGGCCCCCATCTTGGGGGCCAAAATGAGAACTGCTGGGGTGCAACTCACCGTTTCCGGGAGGTGTCGTTCGGAGGACAATACCTACCGCAGAATGGGAAGAGTTAACCACGGATAACACGGATAGCACGGATAAAGTAATCATCTCAGCTCCCTTTCCTCATCCGTGTTATCCGTGTCATCCGTGGTGTCACTTCAGCGTGGTTAAGCGGCGGGATACCCGCGTCAGGGGAGGCGACCTCGGATAACGTGAGTGGCACCCGAACTGCTGGTTTTCCCATTTCGCGGCTTGCGCAGGAGAATGAGGAACCGCTAACTTGATCCCACTATCCCTGGGAATCCAGGAGTTCATTTATGCATTTTCGGATTTTAGCTTTAGTGTGTGCGTGTCTCATCGGCTCGGGGTGTAGGTCGGTTCCTAACACGGAGTCGGCGTTTCTTCAGCCTGAGAGCTATTCGGGAGCGATCCGCGTGGCGTGTGTCGGGGACAGCATCACATTTGGGGCGGGTGTTGAGAATCGGGAGGCGAACAGTTATCCGGTGGTTTTAGGGAAGTGCCTTGGCAAGAGATTTGAGACGCGCAATTTTGGGGTGAGTGGGGCGACGCTTTTGAAGAAAGGGGATCTGCCCTATTGGAAGCTGGACGCATTTCGTGAAGTTGAGGGATTTGGTCCGCAGGTGGTTATCATCAAATTGGGGACCAACGATTCGAAACCCCAGAACTGGCGTTTCAAGTCAGAGTTCGAGTCTGATTTGCGGGAAATGCTGGATCACTTTTTAAACATCCCATCGAAGCCCCGGCTGTGGGTTTGTCTGCCCGCGCCGGTGTACCAGGATCGATGGGGGATCAATGAAACGACAGTCCGAGACGAGATGATTCCTTTGATCCGGAAGGTGGCTAAGAGTCGTGGGGTGCCGGTGGTTGACCTCCATGCAGCCCTTGCGAACCGTCCGGATTGGTTCCCCGACGGGGTGCATCCAAACGCCGCTGGTGCCGCAAACTTGGCGCAAGTAGTCTGTTACACATTGCTCAAGCATCCTTGATTGAATATGGAAAGCGACCCTCCTCCGCAAAGGACACCACCGACGCCACACGCTTCGGAGCCGGTAGCCCCTCCTATCCCTCCGCGACTTCCCACATCACCTATGGGGCCGCCATCACCACCTCCACCTCGGACGTTCCGTCCCGAGTTGCTGCCTCCGCGCGGGGGTTCTGGTGTCTGGAAGGGGGTTGCGTTGTTGGGATTTGCTTTGCTTGGGATTTCGCTTTTCGCCCAGGTCGGATCCTGGTTTCACCTGACGGGTACCCGTCTCGGATCTGGCGCTTCGGCCAGGCATGTAGCACTTGAGGAAGTGGTTCTTAAGGAAGGCGCGGGCACGGACAAGATCGCCGTGTTGGAAATCTCAGGCATCATCGGCAGCGATCCGATGGATCATCGAGGCATTGGGCTGGCGGAGACTATCGAGGAGCAACTGAACCGCTGCGCCGAGGAACCCTCGGTGCGTGCGGTGGTGTTGAAGATCGACTCCCCAGGCGGCGAGGTTCTTGCCTCTGACGATGTCAGTCGTCTGTTGGGGAGGTTCCAAAAGCAACACGGCAAACCCGTGGTGGCTACGATGGGCAGCGTGGCGGCTTCAGGGGGGTATTACGTCGCGGTGCCATGCCAATGGATTGTGGCCAATGAATTGACCATCACGGGGAGCATTGGGGTGATCATGCATGGTTACAACTATCGTGGGTTGATGGATAAGGTCGGGGTCAGGCCCGAGGTTTATAAGAGCGGCAAATTCAAGGACATGATGAGCGGCGACAAACTGGAGCATGAAATATCGGCGGAAGAAAAAGGCATGGTTCAGGGCATGATCAACGAGACGTTTGGCCGGTTTAAAGAAGTGATTCAAGAGGGGCGTAACAACGCCTCTTTGAAGAACAAAGCGAAGGGCAGGGGTTTGGCGTCCGATTGGAGAAATCTTGCTGATGGCCGGATCATCACGGGAAAGCAGGCCTTTGAAAACGGCTTCGTGGACGAGCTTGGCAATTTCGACACCGCGGTGGCACGGGCCAAGGAGATGGTCGGGATCGAGGATGCGACGCTGGTCACATTCCAGCAGGCGTATAGCCTTTCCAGTTTGTTGAGATTATTTGGGCAAAGCGAAAGCCGCGCTTCAGTGAAGCTGGATCTCGGGCTGGACATTCCCAAGGTGAAGGCAGGGCGGCCCTATTTCCTCTGGATGCCGTAGGGAAGCAGGGCGGGAGCCGGCAGTTCTTGTTTTAAAAATGTCGGGCAGGGTCTCCGACCTCCCGTTTGGCGGAGTGTCCCACTCCGTGCGGGGCCAGGAACAGACCTTAGTAAAATCGGTTGAAATCGTGATCTGGACGCGCAACCCCAATTCCTCCATTTTTCGTAATCGCAATCGTAATCCTAATCCTAGCCAAAAAGATTTGAAATTTGAACCACAGAGGCACAGAGGCACAGAGGGGGAAAACTGGGTGGAAAGAAGTTAGGGTTCATTAACTGTTCTTCTCTGTGCCTCTGTGGCTCTGTGGTTCAAAATCTGAGAGATAATTCACCGAGACTTAGGATTTAAGAATCTAATCCTCTGGTGTTGCCCTTGAAACGGAGGGGTGGATTAGGAGTAGGATTAGGATTAGGATTAGGAGCAGGGAATTGGAGTTGCTCGAGGATCAGGCTAAACAGGGTCGTTTTGCTCAGTTCAGAGGAAGAGCCCCACGACTGGCAGTGGAGGTCTACCCCACTGTGGCGGCCAAACTGAGAGCTGTTGGGGGCGCGAGCGCGCTGATTTTTGCCTTCAGGATGATTTGTGTTATGGTGGTGGTCAGAGTGCGCGTCGCGAGAATGCGATGCCCGTGGCAGTTTCAGCAATCGAGACAATTGGAATTACTATGACAGCTATGTTTGGATTCTTGTTCGCGGATTATTGGTGGTTTGCGATTCCGGGGATGTTGTTGGGCTTTTACGCGCAGATCAAGCTGAGCTCGACGTATAAGAAATACTCTCAAGTGGGGACTTTATCACGGATCACCGGCGCGGAGGCGGCTCGGGAGATTCTGGACCGGGCAGGGCTCCGCGACATGCCTGTCTCGGAGGTTCAAGGTCATCTCACGGATCATTACGACCCGACGAGGCGGCAATTGTGTTTGTCTTCGGAGAATTACCACAGCACATCCCTGGCTGCTGTCGGGGTGGCAGCGCATGAGGCAGGTCACGCGTTGCAGCATAAAGCCGCCTACGCTCCGCTGCATTTCCGGATGTTTATGGTTCCAGCCACTCAGTTTGCGAGCATGGCTTGGATGGGGATTTTGGTTTTAGGGATGATCATCCCGAAGTTTTTCCCGATGGCGATTGGCCTTGCGATCGCGATTTTTTCCATCATCACGCTCTTTCAACTCGTGACGTTGCCAGTGGAATTTGACGCTAGCCGGAGGGCCAAGGAACAACTTTCGAAGCTAGGCTTGATTCAGCAAAGCGAAGCGCCGGGGGTGAGTGCTGTGTTGAGCGCGGCAGCCATGACCTACGTGGCGGGCCTGGTGGCCTCCGTGCTGCAACTGTTGCAACTCCTGATGTTGGCGCGCGGCGGCCGGGAACGGGACTGATCAAGGGGAGCCTTCCGAACCGTGGGCGGGTTGAACCGGGGGGCAAGACCGTCGCGCGACGACCTCCTCTCCCGCGCTGAAGAGGGCGGAATTGCCACCCCTACCCGATCTTGACGGCGCGTTTTTGCTCCGAGAGTGAGAGTTTTTGAGAGGCGGACATGGCTTTCATGAGTTGACATCAAGTCTAGCTCCCTGCGAGAAGGCGCTCCCATAGAACTTCGTTCATGAGCGCTTTTGAGAGGAAGTGCTTTTCTTCGTCGCACGGATCCATCGGCTTCGGGTTTACGGGGAACTTTAAGCGGAAAAGCACGCCGGTTCCCGGGTTGTTTTCCACCGCGATATCACCGCCGTGGTGGTAGGTGATAAAATAGCATGTCATCAAATTGAGGCCGAACTCCTTCGGCTGGTCAGCCCGAATGAAGAACGGATCGAAAATCGCCCTGATGGAATTTTCTGGCAGCCCAGGGCCGTCGTCACGGATTTCGATCTGAACCCATTTTTCCTCATTTTCCGGGAGAGTCAGGGCTTTAGCTGTGATTTCGATCCTTGCTCCCTGAGGGAGAATAGTGATTTCATCCTCCAGCAGGGCTTCAAACAAACGGGTGAATTTTTTGTTGTCCACAGTCAGTTCCGGAATGTCATCCGGGATATTTCCGATGAGGACGATCTCCTTTTCGGCAAGCCTCAGCGAGACAGTGTCGGCGGCGGCGGAGAGCACATCCCTCAGTTTGACATGGTCGGTGAACGGGCCGCCGGCAAAACTCGGTGCGGTTTCGAGGGTGTGAAGGAGGGAGGTGATCCGGTTGACCTGCGACAGGACGTGCTGGTAGAAATCAATCCAGAAATTCGGGTTGCGAAGTTCGTCGAGATTCAGGTTTTCTTCGTTCAGTTTGGAGGGCGCAAGGTCGAGGAATGTCCTGACCGCGACCAGGGAATTGCGGACGTGATGTCCGATCCCTGCCGCGAGCACACCGAGGCTGATCACGCGGTCTGTGATCATCATTTTGTGCAAAACGGACAGTTTTTCGCGGAGCAGTTGATCGCGTTCAAACTGGACGATGAAGAACTCCATCGCTCGGCGCAGGGTGGACTCAAGCTCCGGCGGATCCCACGGCTTGTGGATGTAACGGTAGATGGCACCCGCATTGACGGCTTCGATGGCGGCATCCAGGTCGGAGTAGGCTGTGGTCAGAATCCTGACGACCCGCGGTTGGAGCTGACGGGCCTGCTCAAGCAACCGGACGCCCTGTTCACCAGGCATACGCTGATCCGTAATGAGAATACCGATATCCATTCGGTGTTCCTCGAGCAACCCGATGGCATCCTTGACGTTGCCTGCGGTCAGGATCCGGAATGTTTTCTCGAAGGCTTTGGTGAATTGGTTCAGCGACTGGACTTCGTCGTCCACGTAAAGAATTACATATCGTTTGTAGTCGTAGAAATTGTACATAATGTTTCCGTGCCGCGCACACCAGCCCATCCTGGGAAAAAAGGCATCAGCACATAGCCCGGATGGTTTAGGAAAACTTTAGTCGAGGCCTCATTCTCATATCTTTTTTGGGAAATCCAAGGTGAAATCCGTGAAGTGCCCGGGACGGCTTTCCACCATGATTCTTCCCCCATGCTCTTGCATGATGCTAAAGGAGATGCTGAGTCCGAGTCCCATTCCCGCCCCGACTTCTTTGGTCGTGAAAAAAGGATCGAACACCCTGTTCAGGTTTTCCTGCGGGATGCCCGGGCCGTTGTCCCGAACCGAGAGCAGCACTCGGTCAGGGAGGTCGCGAGCCGTGATGGTCACGGCTGCATCAGTCGTGTTTTGGCTTCTGAGCGCATCGAAGGAGTTTTGGATGAGGTTCATGAGGACCTGAGTGATCTGGTTGCCGTTGATATCAATCTCGATGGGCTCATCGACGTCCGTGTGGATGAGGATATTCTCCTTCCATTCGCTAGACAAAAGGCGCAAGGACGCTTCCACAAGAGCGCGTACTTTCTGGGGGCTGCGCCGAAGGTTGTCAGGGTGGGTGAATGTTCCCAAGTCCGAGATGATCTGTTTTATTCGCTCGAGTCCATCGGTGACATCCCTCAGCGTGTCGTCGAAGTCGTCTGACTCTGCTTGGGGGAGCTTCGAAGAAAACGTGCGGAGGTTGAAGACTCCCGTGGTGGCATAATTCAAAGGGTTGTTGATCTCGTGGATGATGCCCGCGCTCATCCGGCCGAGGGATGCGAGTTTTTCCCTCTGCACGAGCTGCGTTTGAGTTTCCTTGAGTTGATCCAGGGTCGCTTCCAGCTTGCGGTTCTGAGCGGTGAGCATTTTCTGGAGCTGATGAGACTGGGCGAGGTTGCTTGCACGGACGAGCAGTTCCGTGGTTGAAAAGGGCTTCGAGATAAAGTCATTCGCGCCCGCGCTCAGGGCGGCCAGTTTGGTTTCATCATCGGCTCTCGCGGTGACGAGCAGGACCGGGATCGTTTGTGTGGGCGTTCGTGCCCGGAGCTCCCGGCAGACTTGCAGGCCATCCTTTTCAGGCATCATCATGTCTAGGATCACGACGTCCGGAAGAAATTGGGCCGCCTTCTCGAGAGCTTGCTGGCCGTCGACAGCCTCAATGATCTGGAACCGGTGGCTCAGCATGGATCGGAGGAACTGCAACATGTCCGGTTCGTCATCCGCGATCAGCACGGATGGTTTGAGTGGATTGATTCCCGTCTCCACCTCCAGCATGGAGGCGCCGAAACCCGGAGTGACTTGAGCCCGGCTTGCCAGGGAGTTGAAACGTTCTGGCGAGAGGCCGGTTTCAGTGAGTCGCACTGCGGGGGACGGCGACGCGTCGGCGCTTTCCCAGGGCATGGAAACGGTGAAAACGGTTCCCTGACCAAGAGCGCTCTTGACGGTCACGGAGCCTCCCTGGACCTCGACCAATTCCCGGACCATGGCGAGCCCGAGCCCTGTGCCTTGGAATTTCCTGCTTGCTGAGGTGTCCGCCTGCCAGAATCGGTCGAAGACAAACGGGAGATGATCTTTGCTGATACCGATCCCGCTGTCGCTCACCTCGATGAAGCATCGGCTTGCCACTTTTGCCACCGAGATGGAAACATGGCCGCCCGAGGCTGTGAATTTGAGGGCATTAAAGAGGAGGTTGAGGAGGATCCGTTCCCATTTGTTCAGGTCCATGAGGAGGCATCCGGCACCCTCGTTGGTGACGCATTCGAGGGTGATCCTTTTTTCACGGGCTGCGGTTTGCAAAGAGTTCACCAAGCCCTTGACGAACTGTACGACGTCCGCAGGCTCTAAGTGGAGCTCCATTTTTCCGGATTCCAGCCGGACTAGGTCGAGCAACTCGTTGATGAGTTTGAGCAATCCGAGGCCGTGGGTCCACATGGTGTCGAGATGCGTTGTGACACTGTGTGCAGGCAACGTTGAGCCGTGTCGCCGCAAGGCTTCAAGCGGTCCAAGAACCAGGGTCAGAGGAGTTCGAAGCTCATGGCTGATGTTCGCAAAGAAGCGGCTCTTTATTTTGTCCAGTTCCACAAGTTTACGGTTGTTATCCTCCAAGAGCCTCCTGTTCTCGGCGAGTTCGAAACGGAGCTCGAATTCGCTGAATAGGAGCCGGTTGTAGAGGTAGTTTCCGGTGATGACAATAATCCCTGTGAGGCTCAAAAAATAAAGGTTGCTCAGGAACATGGGGTTGCTCACTGAGGTGGTTTGCATGAGGCAGGCGAGGGAGTAGAACTCCATGATCCCAACGAACGAGATGACGGATTCAGCGAGGGTCCAGTGGCCTACCGCGCTGACAGCCAGCAGGATGAGACTCAGCCCGGCGTAGTAAGGGGATCCTGCGGGGTCAGCGGTGCAGGCGATCATGACAGCGATAAAAAAGATGGAAAGAAGACCATTGGAAGGCCAATCCATGGGTAATGGCGCCCACCCCAGGACGTGTGATGCAGCCCCCAAACCACGCCCACCATCAAGGAGCAGATCAACCGCAGCTTCAAAAAGAACCCGACATCCTCGGGATAAACGACCCTGTCCAGGGCAATCCCCAGCGGCATGAGAACCACGGTGAGCAGACACGCAAGTTTGTCCGTGCGAATCCGTACCCGACGCTCGTTTTTCTCGAACGCCTCCCGGAACTCCGGCTCCTTGAGCCTTGTTGATTTTTCAGGCCACATCCGGTTTCCGGACTTTGATAAAAATGTTCACGTTCGTATCATCGGCCTCGACAGAGATGCTCGAGTCCGGTGCGGCGTCGGGCTTGAACGAGGCGAATTCTTTAAGGCTTCGATAGAACAAATGCCATTCCAGGATATAGGCCATGCAATGGCGATTGGGGTTGGAGGAGTCCACATTCGTGGCCAGAAGGAGACCGGCAGGCGCCAGGAACTCGTAGAAATAGTTCATGAGACGCTTGCAGATTCGATCGCTTAGGTAGTCAAACAGTCCGGCGCAATAAATCAGGTCGTAATGCTCTTCGCGCGGCGGCCTCACGGGGCGCCCCGAGTCCTTCAAGATCTGGTGGACGAATTTCTGCTCCGTTTCGATCACGATGGATCGTTGATAGCGGGATCGGAGGGTTTCGAGAGTTGTGCGGGTGTGCAGGAGGGTTTCGTCATTAAAATCGAGGAGCTTGATATGGGCGTGGTCGGAACTCCCGGAGTGTTCGATAAATCGCTGTGTCTGCATGGCGGGCCCGCACCCCAGGTTGAGTATCCGGGCCTTCCTCCCGAGGCTGGCGGAGCGTTCTGTTTCCATGGTGAGAGCGTTTTGAAGAAATATCGCGCGGTTTCGGTGCGCCCTGGCGCTGGGTTGATCGAGCAGCCAAACGTTCAGCACCTTGGCGAAAAGCGTGCTTCCCTCGTGCGGATCGCGCAGGATCATATTCACCATCTCGTAATCGCCGGCGTAACCCAGTGGCTTCCGAAAAGTCCTGTAGGCGAACGGGGAGCAGAGGACGTGTGGATGGAGCTGCCGCTTGACATAGTTTCGATGCAGGGGTTCCAGATCTTTGTCGATCGTCCGCGAAACCAGGTCGAATTCTCCGAACCGCTCATCGAGGGCCGGCAGGATGGAAGTGCGAAGCTGCGCAATGATTTCCTTCTCCATCTCAAGCCGGTTTCCCTGGGCGGCTGACCGGATGCCCATCTCGACTTGATCGAGCCACCGACGCAGGTCGACGAAAAAATTATGCACGTCCGACACCACCACTTTATAATCCGCGTGGACGGTGAGATTTTTTTTTCCATTCCGTGAAAAAATCGCCAAATGTCTCCCGAAGCTTCCCTGTTTTGTTTACCGGCGAGAAGAGATTCACATCGAGCCAGGATTCGTCGAGAGTGGCCTCGCAAACCAGCAGGATGCCGGTGTTGACCAAGTTGCTGACGATGCCCCTGCCGGAATAGATCATCCGGTCGTTGACGATGATTCGGAACTCTCCGAGCACCTCCGACATCTGCAAAATGCTGTAGGGATTGTAGACTTCGAAGACTGCAAGGTAGCGCGTGAGGCGAAGGAGGGTTCGTCGGGCTTCGACACCCTGGCTGTTGAGAAAGACGATGAAATTGTCCTTTTCACCCAGGTTTGTTGTTAGCTTACTATCCATAGCGGACAAAGGCCCCATCACGCCGTCGAGCCTTGGCGTTATTCCAAGAGGGCGGAACAGGAGTGTTTTGTTCTGGTTCAAACCCGCAGCTGGTTTGATGGAATAATGGAAATTGGGATACTTGGATAGTCTTTTTCTTGCCATGCGGTGCGGCGTGGCGGACGATGGATTCTGAACTCATGAAACCACACTTCCTTTTCGAACGTGTCCTTCCAGAGCCCAATCGCTGCAATCTATTTGGGCGTGCGCTGCGGGGTTGATCCTCTGCGTTCTGTCCGTCAGCGCGGTTGGGGAAGGCTTTCGTAACCCTCCGGTGGGAGGGTTTGGTCTTGGCAGAGCCGGGGGCCGTTTTGCGCACGTGGAGGATGCCAGCGCCGTCGCCCATAATCCCGCGAATTTGGTCGATCTGAGGGAATCGGAGGTCGATTTTGCGCCGACTATGATTTATGCGAGCGTGGATTATGCTTCTGCTGGAGGGGTCGGAGGCGTTGAGCGAAGCCAGCATCCCTGGAATTTTTTCCCCAATGTTTTTGCGGCGATTCCGAACCAGGGACCCGGGGGTCGATGGGCGTTTGGCGTGGGGTTGACGACCCCATACGGTGTTTCGAGCGAGTGGAATCCACAGGGCGGTTTGCATTATTCGACGGCGCACTTCGCCGAACTGATCACCCTGAGCGCTTCGCCTGCCGTGGCTTACAAGGTGAGTGAGAGCGTGCAGGTTGGGGTTGCGGCAAATCTGTATTGGTCACAGATCCAATTCCGCCAGTTTTACCCCTGGGCGCTGGTGACGCAAAATCCGGCGCAGCCTGAGGGGTTGGCGGCATTAAAAGGGGATGGGACCGGGGTGGGTGTGACTGTCGGCGCATCCTGGGACCTGGCGGAGGGGCACCGGCTGGCGCTGAGCTACCGATCCATGACGGACATCGATTACAGCGGGGATTTCCATGTGAGCCACTTTCCAACAGAGGCGGGGGCTCTTGGATTTTCGGATCACAGCCCCTTCAAGACCCAAGTGGGTTTCCCGAATATTGTGGGGGTCGGTTATGGGATTCGGTTGGGTCATCGGGCCCGCCTAGAGCTGAGCGGTGAATGGGTTGAGTTTTCCAGGTTTGACGCGCCGCCATTGGACATCGGTGTGAACAATGCTTTGCTCCCCTCCCGGATTGTCGCTGAGGAATGGCGAAACACATTCACAGCCGGCTTGGCGGGGGATTGGGACCTCGGGGATGGGTGGAGTTGGCGGGCCGGCTATCAATACTATGAAACGCCTGTTCCAGACCGGACCTTCTCGCCCGTGATTCCTGATTCGAATCAGCACGCGCTGACGACCGGCTTCTCGTATCGTTGTGGAAAACACAGGTTTGAAGTTTCTTACGGGAAGATATTCTACGAGACGCGGACCATTTCGCCCTTGGATAATGCTATTTTTGGAGGGCGCTATGAGTTTGACGTGCATCTTATTTCTGCGGGATACTCCTTTTTGTTCTGAGTCGGCCTTGTTCAGTATGGAACGGAAGTTGCATCTTTAGGGGGTCGAATATAGATTCCAGAGCGTGCCGTGGATCGGCATAGAATTCGCATGGAACAATTGTTTAATATCGTTTACGTGGTCGGCGCGGTGATATGTCTGTTCGGGGCAGCCATTTTCGTCCATGAATTTGGGCATTATTGGGTCGCACGCCGTTGTGGCATGAAGGTCGAGGCATTTGCGATTGGGTTCGGTCCCAAGATTTTTGGCTGGACCAAGGACGGCATTGAATACTCTTGGCGTTGGATCCCTGCGGGAGGGTACGTGAAGCTCCCCCAAATGATCACCTCCGAGGCCCTGGAAGGGGGGGGCACAGGGGAGGCTGTGCCGCCGGCGAAACCATTACACAAGATTCTCGTGGCCTTTGCCGGGCCGTTCATGAACGTGGTCTTCGCGTTCGCCATCGCGGTTTTCATCTATTTTGCCGGCATCCCTGTGATGGTGGACCCGTCGATCGTGGGTTTTGTCGAACCGTCATCGCCCGAGTACCTCGCGGGTGTTCGCGAAGGCGACGTGGTCGTCGAGGTCAACGGAAAGCCCGTCAAATCGTGGTTCGATGTGAACACCACGACGGCTCTGGCGAGGACCTATTTGTTGCCTGTCGTGATGGAGCGGCAGGGGAAACGCCTGACTTTCGTATTGACCGCCAAGGCCAGCGAAGCCATCGACGGTTTAAAATTATTGGAACTCAATCCCCAGGGTCATCCCGAGGTCATCGATGTCCAAGCAGACGGTGCTGCGGCGGAGGCTGGCCTTCTGTCGAAGGACGTCATCTTGGCGTTCGCCGGCGTTCCTATTTATAGCCGCGAACAGCTCATCGGCCTCATCAAGAAGCGCGGAGGTCAGGCTACTGAGATCAAGATCGAACGTGCCAAGGAAAAGCTCACCAAACAGATCACCCCGAAAGAAGATCCGGCGGCGAAAATTGGGCGGATCGGTGTGGCTCTCGGCAACAGCTCCAAACAATTTTACAAGGAGCAACGGCCGGGCCCGACTCCCTGGGCTCAGATCTCCGATGTCTGGGACAAGACCGTTCAAACCATCAGCGCTCTCTGGCATTCGAAGCAGACGGGGGTGGGGGCCAAGGATCTCAGCGGACCTGTCGGCATCCTGGCGATATTGGCTTCCCAAGTTCATCAGGACTACCGGTTGGCGCTGAGTTTTCTGGTGCTGTTGAATATCAATCTGGCGATCATGAATCTCCTGCCTGTTCCGGTGCTGGATGGAGGCCACATTCTTCTTTCTCTTATTGAAGCGGTGCGCCGACGCCCCTTGGGCGCGCGGTTTCAGGAATATACAACGACCGCTTTTGCGGTGCTGTTGATCTCGTTTATGTTGTACGTGACCTTCTTCGATCTTCGGAGATTCGGCAGATTTCGCGCGCTTTTCCAGGGAGAAACGCAGATCGAACAGGCTGATAAACCTGGAGCCACACCCCCCGCGCAGGCGCCTGTCCCGGCCAGGTAGGCTGCTGATTTCCCTGATCTTATGAAATACTGCGCTTCGCGCTACGTTTACGCACGGCGCAAGACCCGCGAAATCGTTATTGGCGATTTGGCCAGCGGAGGATTTCTTCTCGGCGGAGATCAACCCGTGGTCAAGCAGTCCATGCTGACCTGCGACACCATGGATACAGCCGAGTGCGTGAAGCAGACGCTTGAACTGGTGGCGGTGGGTTGTCAGTTGGTGAGAATCACCGCTCCCACGGTGAAGGATGCTGCGAATCTGGAGAAAATCGTTCAAGAGCTGCGGGCTCGTCATTGCCTGGTGCCCATTGTGGCGGACATCCATTTTAAGCCCGAAGCCGCAATGGAGGCTGCGCGATGGGTTGAGGTGGTGCGGATTAACCCGGGAAACTACTCTGACTCCAAGAAATTCGCCATCAAGGAGTATACAGACGAACAATACGACTCGGAGCTTGATCGTATTGAGGCGCGATTTGCACCGTTGGTGGAGCTTTGCAAGCAACTGGGTCGTGCGCTACGCATCGGGACCAACCACGGATCTCTCAGCGACAGGATCATGAACCGGTTTGGTGACACGCCTCTGGGGATGGTGGAGAGCGCCCTTGAGTTTGCGCGAATAGCCCGCAGACGCGACTTTCATAACTTTAAGTTTTCGATGAAGTCCAGCAATCCCAAGGTGATGATAGAGTGCTACCGGCTCTTGGTCGCGCGGTTGGACGAGCTGGGCCATGATTGGAATTACCCGATTCACCTCGGAGTTACCGAGGCGGGAGACGGAGAGGATGGCCGGATCAAAAGCGCGATTGGGATCGGCAGCCTCCTATGCGATGGGCTTGGAGACACCATTCGAGTTTCGTTGACGGAGGATTCCCCCAACGAGATCCCGGTGTGCAACGATCTTCTCGAGCAGATCCCCTTTCTTTCCTGGCAGCCTCCTCAGGCCGATGAACTGCCTTCGTCCTTCGGTCCTTCTGCCTTTGAGAGGCGGAGCTCGGCCGCGTGCGAGCTCTCCGAGGGGCTTTTTTGTGGTGCTGAAAACACCGTCCGTGTCGTTGTCACCCGCGCGGTCTGGGAAGGCGTTGCCGCTAAGATACGGCCTCGGGACGATGTCCGGCCCGAGGCGGTTTATGAGGAGTTAAACGTGTTGGAGGTGGATCCTCGGTTGGATTTCGAAGTCAATTGTGACACCCAATTGATCACCGTCCGAGACGGCTGCGATATCCCCGCCATCGCTGCGTTTCGACTTTTGACGGCACGCCTGCGTCGGCTCGGGCGCAGAAACCCAATTCTTTTGAAGGACTGCCTTTCGGTTGAGGGGACTCCCTTTTCGGCCACTATTGCGATGTTGCGAGCCGCCGTGGTGCTTGGCTCCTTGTTGTCGGATGGGATTGGCGACGCGATCTTGGTGCGTTGCGAGCATGGCCCCGGAGCGTCCCTACGCCTGGGCTTCAATATTCTTCAGGCGGCGGGCTGTCGGTCGTTCAAGACGGATTATGTGGCTTGCCCCTCTTGCGGACGCACCTTGTTCAACCTGCAAACTGTCACCAGTCGGATCAAGGATCGCACACGGCATCTCAAGGGTGTCAAGATCGCGATCATGGGGTGCATCGTGAATGGACCGGGCGAGATGGCGGACGCCGATTTCGGCTATGTCGGTGGGGCGCCTGGCAAGATCAACTTATACGTGGGAAAATCCCCGGTGAGATTCAACATTCCAGAGGTCGAAGCCGTGGACCGGCTCGTGGAGTTGATCCGCGAGCACGGCAAATGGGTGGATCCCGAGATGGCTGCGTAGGCTCAGACCTCAGTAAAACCGGTTGAAATCGTGATCTGGGCGCGCAACCTCAATTCCTCCGTTTTTCCTAATCGTAATCGTAATCGTAATCCTCGGGTGTTGCCCTTGAAACAGAGGGGTGGATTACGATTACGATTACGATTACGATTAGGAGCAGGGAATTGGAGTTGCTCGAGCATCAAGCTAAACAGGGTCGTTTTACTGAGTTCAGAGGCTCATTTCTCGCTTCAATTTTCCTGGGACATTTATTATCCTTCGCGGATGCCATCTTTCGACATCGTCTCCAGAGTGAGCTCCATGGAGCTCGAGAATGCGATCAACCAGGCCAATAAGGAGTTGGCAAACCGGTTTGATTTTAAGGGGAGCAAGGCGGAGATCGTTCTCGAAAAGAACGAGATCAAAATGTCCGCCGAGGATCAGTTCAAGATCCGAGCCCTCTCCGAGATTGTGATGGGCAAACTCGCCAAACGTCAGATCAGTTTGAAGAACGTTGAGAAGCAGGATCCTGATATCTCGCCGTTGGGTCATGCGCGACAAGTGATTAAGATCAAGCAGGGCCTTGAGTCGGTTGTGGCCAAGGAGGTGACCGGTTTTATTCGGGATCTCAAGTCAAAAGTGACGACACAAATTCAAGGTGACGAAGTGCGTGTGACGGGAAAGAACCGGGATGATTTACAGGCTGTCATGGGTGCCTTGAGAGGACAGGAGTTCCCGGTATCCCTCACTTTTGTGAACTTCAGGGATTGAGCTTCGGCTGCGCCATGGCTTATTCAGGAATGATGGCACCTCTTGTGCTATAAAATCCGACTTATGCTGCCCCGAGTGAAACTTATTTGTACCTACACCGTCCTGAGCTTGTTCGCCTTTCAAGCATTTGCGCAAATTAGCATTTCCGAATTCATGGCCAGCAACGGGAACACGCTTGCCGATGAGAACGGTGAGTTCGTTGATTGGATAGAGATTGAGAACTCAACCCAGAGTTCAGCGGGCTTGGACGGTTGGTATCTGACCGATTCCGCAACCGATCTGATGTTATGGCGGTTTCCCAACGTCACACTCCCGGCGGGCGGGCGGTTGGTGGTGTTCGCTTCGGGTAAGGATCGGCGGGATCCGGCGAAACCCCTGCACACCAATTTTAGTTTGGCATCCGATGGGGAGTATCTGGCCTTGGTGGGGCGTGACGGCAAGACAATTTCCTCGGAATTCGGGCCGCAGTTTCCGAAACAGCTTCGGGATGTCTCGTATGGCAGGTTGAAGAGAGCGGACGGCGTATTTGATGTGGGGTACCTCACACCTCCCACTCCCGGCGCGTTGAACGCCGGAGGTTTTTTGGCGGTGGTCAAGGACACAAAATTTTCCCATGACCGGGGTTTTTTCGAGGCGCCTTTCGAGCTTGGTATCTGGAGCGAAACGGAAGGCGCTGTGATCCGCTACACACTGAACGGAACCCTCCCGAGCCTCACAAATGGGCTCACTTATCTGAGCCCAATTCCTGTGGCGCGGACGACCGTGCTGCGAGCGGCGGCGTTTAAGGAGGGGTATCGGTCGTCGAATGTCGACACCGAGACTTATTTGTTTGTGGGAGACATCATCCGGCAGTCCGCTGACGGCAAGCCATCAGCAGGTTGGCCGGCGCGATGGGGAGCCAACTCGGTGGACTACGGGATGGATCCGGATGTGGTGAACAATCCAAAGTTCAGCGGCACGATCACCCGCGATTTAAAATCGCTCCCTTCGTTTTCGGTGGTGATGAATCTGAACGATCTTTTCGATTCGAGCCGGGGAATCTACGCGAACCCAGGACAGGACGGCCGGGCTTGGGAACGAGGCTGCTCTTTGGAGCTGATTTATCCTGATGGAAAGAAGGGGTTCCAAATCAACTCCGGGATTCGGATTCGGGGCGGCTTCAGCCGGAGCACGGGCAATCCGAAACATGCTTTTCGATTCTTTTTCAGGGAAGACTACGGTGATCCGACCCTGCGGTATGACCTGTTTGGGGGAAAGGGTGCGGATGCCTTTAACGCGATCGATCTCCGAACCTTTCAGAATTATTCGTGGAGTTTTCAGGGCGATTCTCGCGGCGTCTTCATACGGGATCAATTCTGTCGCGACACCCAGTTGGCGATGGGCAGCCAGGGGGAGCGAGGGGATTATTATCACCTGTATATCAACGGGCAATATTGGGGGTTGTTCAACACATGCGAGAGACCGGAGGCTTCCTTTGGGGAAACCTATTTTGGCGGGAAAGCGGAAAACTACGATGTCATCAAAGTGGAGGCGGGATCTTACACGATCAACGCCACGGACGGAAACATGGCCGCGTGGACACGCCTATGGACACAGGCGAACGCTGGGTTGAGCTCCAACGAAGCCTATTTCAAAGTCCAGGGACGCGACATCGACGGCAAGGTCAATGCCGCGCTGGAGAACCTGGTGGATGTTCCGAATCTGATCGATTACATGCTTGTGATTTTGTATGGAGGAAACCTTGACGCGCCCATCTCCAATTTTCTCGGGAACACCTCGCCGAACAATTTTTACGCGATGCGTGATCGAACCGGGACCAGTGGTGGGTTCCGCTTTTTTGCGCATGACGCGGAGCACACGCTGCTCAATGTGAACGAGGACCGAACGGGGCCCTATTCTGCGGGCAACGTTTTGAACAAGAGCAACCCACAATGGGTCTGGCAAAAAATGCAGGCGAACAGCGAATTCAGAATGTTGGTGGCGGACCACGTGCAGCGTCATTTTTTCAATGGAGGTGCGTTGACGGCCCTGGCATGTTCGAACCGGTTCATCGCCCGTATGAAGGAGATTGACCGAGCTGTTGTGGGTGAGTCGGCTCGATGGGGGGATGCCAAAACGGGTGTGCCTTTCACCCGTGACACGTGGCTTCAGGCTTGCAACACGGTCCTTGGAACCTTTATTTCACGGCGCTCCGACATGGTCCTGAACCAGTTGAAAGTGGATAATTTGTATCCCCGCGTTGCCGCTCCCGGCTTCAATCTGCCGGGAGGGAGTGTGCCTCCAGGGACCTCGTTGGAACTCGCCTCAACAGCCACGGTTTACTTGACAATGAATGGCAGCGATCCGAGAGATCTGGGTGGCGCCGTGGGGGCGGATGCTTTGGTCTATCAGTCTGCGCTCAAGTTGGACCGGAGTGTTCGCATCAAAGCGCGGGCTTACGACGGAACGACCTGGAGCGCCATTGCCGAGGTATCGTTCAACATCGTTCAGGATCTAACCGGGTTGCGGCTCACCGAGTTAATGTATAATCCCCTGCTAACGCCCTCAACAGACGGCCAGGAGCACGAGTTTTTGGAATTTCAGAATGTGTCCGGCCAAGAGCTGGATTTGAGCGGCGCCCACTTCAGGGAAGGTCTCCAGTTTGCGTTTCCTTTCGGAATCAAGCTGGCTCCCAATGGCTTCGTGGTACTCGTCAGAGATGCCGCTGGGTTCGCACGGAAATATCCCACCGTCCGCATCGACGGTGTGTTTGCGGGTCAGTTGAGCAACTCCGGGGAGAGAATCACTCTTGTGAATGCCGCTGGAATCTCTGTCATTTCGTTGGAATACAAGGATTCAGCGCCTTGGCCTGAGTCGGCTGACGGTTCGGGTTTTTCCCTGGTGCCGCGTCGCTTGCTCCCTGGGATGCCCCTCAGCGACCCTTCCGGTTGGAGGGCGAGTTTCTCGGTAGGAGGATCCCCCGGTTCCTCCGATCCAGAGGCCTCCATTGCTCCAGTGGTGATCAGCGAGATACTCACTCATACTGACCTTCCGCAAATTGACATGATCGAGTTGCTGAACTCGGGCAGTGAACCGGCCGACATCAGTTTCTGGTTTTTGACTGACGATCGGCGGGAGCCTTCGAAATTTCGGTTTCCCCCGAAATCTGTCATCGCACCGGGTGGATTTCTGGTAGTGACTGAGGCGGATTTCAATCCAAAACCAGGGGTCGATCCGAGTTTCACCCTGAGTTCTCACGGGGAGGAAGTCGCTCTTTTTTCAGCGAACTCGCTGGGCAACTTGACGGGTTATAGCGACGGCTTTGCCTTTGGAGCGGCGGCGAACGGGGTTTCATTTGGCCGATACACCAACAGCGCCGGAAAGGTCTCCTATCCGGCCCAGGTCCGAAGCTCATTCGGGGCCGCGAATGCGGGGCCGTTCGCGGGCCCCGTTGTCATTCAGGAGATCCGGTATCTGCCTGCTCCAGGGGAGGAGCGTTTCGTTGAGATCAAGAACATTACGGATTCGCCCGTCGCGCTCTTTGACACCCAGGCGCCGACCAATGCCTGGAGACTTGAAGGGTTCGGATTTGTGTTTCCGCCGGGCATCGTGCTACCGCCTAAGGGTCTGGCATTGGTGACGACCGCCGACGCGGTTTACGTCCGCAACCGGTATGGGATCTCCGCTGCTGTGGGAGTGTTTTCAGCTATTGGTGGCACTTTGTCCCAGGGTGGCGAGTTGCTTGAGCTTCAACGGCCAGAACCGTCGGAAGTCACAGCCAGCGGCATCGTGGTTCCCTACGTCGCGGTCGATAGCGTCCGCTATGACAATCGTGCGCCTTGGCCGGAGTTTCAGGCGGGGCAGGGCGGGTCGATCCAACGGATCAAGTTGGATGAATACGCCAACGATCCCAGGAACTGGCGGGCCGTTTTTGAGCCGACCCCTGGGTTTGACGCGGCCGGAAACCGGCCTCCTATCGTCAGCCCCGGGCCTTCGGTGTCGGTTCAGACCAATGCCTTCCCTTTTTCAGTGACACTACAGGGACGAGTCACCGATGACGGGCTTCCGTCCCCTCCTGGAAAGTTGACGGTGCGTTGGTCGGTGGTGTCGGCGCCCGGATTGGTGACTTTCGAGGACGATTCATTGCCCGTTGCTGTAGCGCGGTTCTCTTCGGCTGGCGTCTATGGGCTTCGGCTCACCGTGGGCGACGGGGAGTTTGAAAAATCGGCCGATCTGAGCGTCGACATTCAGAGCGTGCCCGAAACTGTTTCTCTGTTTGCGACGGGCTCGGTTTGGAAATACCTGGATACGGGAGCGGATCAGGGGACAGCATGGCGCAGCAAGACTTTTGATGACGGGTCGTGGAAGTCCGGAAACGCGCGGTTAGGTTATGGGGGCGATGGGGAGGTCACCGTTGTGGGGTTTGGACCGAGCTCACAGGCGAAATACATCACAACCTATCTTCGTGCCCGTTTTGATCTCGCCCAGACCAACCGAATCACCGGGCTTACATTCAAACTTCAACGGGACGACGGAGCCGTGATCTATTTGAACGGAAAGGAGGTGGTGCGCGACAACATGCCCGAAGGGGTGATCGTGTTTGGCACGCTTGCGCCCGCCACAACAGGGGGGTCCGACGAGACCACATTTTTTGAGTTCACCGTCGATCCATCGTTTCTTTCTCCCGGATCAAACACCCTTGCAGCGGAGGTGCATCAGTCCGGTGCTACGAGCAGCGATGTCGGTTTTGACCTCCAAGTTCTCGCGCATAAGAGCCCCAGCGTGGTGGATGCGAACTCCTACGAGGCGTTTCAGGCGCGGCATTTTTCGAGCGCGGAGCTGGGAGATTCGAAAATCAGCGGTTCCACAGCCGATCCGGATGCCGACGGGTTCACGAACGCCGCCGAGTTCCTGGCGGGAACAAATCCGAGGGACAAGGCAAGTCTGTTGCGGGTCGAAGTTGTTCATGTGGCCCGGGTGCCCGCCGTCGGCCCAGATTTCGTGTTGCGGTTTGCCGGCGTCGCTGGGAGAGGTTATGTGGTTGAGTCGAGTTCTTCGATCCTCGGGGGCGTCTGGAAGTCTGTCAGAGAGATTGGCGCGACGGCGGCGAATCAGACGCACGAGGTGCCCATTCCGCTGGGCGCCAACTCGGCAGCCGAGTTTTATCGTGTCAGGCTGAAGTTGTAGTGCTTCTTTTGTCGTAGCGCAGACAGTCCCGCGCCTGCGCATCGCCGACTGCCTGGTCGGCTCGAGCAACGATGGCGACAAGAACTTTGCGCCCCACAATGCCAAAACTCCCTCGTGACGTGATCAAATAGTCAGGAACTGACCCGAATGATGACCCCACAAACCGTGGGCAGTGGGCGTGGCCGGCCTGCTCATCGCGTGCAGCTTCATGGCGGTGCGCTTGAACGCGCTTGAACCTCGTGGTGCCGGGCCGGTGGACCCGAACCTTCACGAGTTGCAAACCGCCTTCACCGACCACCGGCTGACGTTCAGCTACGTGCCGAGCTTCTTCGAATGCCAGGTCACCGTTGCGATGGTGGCGATGGGCTGTGCGATGTTTACCTCGGCTACAAATTCCTCCCGTTGACGGATGAAAGGGGGGTCGCGTGAGAAGCCGCCAAGCCAGCCGCGTCGAAACGCCTCAGCCCGGAGAAAGCGGCAGCAGGCACTTGAGCCGGCCTGCTCGAAGTGCCGGTCCGTGGTGAACGCCGCGGTGATGCCCTCGTCCGCCATCACCGCGAAGCTGGCGCAGTCCACGAGGCCCCAGGTCTTGTCGGGGCGGTCGGCATACAAATCAATCGCGCGCTCCATGATGTCTGAGTCAACAAAAACGACCCTGACTCTTGGGCTGCGGCGCATTTGTTCGAGCGACTCCACAAAGCGCCTTCGCGCTGTGGTCCTCGCCAGACCGTTGCCAGTCTCGGCCACAATCCAGTCGGTAAAGACCAATTCGGCCCGTTCGCCGATAAGACTTCTCCAGACGGTCTGCGCCGCATCGTGCAAGGCGTCGCGCGCGTTGAGGAGCGCGAGCCACCCGTTCGTGTCCAGCAGGATGGTGCTACTGGCCATCGGTGACCTTCGGGTGTCCGTAGAGATAATGGTCGATGTTTGCGGCCAGGTCAGGAATCCCGGTATCCACTGCGAGGTCCGGAATGTGCCAGAGCGGATCGTCCTCCGGAGCGGGAACGGGATCTGGCTCCACCTTCACGCTCGTGCCTTCGGGCAAACTGGTTCCGGGTTCCAAGACCACCACACCGTTTTTGATTGTTCCGTGATCCTAAAAAAAGCAGTTGAGAGTCATTCCTTTTTGTAAGTGCCTGAACTGATATGGAATCCAACTGCTCCGTAGTTCACCTTCTTGGTTGCAACATGAATTTGTACAACAAATTGCAAATGGAATGAGTTGCGAGAATTCGAGACCCTCAACTGCTCTTTTTAGGGTGATAGCTCATAAGCGCCGTTTCAAGCGGCAACAGTTTCTAGCATCAGCCAGCCTCGATTGCAAACACGCTCCCCAAATGGTTTCTGAAGAAAGGAAAACCACATGAAAATGACTACGACTCCATCCCCTGTCTCTCGCTGCAGTTTTCTTGGCAATGGCGCGTTTCTGGGCGGTGCGTTCGCCGCGCTGCTCAAGGCCAATGAGGAAGAAGTCTTCGGTGCCGAGGGCGCGCCGGCGCGCATTCTCAACAACGGCCGCCCCGATGTGCCATACGACCTCGTGAACCCGGAGAACATGATTTACTCCGTGTGCATGAACTGCAACACGGGCTGCGGCATCAAGGCCAAGATTCAAGACGGCGTGCTCACCAAAATTGACCGCAGCCCCTACAATCCCTGGGCGCTCTTCCCTCATCGGCCGATGACCACGACGCCCGACGACGCTGCGCGGGTCGATGGGGCGCTCTGCCCGAAAGGCCAGGCCGGCCTCCAGAATCTCTAAGACCCTTATCGCCTCCGCAAAAGTCCTCAAGCGCGTCGGCAAGCGCGGCGAGGGCAAATGGGCAACCATCAGCTTTGATCAAGCGGTCACGGAGATCGTCGAAAGCGGAAAACTCTTCGCGAAGGCGCCGGGCGAGGAGAATCGCCACGTCGAAGGTCTGCGCGCGTTGATAACGCTCAAGGACGACAAGCTCGCCAAGGAGATGGCCGCCGACGTGAAGGCGCTTTGGGACGAGAAGGACGCCGCGAAAAAGAAGGACCTCGTCGCCGCTTTCAAGACGAAGCACGCCGCGCATCTCGACAAGCTCATTGACCCGGAGCACCCCGACTTCGGGCCGAGGAACAACCAGTTCGTCATGAGTTGGGGCCGCATCAAGGGCGGGCGGGCGGAGCGACTTCATGAAACGCTTCGGCTCGGCCTACGGCACCACGAATCTCCACGGCCACACCACCGTCTGCCAGGGTTCTCTCTACTTCACCTGCAAGGCCATCAGCGAGCAATATCTCGGCGGCTCGTTCGCCGACGGCAAGAAGTTCCTCGCCAATGGGAACAAAGCCGCCGCCACCGCGGCCGGCGAACTTTCTTATACGAACGCGGCGGAGTTTTTGGCGGGAACAAATCCGAGGGACAAGGCAAGTCTGTTGCGGGTCGAAGTTGTTCATGTGGCCCGGGTGCCCGCCGTCGGCCCAGATTTCGTGTTGCAGTTTGCCGGCGTGGCTGGGAGGGCTTATGTGGTTGAAGCGCGTCCTTCGCTCCTCGGAGGCGAGTGGAAGCCTGTCATCGAGATTGGCGCGACGGCGGCGAGCCAGACGTACGTACAGTCAGGAACTGACCCAATGAAGGGCAAAGGCTGCTCCGGCAGCGGTTCGGTCCAACGAAGCGGGTTCTTGCGCCTGCTCGATCTGGTGTTCCAGGGCGAAGTCGGGGCGGTCTTCGCGTTGGACGCCTCGCGACTGGCCCGCAACAACCGTGATTGGCATCATCTGGTAGACCTCTGTGCCATGGCCCAAACGCTGGTCATCGATCACGACGGCGTTTACGAGCCGCACTTGCTCAACGATCAACTGCTGCTCGGGCTCAAAGGGACGATGATCCAGCCTCGCTCGCCCATCTCGACTAAAACAGCCAGAGCCGCTCGGCCCTTCCACCCGCCATGAGCGGCGCGCCATTGCCAGCACTGGCACAACTCCAGGGCCAAACGCCACCGACCCAAGCAAGGTTTCTCCTGGAGAAGTTCCTGCACGGCTTTGACGTCGGTGGGCGTGATCCTTCGTCTACGAATGACACACACCGCTTCTTTCTCCGGCCCAGCACGATTCAATGACGGCCTTGAGCGTGAGGGGAGAGGACCCTAGGCGTAAGTCAAAAATGTCGTTTGACTCCGGGAAAAATGGCAGCCAACAGTGACCCCAACTCCCCGGAATTAGAAACGCTCGGCCAACGGTCGCTTAAAATTCCAGCGTCATCGCGAACGCCGACCGCCGCCAGGTCGGGGTAACAAATCACGCTCCAAACGCGTTTTTACCCTGTCACCATGGGCATAAATCGCGAACTATCGCTGTAGCGTTAGATAAGGCCCAGCAAAACAGCCGGTTTTTCAACAGGTTTTTTGGTTGGTGCCGAGTTTTTTCGAGGGGTAGCCCTCAAATGGCTGCAAAACCGGGTTCTTGCGTCGGTGAAGGAGCAAAACTCAGCGGAAGCCAGAGAAACATGAGAGTTTTTGACCGCTTTTGCAAGTCACTCTTGCTCATAGATATACGCCTTAACTAAGCGCCATTCGGGAGAATTCACCGACGCTGGTCACCAGGCAAAAAAAAATCATTAAAAGACGTTGACAGCCTTGAGGGGGGGGGCAGTCTATTGTGAAGAAACGAGCAGAAACCAAATGACTAGCAGAAACCAAATGCTATCAGTTTATTCTTAGGCACGAACCGCTCGAGTGAGTATTATCCTTCCCATTCGCCACACTGTTTCCTTATGACCCCGCATGAATCAAGAGTCCGCCTTCCAAAGCAGAACTCGGGACACTTGGCATGGCGTTTGGTGCCACATGATGGGCACGGCGTTCCGATTGGGCTAAGGCGAAACCTAGGTCATTGCAAAAGCCTGAACAACACTCGGCAGATCACGGAAAGCCACGGGTTGACGTTGGACGATGAACCGGGAGGTCAACTGATTCAACCTCTACCCGGAGGACACGAAATAGGACTGCTGTCCTATTTGAAAGGTTGCGAGCAATGAACAGATTACGTGAAAAAGTGCTGTGGGCCATTGCGTTGATGTTATTTGTTACCGCTGTTCTGAAAGTAGTGCAGTTTGTTCGGGTGCCACTGTCGGCGATAATAACTGATCCTGGAATTACTCTGTTGACTAATCGTGAGGCGCTCATTCTTGGTGCTGTAATGGAGATCCTAGTTGCTTTGTCATTAATAAAGTCGATACAATCAGGCGGGTCTGGACAGATCATTCTTTATTTCTGCACTTGTGCTTCGCTTTATCATCTTAGTTTGTTCACGCAGTCTGATCAACAGCATTGCTCATGCCTTGGAGTCGCGACAGACTTGTTGGGTGCCAGGGCATCAACTTGGTTAATTCGATTGATGCTTTCGTTTCTGTGGGTCGCCGGAATATTCATATTTAACGAAGAAAGAAAAGAAGTGCGCCTGCGACAGCGCGACCAACATTCTCCACAAGTGATGGCGTGTTTACTGATTATCGCGTGGATTAGCACAAGTCCAATTAGGGCCACCGCCGACCAAGTTTTGATTTCTGGGGAACTTCGTTCAACTTATGATTATAACGGGAAGACCTCGGAGGATACGAAGGCTTTTCAGGCACGCTTCGACGATGACACGCTACTGATTTCCTATTTGCCGCCCGCTCTTCCAAGTAGATACAATAGTGGTACTGCTTCCAACATCTTCTTTGTAAATAAAGGAACGAATGCCGTTGTTACATTCAATATGCAAGAGAATTTGGCGGTTGCTAGCTTTCGCAGAGAAGATATTGCATGGCAGTTGGGAAACTGCGGAGATGGATTGGCAAGTCGGGTGTTCACGATGGTTCGTTGTTTAGCGTTGTTTCCGTCAGAATCTGCTTCCAAGGTGCGAGCGTTTTCCGTCGCATCTACAGTAGCTGGCGAACCGCTGAGTGTTATCAGCGAGGCACATTATACATATGCTGGAACCGGTAGTGAGCAGACATTGAGTTGTGATATACGAGTTTCGGATGTTTTGCGGAAGAAGTGGCGTTCCAGCGCGTTTTTAGGTCCTGAATGGAGCAACGGTGAAAATACGAACTATAGAGAGGCGCAAGCGCTTGTTGCACGCTACCATGAGGGCTTTCTCCTAGAGAAAATCCAATTGTCACATTTTATAAATGTTGCTGGAATGCGCATTCCGACTCTTGCTGAGTTCTCCAAATTTGCGCCGCCGCGAACCAACACAACGGGCAAATCGGTGCGCGAAATTCCGTACGGAAATGCGAGACTCGATCTGCGGGTTATAAATTACGCCGAGGGCTCAGTGACTTTTCCGCAGTTGGATTTGCCTAACCAAGTGACCATTACCGAGGAGAGACTATTCGATCAAGCACTTCAGATTTCTGGTGTCAGATACACCACTAATGCCCTCACCTCGCTGAGTATATCCCCATTAGCTCGGCTAGAATTCTCCCACCAAGTCGAGTTGATGGCAAAACGACGATTCAGAACCAGAATCAGCAGTATGCTCGGTTGGATCATGGTGTTTGTTGTGATAGCAGGGCCATTAATAATGTGGAAAACATCTCAACGGAGCAACATATCAAAATAACCTTGGGCTGTGCGACAATTGAGCCAAGAGTCAGCTAGGAAATTGATTTGTCGGCTCAATGTCGTAAACAACCAAAACAATAGGAACGGTATGCAAACACACAAAGTAACTGAAAGACTAATGAAATTTATATCGGTGCGACTCCGATATGCAACTGTCTGCACGTTGTTAGCATTCATGCTAACGGAGGACGTTAGTGCCGTGTTTTGGGGGTGCGTTGGGCCCATCGATTCTGGTGATTGTGACGTATATTGTAACAATTCCGGCCAGCCGGCCTGCATTATATGGACATACAGTGGCTCATGCAATAGTTGCGTCCAGTTCATAAACGTTCCGCCCTCTACGTGTACCATTGGATCGCAAACAACAGTCTCAGCTTCCTATAAGAAGTGTAACTGCATTAATGATGAGACTCATGGCTCTCCAACGGGCACGTGCACATGTACGACACCGTGCGGTGATCCAATTGCATCCGCGAAACCGTGTAACTGCTGATGGTAAAACAATCGAGTTGAGTTTGTCGCTTGAACGTAAACTTCGTGAGTGATGGAACTGATTCACAGGGCGTTAGGTCTCGCGAGTTGTGCCCATGCGCCATTCTAGCACTGTTGTTATTGTTTTCTTTTAGCACGATTCATCAGAAGCGATTTGACGCAGCTACGCCCGTGTCGCGTCTTGATTTACTTCACGCGTTAGTGGATAAACATTCGTGGAGTATAGATTCGTACCACACGAATACCACTGATAAAGCGGTCTCAGGGGGACATTATTACAGTGATAAGGCACCGGGTGCGGTCGCATTGGCGTTGCCGGCTTTTGCAGCCACTTCGATTGTATTAAGGGCGATTGGGGTGGAGGCGAACTCACAGGCTTCGTGGCTTGCAACGAGTTGGATGGCTTGTGTGTTCTCTCAAGCCTTGCCGGCGGCCGTCGGAGGAGCTTTGTTGTTCAGTTGGCTTTCGCAGTTTGTGGCGCGTCGAGCGGCACTTGCAACAGTGCTCGCACTGTTTCTAGGATCATTGCCTCTCCCTTACTCAACATCCTTGTTTAGTCATGCCGGGGTCATAGGGTTGTTATCAATCGCTATGTGGGCGATGAACTTGTTCGGCCTGCAGCGTTCCAATACGCGGACTGGGAATTCAAAGCGCATGGTGTTGGCGGGAGTTTGTGCAGGATTGGCGCTCGCAAGCGAATTCAGCAGTGGACTGGTGGTAATGGGATTTGTTGGCTATGTTTGTGTGCGTCGACAGGGGGGAGTGCAACCATTTGTCATGGGTATGTTGCCACCACTTTTACTAATTCCAATTTACAGTTGGTTAACAATCAGAACTCCTTTTGCTATTCCTTATAGCTATCAAGCCACTTTTCTTGCGATGAATGAGGGTCTGTACGCCATCAAAATGCCGGATTTCGAGAATCTCTGGCGACTGCTATTCAGTCCGACTCGCGGGCTAGTGTTTTGGACGCCGTTCTTGCTGTTGGCCATCCCCGGCATGCTTCGACTTCCCAGCACGTGCCCAGGATCGCAATGGTTATTCTACTACATACCTTTATTACATTGTCTTGTAATTTCGGGAAGAGTGTGGGATTGGGAAGCTGGTCCTACTCTCAGTGCCCGTTACTTCGCGCCAATTTTACCTCTTTTAGCGATACTCTGTGCATTGGGTGTCGAACGATGGCCGAGACTTGGACTCGTTTTGGGGATGTATTCAATTGGTATCGTTACTTTTGCTACTCTCACGGACGCTTGTCCAGGTGGATACCTTTACAATCCACTGCTCCAGCTACATTTGCCGCTGTTCTTACACGGTGAGCTTTCGCCGAATGTGGGGATGATTCTCGGGCTTCCGCCTTATGCCTCAGTGGCGCTCTATTATGCAATTGTGGTCAGCGGCATGTGGTGGCTGTGGCGGCGCCTGCCTTGAGGAAGGCAAAGTAAACACTGCACTGAAAGTGAATGAAAGACTGGACCTGTTCTTCGACTTGGTGAGTAGGGATGCATTTGTCGTGGACATGCCATCTCAAAGCAGGAAACGAATACCGGGGCCGGTCCTTTCAGAGCCAGACATCTGGATCGCGCAAAGCACGGCGCTGGTAACTCGAGGCAGCACCGGACAAAATGATCATCCCGGTTTACAAGTGACACCACGACAACCGTGGCGGGAGCCTCTGTTCCTGTGGCTCTATGTCACCGTCGCCGTCTCCCTTTTGCTGCGAATTTCAATTTTTAACTTCGAAAGCGGAGATTTTCGACTTTACCTGAGCCACTGGTATGATTGGTTTATCGAGCATGGGCGATGGCGCGGGCTTGGCAAATTGACCGAACAATTCGCCAATTACCCACCGCTTTACATGTATTTTGTGTCCCTTAGCACATTGCTGCCGTTGCCGAAACTGTACGCGATTAAATTGATTTCCATCGGGTCCGACTATGTCGTGGCGGCGTATGTTTGGCGTTTGTTACAGCGAGAATTCCCCAAGAACCAAAGAGCGTGGGTCGCAATTACGATATTCCTGTTCCTTCCCACAGTGGTCATGAATGGCGCCCTTTGGGCCCAGTGTGACGTCATTTACGTTGGTGGTTTTGTCGCGTCTTTGTCTTACCTACTGGAGAACAGGCCGAGGGCGGCATTGATCGCTTTTGGCCTTTCCTGTTCACTGAAACCTCAGGCCATCTTCTGGTGCCCGTTGCTCGCGGGACTATTCGTGAGCGGACGGCTGCCTTGGAAATGGATTTGGATTCCAGGAGCGGTGTATGCGGCATGTGGAATACCAGCCATGCTGGCTGGGCGGCCCGTGCTGGACGTGTTGGCTTACTGGGGTCGAGTAGAGAATACTCCCGGACTGACTCTTGGTGCGACGAACTGGTATCAATGGGTCTTTGAACAGTATCCGGAGATATTCTGGTGGCCCGGTGTCGTGCTCACGCTCGGAGCCACTGCGGTTTTCGTTCTGTGGATGAACGAGAATCGTGCCAAACAATCCGATCAGAACCGCTGGCTCGTGTCGCTGGCATTATTGTCGGTTTTATTTCCGCCGTTTCTCCTGCCCGGCATGCACGAACGCTATTTCTTTGCGGCAGATGTTCTGTCGGTGATCTATGCGTTCTACGTTGCGGGAGGCTGGCGTGTGACAGCTCTGGTTCAGACTGCTTCTGCGTTCACGTATTTACCGTATTTGTTCAGCAAAGAGGTAATTCCAAGGACACTGCTGCCACTGGCCATCGTGGTTGCGCTGGTTTTGGTGGTGCGTGATCTGGTCCAAGGCTCGAAGACAGACGGTAAGCAGGAGAAAAGAGCATGAAGACTAAGTCGCGAGTCTGCCTCGTGCTGGCGAACTGGAACTGGAAGCGTTTCATGGACCAAGTGATCAAGAGTGTCGCGGGCCAGACTTTCTCCGATTGGGAACAGCGGAATTTGCTTGAACCTTTAGTGCGCTATCGAGTTTGGCAGGGAAGCACGACAACAGTCCTGGTCTGGGAGGCTGCGCGACTTGCGCCCCAAACTCGCTTGCCCGCAATCGGTGACTGTGGATTCGAAGTCTTGACGCCAGTTCAGGCTTGTTTCACGCTCGCCGCGTCTGCGGCCTTGCTGCCCACATCATGGGAGCGCGGCGTATTTCATTTGGGACTGAATTGCTTTAAGCCACGGTCTGCCTCGCTATCCTTTCCGAGACGTATCGGCTCGCGAATGATGACCTTGTGATAGCGCATGAAACTTGCTGTCGTCATCCCGGCGTTCAATGAAGAAGCTCAGCTTGGGGCCAGTGTGAAGATATTGGACGAGTTTCTTTCGCGCCACTTCCGAATCGATTACGAAATCGTGATTGCTGATAATGGTTCGACCGATCGCACTTTGGAGTTTGCGAGACAATTAGGGTACGAACGGAGAACAATCCGTGTGGTCCACCTAAACGAGAAAGGTCGCGGACGAGCCTTGAAATCGGCGTGGCTGGCGAGCAGGGCGGACCTATTGAGCTACATGGATGTCGATCTTTCAACAGATCTCTCCGCCTTTCCGCCTTTGATCGAAGGGCTGATGAGTGGCGGGTTTGATTTAGCGACCGGTTCGAGATTGCTCAAGCCGGAATTGATCAAACGCGGATGGAAAAGGGAGTTTATTTCCCGTTGTTACAATGTGCTTGTCAAGGTAATGTTCCACACCCGCTTTTCCGATGCACAATGCGGATTTAAGGCGATCACGCGTCCAGCCGCGCAAGCGTTGTTGCCGTTGGTCGAAGACAATGGTTGGTTCTTTGACACAGAACTATTAGTGTTGGCAGAGAAATTGGGCTATCGCATTTTCGATCTGCCCGTCCGTTGGGTGGATGATTCGGACAGCCGAGTGAGGATCATTCGCACGGCTTGGGACGACATCAAAGGACTGATTCGGATGCGCAAGAATTGTGTTGGGGGACGGTATGGTCGAGCGACGTCTGCTCAAAAAGCAGCTAAACAATTGCCAACAGGTAATTCCAATGAACAGTGCAACTCGACTTGAGGCACCCCGCTTCGCGCGAACGCGGGACGCGAGAATGATTTTGGATGACGCGCATCCGAGAATGGGCTTTACCTTGATCGAATTGTTAGTCGTGATCTCGATTATCGCTATTCTGGCTTCACTGCTTCTTCCGGCCTTGTTCAGCGCCAAGAGAAAAGTCGTCTCCTCCGTGTGCCTGAATAATCTCAAACAATTGCAAGCGTGCTGGATGATGTATGTGAACGACAACAATGATTGCGTGCCTCCAAATCTAGCCACCAACGGGGCCGGTGCCTGGAGAAGCACGCCTGATTCCTGGATTGGCTGGAGCAGCGCTCCGCATGATCCGGAGACGACGGGCATTGAACAGGGACTCTTGTTCAAGTACGACTACAACCGCTCACTAAACACTTACCACTGTCCAGCGGATAGATCCAAGGTGCATTTATTGAACGGCCAGTGGTTGTCACGATTGCGCACCCGCAGCTACTCTATGAGTGGGACTTGGGGGGGGCGGACCAATGAAGCTCAAACGGTGTTTCAACGCTTCTCGCAGACGGAGAATCCGTCGCAACTCTTTGTGTTTGTGGACGAGGATGAAGACAGCATTGACGACGCGCATTTTTTGACATGGCCGGACCCGGACGATCGCTGGGTAAACATGCCGACGGACCGGCACGGCAAAGCGGGAACATTCTCCTTTGCGGATGGCCATACGGAACTTTGGCGATGGCGTTGGGGTAAGAGTTTCAAGCAGAAGCAAAGCTACTGGAAGCGCGCGCAAAATCAGGCAGACCTGGCGGATTTGCGGCGTTTGCAAAAAGCCATTCCTGCTCCGCCTCCGGAGTGGGTGCCACAGAAGTAAATGTTGTTTAAGACATCTGACGGCAGCCATCAAAAGTGAGAATCGGAAAACCTTGAATGCAGATTCGTCGACGTTCCCGAGGACCGTGCGAGCAAGATGGCAACGGTTCACAGAGAAAGTGCTTGCATTACGCCGCGACATTATACATTGACCTGTTTTAGAGGGGATCCGACTTGAGAATGATTTTGGGAGGTGAGAGCAAAGCAGTTCGAAAGATTTGGAAGTGGAGCGTGATGAAAAGATCCTTGGAAAGCGTCTTTGTGGATTCCAAACGCACACATTCCTAGCAACCGACAGTCTATGTCTTCTATTCATAGAGTGGAGTTGAGCTGGATTGTAGCCATTCAAGGAGACGGCACGATCCGGGACTTGATGATCATGGTCAGCTATTTGGGTTTCGAAGTATTTCCTTACGTTCTGCCGTTCGTTTACTTTTGCCTCTCTAGGACGGCAGGGCAACGTCTCTTCCTGCTCTTCTCATTGACCGGCTGGTTGCTGCACATCTTGAAGCTGGCATGCCACATGCCTCGTCCATTTTGGATGGATGACCGCGTCAAGGCACTCTCAGATTCCGGGGGATACGGTATGCCTTCAGGACATGTTCTGTGGGCCGTAGTTGTGTGGCCGTATGTGGCCAGAACAGTCGGCAAGTATTCGATCCTAATGGTTGCGATCATCATTGTCCTGCTGGTGTCGATTTCTCGCGTGTATCTCGGAGTTCATTTTATTAGCGATGTCGTAGCAGCGTGGATTATTGGGACAGGACTGATCTGGTGCTTTGAATGGACGGAGCAAACGCTGTGCTCGTGGCTCAGGTCACTGAGCTTCTGGCACCGAATGCTTATCGTTATGTGGGCGACGGTCGCCTTGCTGTTTGTCGGATTTGGGGTGCAAGGGGCAACAAGGAACGTTGTGGATTCTTTTAATTGGTCAACGTATTCTGTAGGAGCTCGAAGTCTGAGCGGATTGATCCAATCCGTCGGCGAGCTTTTCGGCACTGCGTGTGGGATCCTCTTGGCAGGACATTGGGCTTCCTTTGAAGTGCGTGGAGAAGTTTGGAGGCGCGGCTTTGCTTTCGGATACGCCCTCGGCGGTGCTTGGTTGATCCGGGATCTTACGAATGTGCTACCGTCGATGCACACGGAAACTCTCCAGTTCTTAAAGACTTTTCTTTATGGCGCAGTGTCCAACTTCTGGATGTTGTTTTTAGCACCGTTGCTGCTGCTCAAAGCACGGGTGCTTCAGGCGCCGGCAAGCAACGTCAATATGACGGCATGCGTTTCAGAGAGTCGAGCAACTTCCGTGCGTAATGATCCTTGACCTTGAAGTTTGGCAAACCAATCCTGCGACAGGCTCTATCTGACGATTATTCGGTTATGGATCCGCCTTATCGAGAACTATTTAGAGATATGGAACGTGACCATTTTTGGTTTGTCTCCAGGCGACGTTTGTTGCACAGGCTAATCGCGAGGTTGGGGGATTTTAGAGGAAAATGTCTTCTTGATGTCGGCTGTTCGAGCGGTATATTCCTACAGGAATTGCACTCTTCCGGTTTTGAAAACCTCAGCGGAATCGATATTGATGAAGACTCTATTCATCAAGCATGCTCGCTCGGTTTGTTTCACGCGGAAGTGATGGATGTTGGGTCCCTAGGTTTTTCAGATAACTCATTTGACCTGGTCATCGCATCCGACGTCCTTGAACACATCCGAGACGATCAGAACGCGTTGCTGGAACTTGCGCGAGTGATGAAGCTCAATGGCACTCTCATCGCCTGCGTTCCCGCATTTCCATTTTTGTGGAGTCACCATGACGTCGTCAATATGCATTTCCGGCGATACACTCGTTCAGGATTACTTAGGAGTCTGAGGAAAGCGGGCGGGTATTAGCGTAGACTTCATCAGTTTTACGAATGCGACCTTGTTTCTTCCAGCGTTGGCGCTCCGAGCCGTTAAGCCAATATTGGGATTTTCCCCAACTTTCACCGAGCTTCGACGGTCTTCGAAAGTGTTGGATCGTCTCATACGCTGCATTTTGAATGTGGAAGGCGTGTTGGTTAGCAAAGGATTCAGATTGCCCCTTGGCCTGAGCCTCGTTGCCATAGCACGAAAGTCTGCTCAACAAACGCCAGCACAATAACCCAAGGCCTCGGCAGCGATCGGTGTTATGCGCCGGTTAATTGAAACCGGTCAGGCACACGCTGCAGCGTGCCTCGCTCAGTTGTGGACATGGTCTCATTTGTGACCTCGGATGGGGATTGACCCCGGGGGGTTCCGGTGCAGCCAAAGTGGCAATGCGACGTGGCGCAACGCGTTGTGAACCGTGGTGTTGTCGATAGGGGGAATGCGGCAAAAAAAGTTTGAAAATTGAAACCGAAAAAGTCTATCAGAAGGCCCCGCGCAGCGCCCCCAATAGGTCGCCACGCTTTCGCAATCGTGTGGCGAGCATTGGTGTTGCCGTAGGGACGGAGCCAAATTAGTCCGTGGCAACGGGTGTTTGAGAGTCATGGTCTTTCGTGGAAGGAAGGCAGAACCGCCGTGGACTCGGGGGAGCCAGGACGGTTCTGTTGGCGGATCAGAAGTTGAGGTCTTGATCGCTAAATAGAGCCTGTCCCAAATTCAGGGTTTTTTGGGACAGGCTCTAATTATGCCGCGCGTTTATGCCGCGCGTTGATCCTCAATGAGCTTCGGAATGACCGAAATATCCGCCTCCAGCTTGTCCGTGCGGCATAAGTTTGGAGGCGGCATAATCTCTGCGAGCAGGCACTCAAGAAGGCCATCTTGCACCGCAAAAACAATCTCAGCTACAAAACCCTCATTGGGGCTCGCACAACGGGATCTGTTCATGAGTCAGATTGATCATCGCAACAGGCCCACGGGGCAGGATCTCAGAGCCCACGCCCTGAGACCTGCCCACATTCCACCTCCTTGGTGACTTAAATCGTGGTAGCCCCCGGCTTTGCCGGTGGTCTCTGACTCCAGATGCAAGTGCTCGACCGTAGAAGCGATTGCAGCCAGCTTCGTTCCGGGTCGGAATGACGACGGACAGCAAAGTCAACGGCCTAGCCGTCACATTCGAAGAAGGGGAAGAGTTCATGCCCCGCCGACGGTGGCCCGGTGAAACGGATAGGAATTTACTTTTTCACAGCCTGACCGACTGTGGCAGTTTGGGGGCGTTGTGACAAGAAAAAGCGGCTCCAAGCCGATGGGGAATAAGGGCAACCCTCACAAGAAAGGGCGATTGGGGCTGGAGCTTGGGGCTGTTTCCGGGAATAATCGCGCGTCTCGAAGTGTACGGTTGTGTTTTCATCGGACCACCGCCAGAGTTCCAGGCTGTATCTCATGATGAAACGGCTCTGGAAACGTTGGTTGGCGCGATCGATCGCAGCGTTGATGTTCGGCGGGTTTTTGGGTGCGTGCCCAGCCTTTGGTGCGTCCCAGCTCGAAGACTGGATGCGTTTGAAGGCGATGAAGCCAAAAGGCTACGTCGCTGGACAGATCAAGGAGCCGCTGCGGATCGACGGTAAACTGGACGATTCGGGCTGGGCATCCGCGCCCTGGACCGAGGATTTCACCGACATTGAGGGCGACGCGAAACTGCGGCCTCATTTCCGCACGCGCGCCAAGATCGTTTGGGACAAGGATTATCTCTATATCGGCGCCGAGCTTCAGGAACCGCACGTGTGGGGGACGTTGACCGAGCATGACTCGGTTATCTTTCGGGACAACGATTTTGAAGTCTTCATCGAGCCTGACGGTGACAACCACAACTATTACGAGTTCGAGTTGAACGCCCTGAACACCACCTGGGATTTGCTCCTGGAGAAAGCCTATAAAGACGGTGGGCCTGCGCGGAACGAGTTTGAGTTAACCGGGACGAAGTCGGCGGTGTTTGTGGACGGAACGTTGAACGATCCCAGGGACGAGGATCGCGGGTGGTCGCTGGAAATTGCTTTTCCGTGGGCTGCGCTCAAACAAAAAACGGACGCGGCATGTCCGCCTGCCGATATGGACTTGTGGCGTGTATCCTTTTCGCGCGTGGAATGGTTGATCCAGGTGGTTCAGGGCAAATATGTGAAGCCACCAGGCCAAAAGGAAGCGAATTGGGTGTGGTCCCCCCAGGGCATCATCGATATGCACCGGCCGGAGCGCTGGGGCATGGTCCGGTTTTCAAAGCAGCGTCCAGGACAGGGAGTTTTCAAAGGCGATCCCGCTTTTGAAGTGAAGGATGTGCTTCATGAAATCTACTATCGAGAGCGTCATTTCCAGAGTTCGGAGGGACGGTATACCGACTCTCTTCAGGAACTGGGGTGGGTGCCCGCAGCAAGCGGCCCGTTCAGCTCGAAGCCTGTGATCTCGTTGAAGGACGGCGGGTTTGAAGTGCGAGCCTTGCATGAATCTTCCAACAACCGGGTGGACACCTGGCGGATTTTTCGAGATGCACGGATTGCGAAGGGCTCGAAATAAACACAAAGGCCACTTTGAATAAAGACACCCCCCTGCCGATCACGAGCGGCATCCACAGCGAAGCTTTTTTGAAGCGCTTGATGCGCCGCCAGCTCAGGTTGTCAGTTTCCTGCGCGCTGACGTTCCTGCTCGTGCTTCTGGGTTTGCCTCTGCTGAATTACTTTGCGCCGGAGCTGATGGCGCGACGCGTCGGGGGGTTTACTCTGTCCTGGCTCGTTTTGGGGGTTTTATTTTTTCCTTTCGTCTGGGCCATTGCCTGGGTGTTCATCAGACGATCCATCGCCCTGGAACAGGAGGAGGTCGTCGATGGGCTTGCCGCCGAGAAGGCGCTTTGTGAGTCGCGTGAAACGAAACAGCCGTAATCCGCATTTTTCCGAAACCTGAAACACCTCAACCTTAGATAATCGCGGATGAACACAGATAAGCCAGGAGACCTCCTCCCCTCAAACCCCATCCGCGTGCATCGGTGCTCATCCGTAGTTCCTCCTACGAATTGTTCTCCGTTATGAACACGGACCCATGGATTTTTGGATTTAGCGCGGTGACGGTGATCGCCACCATCTGGATGGGTTTTAGATCGGCTCGGGCATCCAAGACGGCGGGTGATTTTTTTGTGGCAGGCCGTTCCGTCTCGGTCGGTTGGAACGCTTCGGCGATTTCCGGCGAGTATCTGTCGGCGGCTTCCTTCATGGGTGTGGCGGGCATGGTCATGAGCTCAGGATACGACGCGCTCTGGTATCCCGTGTGTTACGCCTGCGGTTATCTATTCTTGTTGCTCTTTATCGCGGGCCCCTTGAGGCGCTTTGGGGCCTATACGATCCCGGACTTCGCCGAAGGCCGCTTCGACTCTCCACTATTCAGGAAAATTGCTGTCGTGTTCGTTTTGTGTATTGGATTTGTTTATACAATGCCGCAGATGAAAGGGGCCGGGACGACCCTAGCTTATATTTTTCCGGGTCTGCCGTATTGGGCAGGGGTCGTGTTGGTGGGTGCAGTGATCACGTTGAATGTGGCTCTGGGTGGCATGAAAGGGATTACGCTGATCCAAGCGGTTCAATATTGGATCAAAATGTTTGCGATTGCCGCCCCGGTTTTTGTTTTGATGGCGGTTTATGGTTCCTACGGCAAACAGCTCGGCGGCAACGCGGCGGTGGCGGCGGAGATTCAAGCAAGCAAAGCTGTCGTGCGGTCCGAGACTCCATCGGATTTACCGCAGCCTGCGGGGGAGACCTTGCGGCGTGCGCTTCCGGCCAAGGCACCACCGGACGCTTCGTGGATGAACCCGTTTGGCCCGCTGACCACCAAGGCGGCCAAGGCGGCCAAGGTGGTTGATCCGAGGCCTTACTCACTGCTCTATACCTATTCGTTGATTGTTGCCCTGGTTTGCGGCACTGCCGGGTTGCCGCATATCTTGGTGCGGTTCTACACTAATCCCGATGGTGTTGCGGCAAAGCGGACGACCATGTGGGTGATGATTTTGATCGGTGTGTTTTACGTGTTCCCTCCTGTTTTCGGCGTGATGGGGAGGAACCTCATGCCCGACCTTTATGAGGGTGTTGGATCCAAAGGCACCGACAAAGTGGTTCTGGAGTTGCCTCGATTACTCAACGAGCGCATGCCTGGGTTGGGGTCGGTGATGAGTGGGATCACATGTGCGGGTGCGTTCGCGGCATTCATGAGCACCTTCAGTGGGCTGTTGGTCTCGATGACCGGCGCATTGGCCCACGACGTCTATGGTCGCATGCTACGTCCGAAGGCCACCGCTGCGGAGCGGATGCGCATGTTTCGGTTTGCGGCAGTGGGCGTGGGAGCTGTGGCGGTGTTCCTCGGGATGCAGGTGGAGCAGTTTCAGATCAACTTCATGGTGGGACAGGCCTTTGCGATTGCCGCCGCGAGTTATTTTCCTTTCCTGTTCCTGAGCGCTTGGTGGCCCGGAATGACCATGAAGGGGGCTGCATCGGGCATGTTGGGCGGGGGTGTCACTGCAGTGCTCGCAATTTCGATGACCAGTTTTAGCGATCTTGGATGGGTGCCTCTGGCCAGCTTCTGGATCGCCCATCCGCTGCTGAGAATCCTGGGCGAGCAGCCCGCGATTTGGGCTGTGCCTCTGGCTATTTTCTTGATGGTGCTGGTTTCCAAATTGACCGCCCGTGAAATTCCAACGGACATTCGTATGAAGATGCTCGTGCTCCATGCCCCCGAGGAATTGGGTTTGAAACAGGAGTACATTCAGGAGCATCAGCACGGGCATTGATTTTATGATGTCACGGACACAATCCGAGCTGTTGTTTGCCGAAGCCCTGCGTTGCATTCCCGGCGGTGTGAATTCACCTGTGCGCGCTTTCCGGGCGGTTGGGGGGCAACCTTTTTTTACCGCACGCGCGTTTGGCGCCCGGTTGGAGGATGTCGACGGGAATGTCTACATCGATTACGTGGGCACCTGGGGGCCAGCCATTTTGGGGCATGCGTTTCCGAAGATCATCCGGGCCGTCCAGGAAGCGGCGGGGAGAGGCACCAGTTTCGGAACCCCGAATCCGCTGGAGATGCGTCTCGCGAAGTGGGTTCTGGAATCCGTGCCGAGCATTCAGAAAATCAGATTTTGCAACTCCGGAACCGAAGCGACGATGTCTGCGGTCCGCCTTGCGCGGGGGTTCACCGGACGCGACAAGATCATCAAGTTCGATGGATGTTATCATGGGCATTCGGACTCGTTGTTGGTGAAGGCGGGCTCTGGCGCCTTGACATTGGGTTATCCTGACAGCGCGGGAGTCCCGGCCGCCTTCACGCAACACACGATCGTTCTGCCCTTTAATGACGAGGCGGCTGTGCGGGCTGCTTTTGAGGCCAATCCCGATCAGATTGCAGGGATCATTCTGGAGCCTGTTCCGGGCAACGCAGGGTTGTATCTTCCAAAACCGGGTTACCTGGACTTTCTCCGGCGGATGACCGCCGAGAATCGCGCGTTGCTGATTTTTGACGAAGTGATGACGGGGTTTCGCCTCGCCCGTGGCGGCGCTCAGCAGATTTATCATATCACGCCTGATCTGAGTTGTTTCGGAAAGATCATTGGCGGTGGGTTGCCCGTGGGCGCTTTTGGAGGTCGTGCTGAGATCATGGATTGCCTTGCGCCCATTGGCCCGGTCTATCAGGCCGGAACGTTGAGTGGCAACCCTCTGGCTATGGCTGCAGGCATCGCCGCTTTGGAAGAATTGGCATCAGGGGAAGTCTACCAGCATCTCGAAGAGTTGGGCGCTGCCTTGGAAGCGGGCATGCGCGACGCCGCCAAATCAGCTGGCGTACCGGTTCAGTTTCAACGCGCGGGCTCCATGTTTTGCGGCTACTTTACCGAGACTCCAGTCTGGAATGTCAGTGACGCGATGCGCAGCGATCGCCAGCGGTTCGCTCGCTATTTCCACGGAATGTTGGAACGGGGTATCTATCTCGCGCCGTCTCAGTTCGAAGCCGGTTTTATTTCCGCCGCGCACACCATGCAGGACATCGAAAAAACCGTGTCCGCAGCCGCCGAAGCCATGAAGGCTGCCGCCTAATTGTTCGCCGGGGCGGCAATGAACTGGACCGGCGGCGACCAATGGCTCCATTTTCCTGAATCATCCTTCAGGCTCACCCGCACTCGATAAAGGTGCCCGGGCTTCACGGATTCCGCCGGGACAACGACGGATTCTTTGAACTCGGACAATTCCCCTGTTTCCCACAATGCCTTGATCTCATAGTGCCCTGGCCCTGCGGCTTTGGCCTGCAAACCCCGAGGCGGATCGATTTCGCCCAACCGCCATTTCACGGCGGCGAACCTGCCGGCCCCTGAGAACGCGGAGGACGAAAAAGAAAGGGCGTTGGCGGGATACCCTTGGCCTCCAGTGTAGGTTATCGATGGCGTTGCCGGGATCAACGTATCGGATAGAAGAGAGCTGTCGATAAACGAGGCGCGGCGTTTGACATAATCGTTCTGGCGAACCATACCGTTGAACCTAAAAAAAGCAGTTGAGAGTCATTCCTTTTTGTAAGTGCCTGAACTGATATGGAATCCAACTGCTCCGTGGTTCACCTTCTTGGTTGCAACATGGATTTGTACAACAAATTGCAAATGGAATGAGTTGCGAGAATTCGAGACCCTCAACTGCTCTTTTTAGGTTGAAGTCTCCGGATCGGGTGCCCTGGTAGAAAAGTCCTTGGCCCGCTTTCTCAAGCATCACGTGCCGGGAAATCATAATAGGGTGATAATCCCACCTGAACGCTGGCCGCGAAAGGACCGGGGACTGGAACGGTTCGTTGCCGCCCCCGTACATGTGATCCCCCCAGGTGAGATCGATGTCCCACGGAATCGCGCTCCATTGAGCGGTTTCTGGATTACGAAAATGGGTGTGTGACCGCAAAGTAACCTGAGAGTGAGAATTTGGCCATAATGAGAATTGAATCGCTGCTGATTTGGAAATCCAGTTGACATATTTCGGTAGAACCGTTAAAAGGACAAAAACTGGAAAGTCAGTTGCCGATTGGCGACCAAGTCGGTCGAGCCACAGATCGCTCGCCTGACTGCTGCTGAAAAGCGCCATTTTGACCCGCAGATTCTGCCACAGAGCTCAGATATCTTAAAAATCTCAGGGGACAGGGGATGTCTATGGGAAATGGAATCGCCCTTCGGTAAAAGAAACCTGAAGTGGTTAGGACATCAATATTCCGCCTTTTTTTGTTTCTTTTGTCTCCCTTTGGACGGGGTATTTGCTTCATGCGCAAATCGAGGTTTTCCCACGCGATATTGACCTGCCAAAAAACCTTTACGTGGGTCAGCTCATTACGAATGAAGTTAAATTAAGGAATAACTCCGGCACGCCTGTGCGCATTACCGGGATTTCGCCAGATTGTGGCTGCACCGTAGCCGATTTGAAGCCGATTACTTTAGTCGAAAACCAGGAACAAACATTTAAGGTTATTTTTGATACTGCTGGGAAAAGCGGTTTCCAGGAGCATTATGTATCGATTTTCACCGACAGTGGGGCGGAAAAAATTAAGATTACCGGTAGAGTGAGCCAGCCCCTTAGAATATTTCCGCACAGTCTATTCGTGACTCTCTCGCTGACTGACCGAACCCCCTATAAAACCAACTTATTGCTCCGTTTTGCCACGGAATATCCGATTCCGTCCAAGGAGGACCTGAAACTGCAATCGAGTACGGATGCCTTAACCGCCGAGCTATTGCCCTCCAAAGCAGCCGACGCCACCTATAGCATAAGCCTTTCCATTAACCTCGATCAGGCCGTGGAAAACCTTTTCCCAAACATGAAGGTGCATGTCACGGACCGCCGTAACGGAGTCAAGGAGATGATCGCGATTACGTTGAAATTGGAAGTTCCTTTCGAAAGCAAGCCAGAGTTTCTGAACTTGGGGGTCCTTGAAAGAGGGGATAAGAAGACTGCTTCCATCGAATTAAAACGGGTCTCTCAGCAAAAGCTTCAACTTCTTGGGGCGAAAGAAAGTCATTCGTGGTTTAAAGCCAATCTACGAACCCTTGACGAGAAGAGATGGCGGCTAACCGTGGAATTAGTCGCGACGCCTCCATCGGAGTTGAAGGAGTCGGCATTTGTTGAGCTACTGACAGATTTTCGTCAGCTTCCTCGCTGGCGCGTGCCAATTGTTTTCGCAAGCGTAAACCCGAAAGGAGGATCTTGCTGTGGAGAAACCAAAAACAACTAAAGGGAAAAGGAAAGTTGATATGAGACTAAGAAAGAGCAGGTGGTCAGCGGTGTTAGGCCTCGCAATGGTAACTCAAGTCCTGAATGCGGCGACGTGTGGTAACCCGACGCCAGGTACGTGGTCCGGGTAGACAGGAAGTGTATTCAGCGGGGACTGCACCCGGACAAGAAGCCTGGATTATTGCGCTACCGAGGGTGGAAGCACGGCTGGCTATTACTGCGTTGTTTCCGCCAGCGAATGGCACAAAGAGTATACGGACGGGCCGGCCGGCGTTAATCCCAATCCGTGTCCGACTGCGGGAGCTATCATATTTTATGCTGACCTCCAGCCTACGTTTCAACGGGGAACCTCTTGTACGTACTACAATCCTTAAGCAGGACTATCATGGCGACGCCACTGCCTCGCGAGTGGCGTCGCCTCTGTTCAATAAAAACTATTAGGCTTATCCAACTCACTTTTAAAAGGTTCATGTGAGCATTCCTCAGCCATATTCTAGAATAATTGTAGGTTCATTTTCGGTGGTTCTGTGGTTCGCGAGTTCGGAGATTGGGAATACAGAACCTCTCGTATTGGAAGATATGATCGCGAAAATGAAAGTGGTCGCCCCGGCTAGGATTCATATCCAGCGAAAATTTGATCAAGGACTTCGAGCTTCCTTTGAAACAATGACCGTGGACATTTTTCCAGATGAATCTGCCTCGGCGATGGGTTTCTCCGCGCAGCATCCGGAGCAGCAAACTCTTTATTTTGTCGGCGAAAATCGCATTTTGCGCTACGGGACTGGGGTTCTTGGAAAAAACGGCCGCGTCGAACCAGCTATTCCCGGGAAAGTGCATTTGACGGCCTTTGTTAACCTTCGCCGAGGGACTTGGGATCATCCGGCGGCGGAGGCGTTTCAGTGGAATCTTACTAGGTTCGTAGAAGGGGTCCCATTGGATCTCTCTGAAAAAGGGGAGTTCACCTATTCGGACCCGAAGAAGAAGATCGGTCTCAACGGTAGATTTTCTTCAACCCAAAACCTCTTCACAAGTTTCACCTACTCGGATGACAGCGGAGACACGACATACAACTACAGCAATATCACTAATTTTCATGGGTGGTTTTTCCCACAGTCGATGACTTTGACTGTTCGGCGATCCGGAAGAACTCTCTCGGAGAGTCAATATTCCTTTAGATTTGAGCAGGCAAAGGATTTGCTTCCCGCCTCATTGAACTTGAATCCCCCGGTCGGCGCTTTGATCACTGACGAAAGAGTTTCGCCTTCTTTGACGTACTATGCCAATAAAGAGAAGTATTCGAATGATGAATTGGCCCTAATGCATAAAGTTCAGGGGGAGCAGAAAGGAGCCCTAGTGCAGTCGGGGGAAGCCCCGTCGCCCGTGAAGTGGTTCCAATGGGCAGGGCTTTTGCTGGTTGTTGTTGTGCCAGTCATCTCTTTTTTGGCTTTGAGGAGGAAGCCGAAGCATGGCTAAGATCTTTGCGCGAGTTTTGGTCTCGACCGTTCTGATGGTCGCTGCTTCGGTCGCCGGACAGAAGAGGGAGATCGTTGCCGCCGATGATACTGCGTTGCAATTTGAGGTGGCTTTTCATCAGCACCCCGTCCCAATCCTCGGTCTGACTGAAGCAGCGAAGGCTGGATCAATTATTGTCGGTCAGAAAGATTACGCGTTTCTTACGACTGACGGAATATTTGGATTTGCCATACACGACATGGAAGGACGAGGGCAACACAAGCTCCTCACAGTCTGCCGACGCTCGGAGAGTCCCGGTATGTTCGAGTCACAGTTCGGTTGGCCCCTTGCTCCCAATTGTGCTTTGTTTGTTCCTGGAGCTTTGGCCCAACTGCAGCAAATGCGACATACCGAAGAACTAACTCTCGAGATTGATAACCGGGTCGTTCTTCCGGAACATATTCGCGTTTGGAACAGCTGGCCTGATGGTGACGAGGTAAAAGTTCATCTAAAATCTGGGCGGTTTCCGGAAAAGGCAGTGTGGATTTTGAAGAACTTTAAGACTCTGATTGCTCAAGCACGGGTGCCGACTGATATATCGCTTCACATCGCTTTGGGGAATCCAAATCAGCTCGTAGAAGTGGCAACCTGGCATATTTCGAATCCCCGCCCGATTCATCCATCCGTACTTTCACGAAGAATTTTTGGCGAGGGACTTATTCCCGCAAGCCTCTCTGGACCTAAAGAATGGAAATTTGCCAAAGTTCTGGACCTGTTTTCTGGAAAAATAATTAGCTCCAAGTCCAATCATGAACCCATCTCATTGGCAACTCTCAGCGGAAACCTCCTTTATTCCAGTGCGGAGTTACGGAGAAAATTCCAATGGATTCCTCGTTACTGGCCTCTTTTGGTCGGGGGAGTGGGATTGGGGGCAAGCTTGTTTTGTATTTTCCTGAGAAAATATCGCAACTCTTAGGCATCTCCATCATCAAAGTCATTCCATTTCTAGATTCCAGGTTCGCCGCGTTTTGTGGAATCTGCGTCGCCTTATGGACGGCATGCCTTCATCAATCGTTCTTCGAAAAGCCTACGGCGATCTCCCGACAGAATTTCCTGCATTCGCTTGCGGTCAAAAGTATGTGGCATATTGATGACTATCATGAGAACACTCCTGACAAGGCGTTCGCGAATGGCCACTACTATAGCGACAAAGCACCCGGAGTATCCTTTTTAATGCTGCCGTTTTATTGGAGTGGAGCGAGGATATTGAAAGCCCTCGGTCACGATTTGGAATCAAAGAACGCCTGGTTCATTCTTAGTTGGATTTGTGCCGCGACCCTTCTTGCTCCATCCCTCGGCATTGCGACATGGATTGCCGTGAAAACTCTGGAAAAAATCTACGGCCAGGCGATTGCTTGGTTAACCACAGGGAGTGTTCTCCTTGGAGGCATGCCGCTTATCTATTCAACCGTGCTGTTTTCCCATGGACTTGTCGTTGCCTGCTTGGTCGTCGCTGCCTGTTGCCTTCGAGTTTTCGGAGGCGAAGATGGGCCTGACAAAAAGGATTTGGTGATTGCCGGCTTTTGCCTGGGAACCGCTCTGGCAAGTGAATACACGAGTGGGCTCACTGTCGTGGCTCTAAGTTGCTGGGGCGTTTGGAAGCTCAAGTTGAAAGCATTTAAATGTATCTCGATCGGTGCCGCCGTGCCGCTTGCCTCGATTGCGTTCTACAGCTGGAAAACCATAGGACATTCTTTGCAACTTCCCTACAGTTATCAAGCCAGTTTCCCGGGGATGCAGGAAGGTTTGTACGGCATTCGATTGCCTTCTTTGAAACTCGCCTGGATTTTGCTCTTTAGCCCTGAGCGCGGGCTCTTTTTCTGGTCTCCGGTTTTGCTGACGGCTTTGGTGGGTTTTGGTTTCTTGTTCAGAGCTCGTCCCAAACTCACTTTGTTTTGTTATGGATGTATCCTTGTGCAAGTGGTAGTAATGTCTGGGCGTGAGTTCGAATGGCTCGCGGGAGTTTCCTTCGGTCCACGTTATCTGGCACCGATTCTGAGTTTCTTCATCCCCGCAGTTGCCGAAGCAGCGCGTCGTCACGGTAAAGTGGTCGCCGCGCTTGGTGCGCTAGGAATAGCGATGGCGGGCTTCGCCGTATTGACTCATCCGATGTCCTATGGCGAGCGTGATCCTTTTAGAGAAGTCTTGTTGAATGCTTTTCTTGATGGCAAACTGGCGCCTACAGTGTGGAGTCTTCTAGGGCTTAGCCGAGGCGATGGTTTTATCGTTCATTATTCGTTACTTCTTGCCTTCACGGCGGGGCTTTATCTTTTGGCGGTTTGGCGAACTCAAACCAGTGATGTCGCCAACAACAATTGTGCCCAAGAAGTAAATAATATGTGCGACAAATCGTCGTTGATGACTGTTTAGGCCATTATGCGTGTTTTTCCAGGAACTAGCAGCCGACGACCTCGGGGGGCATTCACCCTGCTGGAGTTGCTGGTTACGATCGCTATTATTGCGAGTCTTGCCTCGCTAGGTGTGAGTAGCTTAGGAACAATCAAACGAAAAGTGGCGGGCGTGACTTGTTTAAACAACCTTCGTCAGGTGGGCATGGCTTTGACCATGTACGCCGATGACTACCACGGGTTGCTTCCTTCATTGAGTTTCCGCGACGACACGAACCTTGTCCAGGGCAACCGAGCTTGGGACGTTCCTGTCCAGATTTGCGAGAAACTTCTATCTTATGGAGCCACGCGACGCATTCTTGGCTGCCCCACTAGAGGAGAACTTCTTTCTGATGGAGCTTGGAATTATAGCACCAATTATCGCGTGATCGGGTATTGCATTGCTACACGCGGCGCCCCTCGGGTGCGAAAAGCCAATACATTCTATTCCCTCACAACTCTGGCGCCGATTATTCGCGACGAGTTTCAAAATGCGCCCGAACTCAGCTCGAGCCTGGTGGCGCCCACCGTGGCTGTGCTAGTGGCGGATCCAATTATTTCAGCGGGAAGCAATACCAATAATCGCGCTTTGAATAAGTATTCGGGATTGGGCGGAGGCTACTTGATCAATGGTAAAACAGTTGAACACGGCGCCGCGCATCTTTACAAAAATCTGCCTGAGCGTTGCAACGCCTTCTTTGCCGACGGGCATGCGGCAAGAAAAAGCTTCTTAGACACTATTCCGCGAACCGAGCGGGAACCTACCTTCTGGTGGTAGCGGATGAGACGCTGTTACACAGGAATCGCATGCTGGTCAATATCACCTTCCCGGTTTACAACGAGGAAGCCCAGCTCGCCTCGAGTGTGCGCTCCCTGAAGAGGTTTCTGCTGGAGCATTGCCGCTTTGATTTTGAAAGTGTTATCGCCAATAACGCTTCGACCGATCGCACATTAGCGATTGCGCTCGAAATCGAAAGAACGGATCACGCCGTTCGGGTCGTGGACTTGCCGCTCAAAGGGAGGGGCCGCGCTCTGAAGCAAGTCTGGACCCAAAGCAAAGCCGACATCCTCAGCTACATGGATGTCGATCTCTCAACGGACCTTTCTGCTTTCCCTCCGATGATAGAATCTCTTCGTTCCGGTGAAGCCGACCTTGGGACAGGTTCGCGCTTAATGAAAGCGTCACAAACCACACGCAGCCTAAAGCGCCAAATTATTTCCCGCAGTTACAACATACTGATTCGCGCGTTTTTCCGAACTAGATTCTCGGATGCTCAATGTGGTTTCAAAGCCATCACCCGGCGCGCCGCCGATGCTCTCCTCCCATGGATCGAAGACACCGGATGGTTTTTCGACACAGAGTTGATGGTTTTGGCTGAGAAGTTGGGATACCGGATATTCGACTTGCCTGTAACTTGGGTCGAGGATGTGGATAGCCGGGTGCGAATCATTTCTACAGCCGTTGCTGATGTGCGAGGACTTATTCGGATGAAGATCAATGTTTACCGAAACCACTATCCCTATCCAGGAGGACCGTCCGTGAGGCTTTCCCATGTCCATCCTGTTTCCGCGACTGAAGAAGGATGACATGCTTTTTCGCTCCTTGCTGGGGAAACACATTCCGAATCCACCGATCTCACGTCCGAATCGTAATTAATCTCGGCTCGGGGTCGTCCTGGGGCGGCGTGCTGGCATTGCGCCCCTGGGCGTCGGTCGTTTTGAAGCGATACCGCACCAACCGGCGATGTGTCTGGATGGATCCCGGTATTTCCGACGCATAACGAATCTCGGCGCTCGAGGTTGTATTTGTCATCGAGACGGAGACCCAGCGTGTTTTGTATTCCGTATCCTCCAGCGAGAGGTAACTACCCGGGTCGATGACCTGATATTCCAGAGCGACAGATTTGACTGGGGAACCGAGCCGGGCCGTGATTGTCACGGCCTGGTTCGAGCGGGGTTGCCGCAGGGTGTGGAGAACTTCCTGAACGAGTGAGAGTTCCGCGTTGGTGTTCTGAGCGCCGAGGGTTGTGCCGCAGGGCGCAAGACACAGGAACGCCGCCAGCGCGAGGGCACAGCGCCTTGGGTGATTGAGAGCGGGTGGAGTCGTCTTCACCGTGTTCCTTTTCTGGTTCGCGTGCTGTGTTATGAATGGCTGCCGCAACAAAACACATCTCCGACAAATTTGAAACCAGGATGTTGTGTGACCCCAACGTTCTTGCAAAGCGTTGGGGGTGAACATAGGTTCTGCGCCTTATGGAAAATGTCGTGATTATCGGGACGGGTTGCGCGGGGTTGACCGCAGCGATTTACACTGCGCGCGCGAATCTTAGCCCCTTGGTCCTGACCGGCCTGATGCCTGGCGGACTGCTCACCACCACCAGCATCGTTGAAAATTTTCCAGGGTTTCCTGAAGGCGTGGATGGTTACGAGCTGATGACACGGATGCAAAAGCAGGCTGAGAAGTTCGGTGCCCGCGTCAAATTTGCCACGCTCGAGTCGGTGAATTTAGACCAACGCCCCTTCCGATTGGACGTCGATGGGGATCTTATTGAAACTAAATCACTGATCATCGCCAGCGGAGCAGGGCACAAACATTTGGGGTTGGAAAGCGAGGATCGGCTCGAGAAAAAGGGTGTCACCTACTGCGCGACCTGCGATGGCGCGCTTCCGATGTTCCGAAACAAACCCCTGGTCGTCGTGGGAGGCGGGGATTCGGCTTGCGAGGAGGCCATGTATCTGACGAGGTTTGCCTCCGAAGTTTACTTGATTCACCGCCGCGACTCCTTGCGCGCCTCCCGTATCATGGCTTCGCGCACCCTGGCAAATCCCAAGATCAAGCCGGTCTGGGATTCGCTCGTGACGGAGGTGCTGGATGTGAACCTGGACAAGGTGACCGGGGTGCGCGTGAAGAATCTCAAATCGAATGAAGAGATTGTCCTCGACTGCGCCGGTGTGTTTGTCGCGATCGGGCATGTTCCCAACACGAAACTTTTCAAGGGGATCATCGATATGGACGAGAACGGCTACATCATTCCGAAGCACGGCACGGAAACCAATGTGACGGGTGTGTTTGTCGCAGGCGATTGCTCCGATCACGTTTATCGGCAGGCGGTCACGGCCGCCGGTTTGGGCTGCGCCGCCGCGATCGATGTAGAGCGTTACTTGGCGGGCCTGAATTCTTGATTTTCCTCTGGAGCGCCTGAATGAGCCCAAAAGAAGTGTCCGCCAGCCTAGCATCGGAGCACCCTCCATTTTTGCTGGATGTGCGGCAACCCGAGGAACACACATTGGCGTCGTTGCCCAATTCCAAGCTGATACCGTTGCGCGAAATTCCGGGGCGGTTGCAGGAAATCGAAGGCTGGAAGACGCGAACGATCGTGGTGTATTGCCACCACGGAGTTCGGAGCCTGCATGCCGCCGCATTTTTGAGAGAGTCGGGGTTTCGAGACGTCCGGAATATGGACGGCGGGATTGAAGCCTGGTCGTTGTTCGTGGATTCGTCTGTCCCTCGCTACTGAGGGATTTTCTACACGTCGATGCCTGGGTTCAGACGTCGAACTCTTGGGCTGTCTGGGCGATGATTTCAATGCCTTCCTCAGCTTGATGTCGCGACAAATTCAGTGGGGGTAACAGCCGCACGATCTGATTGCCGCTGGGGATGGTCAGAACTCCCTTCTCGTGCAGTTTGTTCACGAACTGCAATGCGGGAGATTTTTCGTTCCGATCAAAACCCGGAGCTTGTTCCTTGTCGCACAATTCAAGTCCCAGCATCAACCCCATGCCTCGCGCTGATCTCACGACCCCAGGGTGATGCCGGGCCAGCGACTCCAGCTCCGACTTGATCCATTCCCCAAGGACGCGTGCGTTTTGGTCGAGTCGATCGCGCTCGATGACCTCGAGCACCTTCAAGGCTACCGCACAACCCAAGGGCGTGCCGCCAAAAGTCGTGGCGTGCGATCCGGGGCCGAGCAAATCGGCGTGAGGCCCTCGGACCCAAAAAGCGCCCATCGGAAAACCTCCCCCCAGCGACTTTGCCATGGAAATTGCGTCCGGCTGAAACCCGGAAGCAAGCGGGTCGTCCTCGAGGATTCGTTGGAAGCTTTGAAACCGGCCGGTGCGGAAGTGCCCGCATTGAACTCCATCCATCATGAGAAGGAGCTTCTTGTGATCGCATAAATGCCGCAAAGCGAGCAGGTAGCCAGCGGTTGCGGGAGTGATGCCTCCTTCGCCCTGGATGCCTTCGATAAGAACCGCGACGGTCGCCGGTGAAATCGCGTTTTCCAGGGCTTCTATGTCGTTGAACGGAACGTGCTGGAACCCGGCAACAAGGGGTTCGAATCCTTTCTTGATCTTCTCCTGGCCTGTGGCCGAAATGCCCGCCAGAGTTCGTCCGTGGAAGGAGTTGTGGGCGGTGATGATCTCGAAGCGTCCTTCTTCGTGGCCATATTTTCGGGCCAGCTTGTACAGCCCTTCGTTGGCCTCCGCGCCGCTGTTGCAGAAAAACACTTTTCCACCGGACAAATGACGTGTGATCTGTTGGGCGAGACGCCCTTGGGGTTCGCTGTAGTAGAGGTTTGAGACGTGAACGAGTTTTTGCGACTGCGAGATCAACGCCTGGGTGATTTCCTGATTGGCGTGTCCGAGGGCGCAGACCGCGATGCCGCCCCCAAGATCCAGGTAGCGCCTTCCCGACACATCCCAGACGTAACTTCCCGCTCCATGGCTCAAGGCGATGTCGAATCTGCCATAGGTTGGCATCACGTGCCGGGTGAATAGCTCCCTAACGGTTTCGAATTGGTTATGAACAATGGGGGGGGGTGGAACGATATCTTTCATTTGCTTCTCTCAAAAAACCACAGCCCGCATGGAGTGCAATGTTTTTCGTAATTATTCAGGTGGGTAGTGCGCATCTCAGATTTTTCAGGATCTTCTCGTAATCGTAATCGTAATCGTAATCGTAATCCTATCCCGGGTTTCCCTCGTGCAACCAATAATCAGAGTTGACCTTTATCTAGGCGACCAGCATCGAAACGACGCTCCACAGGCAGTCCGGTCCTGTCAGAACTTCCTGCCCAGGACATCGGCCTTTGGCCACGAGCGCATCCAGGGCAGCGGCGCTTTCCAAAACGAGGCCACGGGCATTGTCAAAAGGTAAACCTCCAGCTTTTCGTAGTGGTCGAATCGGCGGTTCATTGGATTACGATTACGATTACGATTACGAGTAGGAAACGCGAGGACGAAAAATCTGAGTTGCGCCCATCCCGCAATGAGTGGTGTCGCCAGTGTTGCGCTCCTCCAGGGAGATTGTCATGCTCTGACTCCATGAAATATCGCCGATTTGGCCGGACAGAATTGCGGATGCCTGTCATTTCCTGCGGTGGGATGCGCTACCAGCACAAGTGGCAGGATGTGTCCCCGGGGGAGGTTCCCGTGGAAGGACAGGACAATCTGGAGGCGACGATTTTTCGCGCCCTCGAACTGGGCATTAATCACATCGAAACCGCCCGCGGATACGGTTCTTCCGAGATGCAGTTGGGTTGGGTGCTGCCTCGCGTGGCTCGTGACAAGATCATCGTCCAGACCAAGGTGGCACCGATGGCGCGCTCCGAGGAATTTGTGGCGACCTTCGAGAAGTCCATGGAGTATTTGCAACTGGATCACGTGGATCTGTTATCTCTTCACGGCATCAACAACCGCGAACACCTGGATTGGGCATTGCGCAAGGGCGGATGCCTCGAGGCTGCCCGCAAATTGCAACGCGAAGGAAGAGCGCGTTTCATCGGGTTCTCCACTCACGCCACAACCGACATCATCCTGGAAGCCGTGGAGAGCGCGGGCTTCGATTACATAAATATTCATTGGTATTTTGTGAACGACCTCAACTGGAGAGCGGTGGAGGCGGCGAATCGCCTGGATATGGGGCTTTTTATCATCAGTCCGAACGACAAAGGTGGAAAACTCTATGAGCCACCTGCCAAGCTGGTGGCGTTGTGCCGTCCGCTGACTCCCATGCAGTTCAACGACCTTTACTGCCTCAGCAGACCTCAGGTTCACACGCTCAGTTGTGGCGCGGCCCGCCCGACGGACTTCGATGAGCACGTCGCGGCACTGCAATATTACGATCAAATCCCGGAAACAATTGCCCCGATTGAAAACGGATGGCGCCAGGAGATGCTAAGGACATTGGGAAGCGATTGGTGCGCGCGATGGTTTGAGGGGTTGCCTCACTACGTCGATGTGCCAGGGCGCGTCAATGTCACGGAGATCCTGCGCCTCTGGACCTATGCGACATCCTTGGATCTGGTCGGTTGGGCAAAGATGCGCTACAACCTTCTGGGGCAAGCGGATCACTGGTTCCCGGGAGAGAATGCGGCGTCTGTCAAGGCCGCCCAGAACGATTTGCAACAGGTGATCGCGAGCAGCCCGTTTGCCGGGAGGATTCCGCAAATCCTCGAAGAAGCCCACGCTCGTTTCTTCGAAGCACCCCAGAAGCGGCTGAGTCAGAGTTGAACCTGGAAAGAGCCATTGAATTAACCGCACAGAACGCAGAGAACGCAGAGGCAAGAACTTGTGGAGTTCTGAAAGAGGGATGATCCTTACCTCCTCGGTGATGATTTGAAGAATCACCGTGTTTCGCAACCCATTCTCTATGTGTTCTTTGCGCTCTTTGCGGTTAAATGAACTGCGGGATCAAGGTTGAACAGAACAGATTACTTGCGATCCGGGGATCCCAGGAACGGTGCTACAACCCGTTTCCATATCGCATAACCCTGCTCGTTCATGTGGAGCCGGTCTTTGAGAAAGATGTTGGGTCTGGGAAGGCCGTCCTCGCCGAGCATGGGGTCGAAGACATTGATGTAGGCAAGCCGTTTGTCGGACTTTGCGAATTGCGCTATCAATGAATTCGCCTTCCTAACCCGGTCCACTTGAGCCCATCGGGACGGATTGCCGGCAATGGAGATGTAAGCGATCTTGGCTCGGGGCAAGCTCTGATGCACCTTGGCCGTAAACCGTTTGAAATCATCCAAGACAACCTCAGGAGTCTTGCCACCGTTGATGTCGTTGCCACCCGCGTAGAACACGATCAGTCTCGGTTTGTAGGGGAAGATGATCCGGTCCGAGTAGGCGATGGAGTCCGAAATGTCTGAACCGCCGAAACCTCGGTTGATGACGCGATGTTTTGGAAAGTCTGACGCCACATTTGTCCACATTCGAATGCTCGAGCTGCCGATCAAAAGGATCGCCTTTTTCGCGGGCGAGTTGGTGGCGTCGCTCGAGAGGAAAGCTTCGATTTCCCGCTTGAAACGGGCCCCATCAGGCAGCGTGGCCTGTTCCGCAGGGTGCAGTTTTTCGCCGAGAACAGGCAGGATGCAACAATGGGACCATAAGACGATGCACCCAGCCAGGACCGCGATCCGTTTTGGCAATGTGCAGACTCCTCGGGTTTTCATCGAACGCTGAGATCAAGGTTGTAGTCGGTCACCGCTCCGAGCGAGGCGGACGTCACATGATTCGCGTACTTTGCCAGAACCCCTCGTGTGTAGCGCGGTTTCATGGGCTTCCAGGCTTTGCGGCGCGTTTTGATTTCCTGGGCGGAAATCCCGAGGTTGAGCTCGTGTTTATGGGCGTCGATGATGATCGTGTCCCCGTTCTTGACGAGGGCGAGAGGCCCGCCGTTGTAGGCTTCAGGAGTGATGTGGCCCACCACAAACCCATGGGTGCCCCCTGAGAACCGACCGTCTGTGATGAGAGCCACTTCCTTGCCAAGGCCACGGCCCATGATGGCTGCAGTGGGGCCGAGCATCTCGCGCATGCCAGGGCCGCCTTTGGGACCTTCATAGCGGATGACCACGACATGTCCCTTTTTGATGCTGCCGTCGAGGATGGCGCGCATCGCCAGCTCTTCCGAGTTAAACACTTTTGCTTTGCCGGTAAATACCAGGCCCTCTTTGCCCGTGATTTTTGCGACGCCGCCTTCTGGAGCGAGATTGCCTCTCAGAATCACCAGGTGACTGTCCTTTTTGATCGGCTTATCCAGCGGCAGGATGATGGTTTGCCCGGCGGGGTATGGAGGGACTTTCGCGAGATTTTCCGCCATGGTTTTGCCCGTGACCGTCATGCAGTCGCCATGCAAAAGCCCTGCATCCAGCAGGATTTTCATGAGAGGCCGAATCCCGCCGATGGCCACCAGTTCTGACATCAAATGTTTTCCACTCGGCTTGAGGTCCGCGATGACGGGCACCTTTTTCCCAACGCGAGTGAAATCATCGATCGTCAGCTTCACACCTGCGGAATGGGCCATCGCCAGCAGATGGAGAACGGCGTTCGTGGAGCCCCCGAGGGCGATGACGACCGTGATCGAATTTTCGAACGCCTTTTTGGTCATGATATCACGAGGCCGAATCCCAGCTTTCAAAAGCTCCACGACCGCGGCGCCCGCACGCCGACAATCATCCCGTTTCGCTTCGGACGTCGCTGCCTGAGCGGAGCTGTTAGGCAGACTCATGCCGAGGGCTTCGATGGCGGAGGCCATGGTATTGGCGGTGTACATTCCGCCGCAAGAGCCGGGGCCTGGTATGGCGCAGGACTCGATAGCCAGCAGTTCCTTGTCATCGATCAGTTTGTTGGCGTGCGCCCCGACGGCTTCGAACACGGAGACGATGTCGAGCTTCCTGCCTGTCCCCGTCAGACAACCCGGAAGGATCGTTCCGCCATAAACGAAGACCGCGGGCCGGTTCAAGCGTGCGATGGCGATCAAACATCCTGGCATGTTCTTGTCACAACCGCCCACCGCCACCAGCCCATCCATGCCTTCACATCCCGCGACCGTTTCGACCGAATCGGCAATGACCTCCCTCGAAACCAAGGAATATTTCATGCCTTCGGTTCCCATCGAAATGCCGTCAGAGATCGTGATGGTATTAAAAATGATCGCTTTGCCACCCGCCGCATCGGCCCCAGCGGCGGCCTCACTGGCCAGCTTGTCGATGTGCATGTTGCACGGGGTCACCATGCTCCATGTGGAGGCGATGCCGACAATAGGCTTGAGAAAGTCTTCCGCTTTGAAACCTACAGGATAGAGCATCGCACGGCTGGGCGCTCGATCTGGCCCATCCAGGACAATGCTGGAATAATGGCGGATTGAAGGCGACGGTTTTGCTGGAACGCTCTTGGGGTGACGATTAGATTTTATTTTCATGAACGGCAGCGATATCACCATGAATCAGGACGCATGACAAGCATCCTGAACGCCGTAAAACGAGACCGTTGAGCGAGAAGCCCGAGCAGCTCAACTTCCCTCAGCTGGACCCCCTGGTTGGCCCCTGGTTCTCCCATCTGGGGCAAAATAGACAAGCCACAGAGGTAACGAGGCCACAAAGGGGCCAATGCCCAACGGGTCGTTCCGTCGCAAACTTCAACCTCCCTTGCCGCACCACCCCTTCAACGAGACCCCCCTTCCCCGTTCAAGTGCTTTCTCCAATTAATTGTCTGTCCCTGGAGATTCCACTTTCCGCTGGTCAAACCGATGTTAAGAATTGCTTTGAGCCAATAGTGACGGCCTTTCGGTGAGCGATCCGTTTTAATTATGAGCGGACATGTAGTTTATGGGAGCGCTTTGGTGAGTTGTTGCTTCAAGCGGACAACGACCGCTGATACCAACCGCGCGAGGCATTGCAAGCGCGGCAGACGGAAAGCATCACGGGGACTTCCACGAGCACACCGACAACAGTGGCGAGCGCGGCGGGACTGGTGGGTCCAAACAGCGTGATGGCAACGGCAACGGCGAGTTCAAAGAAGTTGCTCGCCCCGATGAGCGCGCCGGGGGAGGCAACATTGTGCGGCACTTTGAACAGGCGCATGAGGCCGTAGGTGAGGCCGGAGTTAAAATAGACCTGGATGAGAATCGGCACAGCAAGAAGCAGCACAGCGGTCCAGTTGCGGATGATGTTTTCGGCCTGGAAGGCGAAGATGAGCACAAGCGTGGCAAGCAGGGCCACGATGGTCACGGGCCGGAACTTCGGCAGGAAGGCCCGCTCGAACCAGTCCAAGCCTCGACCTCTGATCAAAGCCGTGCGACTGATCCAGCCGGCCACGAGCGGAATGACGATGAACACGACGACGGATGTGACGAGCACGCCGCTCGGCACAGCCACGCCGCTGACGCCGACAAGAAAGGCCACAATCGGTGCGAAGGCGAAGACCATGATGAGATCGTTGATGGCCACCTGCGCGAGCGTGTAGGGGCCATCGCCATCGGTGAGATAGCTCCACACAAACACCATCGCCGTGCAGGGAGCTGCAGCGAGGATGATGAGTCCCGCGGTGTAGTTTTTGGCGGTGTCCGGCTCGACCCAACCGAGCGTCGAAGAGAAGAGCCATTGCATGAAAACCCAGCCGAGCAGCGCCATGCTGAAGGGCTTGACAAGCCAGTTGACAAACAGGGTCACGAGCAGGCCTCTGGGCTTCTTCGCCACACCCCGCAGACCGCCGAAATCGACCTTCAACATCATCGGGTAGATCATCATCCAGATCAACACTGCGATGATGCTATTGACGTGGGAATTCTGACCGAACTCCCAATGGGCGAGGCGCGTGGTGAGATCCGGAAGCAGTTTGCCAAGGCTCATGCCACCTGCCATGCAAAGTAGAACCCAGAGACAAAGATTGCGCTCAAAAAAATCGAGCCGTTTGGGAGTGTCAAAGGAAGTGGTCATGCGATTCCGTGTTCAAGTTTAGACGACGCCAACCGCGCTAGCGCATCGGGGCCGGTGAGCTCCCCCGGTTGCCAGGGCAGCCATGCGGTGCGGGCGGTGCGGGCGGATTGCTTCTCCACGACTTCGCACAAGTAACGGTGCTCGGCCCCCTCGCGGCGACGCAGCACTGGGTCGCACGAACCGCTGCGGGCATCATAGATTTGGAAGCTTTTCAGGGTCGCGGATGGGTTAGGTTATTTCCCAGCCTTCAATTGATCCCGACGGCCATCAGCGTAAGCGCTCAATACGCGGCGGATTTCGTCCCGCACTCGGCGGAAAACAAGGAGCTTCTCTGCATCCGTGCCAACGGCGTGAGCCGGATCATCAAAGCCCCAGTGGTGCCGGTTTAATTGGCCGGGGAACATCGGGCACGATTGGTCGGCATTGCCACAAACGGTCACCACCGTCTCGATGTCCTGCTTGAGAAAATCGTTCATGTGCTTCGAGTGATGGCTCGAGATGTCGATGCCGATTTCTTTCATCACCTGGATGCCGAGGGGATGCACAGAGCCCGCTGGCTTCGAACCGGCGCTGTGAACATCGAGGATGTCGCCCGCTAGGGACCGCAGGAGACCTTCCGCCAGATGGCTGCGGCATGAGTTTCCGGTGCAGAGGATAAGAATGGATGGGTTGGTCATCTGGACGTGAGTTTGCTTTTCGAAGAGCGGACGGATGCGGTCAGCGCGGCACCGGCTACCCCAGCCACCCAGCAGCAATCAGATTGGCGGTCCTTCAGCTTGCGTAAATCGTCACCGAAGACCGGGTGTGTGGTAAGGCAGTCCTGAAGACAGCGTAACTGCCAGTCCAGTTCACGCGTGCGTTTCGCCGGGAGCGAGTAAATCATCCACTGCTCATGCCGCCGCGACTCCACCAGCCCGCGTTGGCGCAAATACGCGAGGCGCTTGGAAGCCGCGACCTGGGTCAACCCGAGTATGTCTTGCAGATGACACACGCAGAGCGGCGACTGCGCGAGCAGATGGACTATACGAAGGCGCTTTTCGTCGCAGAGGCAGTTGTAAACCTCGATGAGCTGAGGACGTTGCATACCTTTAACAGGAATATACCTTCATGTGCATATAGGTCAATCATTGAAATACCAGATCGCTTGCGTCCTTTTCATAACGGCCGATGTGCGCGATTTTAGGCGATGTATAGGTCGTCCACTTAATGGTGAGCGAACCGGTTAATGATGAGCGAACCGGTTTTCGTGAGGCCTTTGAACAAGGCGTAATGAATGACGATGCCTGCCATGAAATCGGCGGCGTGCGCGAAGATAAACGGCTAGTGTTAGAACCATTGTCAGGCGTCGTGGTTCTCGAAAATTCTCCCGCCCAGCCAGCCGCCCAACCGAGCGATCTGGTAGAGGGATTACCAAATTAAGTTTCCGGATTGGAGCGGGTCGCAGCTCGTCTGTGGCGGGATTTGTTGCGCCCGACCGAAGTCGTGCTGCTGTGCGGCGATCACGGCGGGCGTGAAATGCGTTTCAAGATAGCGACCGGCCATGCATGTTGAGATGGATAGAAGGTTCGTCGTGAAGTAAATCATCCGTTCACGCCCGGCCGCCAAACGTGACGTGGTCGTCGAGGTCGAGGTAATCGAACCAAGTTTTTACATCTTCGCGGGTCTTGCTCAACGGACTGATGCGGCTGATGAAAAACTCCAGCGTCTCCACGTCTCCGTCCGGGCCGCGTTCGTTGTGGTAGGTGCTCCAATGCTGGATTTCCCAGGGCTCGCGTTTTTGCTCCGCGTTCTCCTTCACCCACGCGAGGATGTCGCCATCGCCCTTGGCGGCAGCGATCTCGGTCTTTAACGCCGCAGGGGTGACGCCGGTGAACCGAAACCAGTGCCGGTCAATCGGGTTGTTGTATTTGTATTCGCCCGCCGTGCCGGCGAGTTCGGCGCGCCCTTTGTCGAGGATACGGGCCAGGAGGACGTAACCGCCGAGGAGAACACGCGGGCTGCGTGGTGGACGTTGTGTGAGGTTGGGAGCGGAGGGGGTATTCATAGCGATTCATGATCGGTTATGATGGCGGCTGAATCAAATCGAAAAACGGTTAGGAGACCGGCGCCAGCCGAGCCGGTGCCGGTAGCATTCCATTCCTGCTCTGTGTCCTCCAGAACTCTGCCCTGAAAACCCGGGTTGGGATTTAGCACAGAGTTTGAGAGGACATAGAGAACCGAACTCACAGCCAACACAATCAAGTGGTTTGAATGGCTGCGAGGGTTTGGGCAGGACAGGTCCCGGAGCGACTGAACTCCCTCTCCTTGGGAAGGGGGTGGGGTGAGGGCGAGCAGTTCTTCCAAACTTCTCCGCGACCATGCTCAATTCCACCGGAAACAGGGAAGAAATACATTGTCTGTCCCTTGGAACTCTTCCCCCTCTGTGTCTCCGTGTCTCTGTGGTTCAAATTTCAAATCTGTTTGGCTAGGATTAGGATTACGATTAGGAGCAGGGAATTAGAGTTGCTCGAGCATCAGGCCAAACAGGGTCGTTTTGCTGAGTTCAGAGGTTTGAGAGCTAGGGCAAGTTTGATCGCTAGGGCCTCGACGGCTTCCACAAAACAGGGGATGCAACTGATCGACGGGGGCGATGAGCCCGGTTTGCGCGTCAGAGTTTGTAGGGGACACGAATGCCGGGCTCTTTCTCGGAAAAATCTCGCGTGTTGCGCGTGACAAGAATTCTGCCCATTTCCCATGGCCGTGGCCCAGGTGATCGCATCCGGCAGTTTCATTCTGTGATGACGGCGGAATTTTACCGCCCACTCGGCGAGCGGCACGTCAATTGGCTGGATTTTGAAACGGGAAAGGAAACTTCTGGTGACAGTTTCCTCTTCGATGCCTTCCACGCCAGCCAACACTTCCATCCAGGTCACAACGCTGATGCTGACCTCTTCGTATTGTTCCAACTCGCGCTTTGCGGCGGGAACGCCGTTTAAATAATCAACCAGGATGTTAGTGTCAAAGACGGCTTTCATCGGTTATCCCAATCCGCGCGGAGTTTCTCCTCATATTTCAAGGCGTTGATCTTTTTCGTTTTCAAGAGGCCAAAGGCGTGCTCGCCCTTGCCGGATTTTGATTGTTGAATGTATCCGGCCACGGCCTGGCGAATGACCGCCGCCCGCGAAACTTTCTTTTCGGCGCAAATCTCCCCTAGTGCTTTCAATTGATCATCGGGAAAATCAATGATCGTTCTCAAGTCAGTCATCAAACATCGTCATCATCTATCAGACAAGAATTCTATGAAGCTTGATCGTCTTGGGCGCATTCCGAAGTTGTTGGTGGAATGAACCAGGGGCGGAAAACATGGGGCTAGTGAACGCGGCCGTCGGTGACGGCCGCCCACAAGCATGGGGCTAGTGAACGCGGCCGTCGGTGACGGCCGCCCACAAGCATGGAACGGGTGGCCGACCTGTGGTTGCCTGTGCGGTGGGCGGTCGTCATGTGGGCGGTCGTCACTGACGACCGCTGCGCCCGATGGAGCCACCAACAACTTCGAGATGCACCGGATCGTCTTTTGTGCCTCGATTCCACACTCGACAAGAGCGATGTCAGCGGCCACGTTCCAATGTTGTCATCATGTGAACACAGTTGCGGAACCAACCTATCGAATCTCTGGGCACGAATCGTTCGCGTGCCGCTACACCTGGCTGCCCAAAGCTGTGCGCGGCTTGAAGGACAATTCCAAGCTCTTTTCCGACGACGAAAAGGCGATGGTGGACCTGGGGGTCGGCAAGAATATGGTTCGCTCGATCCGCTTTTGGGCGCAAGTTGCGGGCGTGATGGATACCCCGTCCAGAGGAATGGGGCACTCGTTGAGCGGATTTGGCCGGGCACTGCTTGGCGAAGGGGGACACGACCCGTTTTTGGAAGATCTCCGCACGCTCTGGCTCATCCACTGGAACCTATCCACCGACACGAAAACGCCCCTTTTGGCATGGGACTTCCTGCTAAATCGCTGGCAGGAACCGGAGTTGGTGCCCAGTGTCATCATCAAGACGCTGCACAAAGAGGCTGCCCGGCTTGACGACGGCCTTTCCGCTGTGACCATCGATCAGCACTGGGACACTTTTCTTCATACATACGTCCGCACCCGTGGTCGCAAAGGTGAAATTCAGGAAGACAACCTCGATTCTCCGCTCACCGAGTTGGAACTTATCGTTCGGGTGGGCGAACGCCTTGGGGACGGAAATGGCGGACGAGCCGAATCAGTCTATGCTTTTCGGCGTGAGGAGAAGCCAGACATCACACCGGAACTTTTCGTCTACAGTTTGAACGATTTCTGGAACGAACGGCATCCCATGGAAAGCACGTTGAGTTTTCGAGAGATCGCCCACGGACACGGCAGCCCGGGCCAGATTTATAAATTGCCAGAGGAAGACGTGCGGGCGCGGGTCGAGCGATTGGCGGAGCAGACCAATGATTGTTTTACGTATGTCGAGTCCGCTCTTCTCCAAAAGGTTCAACGAAACGAGCGTCGTGAGAGCCTTGATTTGTTGAACGACATCTTCGACGGAAGGAGAAATCATGTCTGAAAAGCGCATCGCGGACCTCTTTGTCATCAAGAGCCGATTCCTGCGCTCGACGCACCTTGAGCGCGACTTCCACGATTCCGAGGCGCTCTCCGGTTATGTCCGCACCGATTTTGTCCAGGAGTCTTGCGATCGTATTGGCGAGGGCCTTCGTCCCAAGTCGGGCCGCAGGGCATGGCGCGTAACTGGTGATTATGGGTCAGGCAAATCCAGTTTTGCGCTTTTGTTGGCGAACCTTCTTGGAGGCCGCGACAGCGAGCTTCCTCCGCAGCTTCGCCGGGTTATCGATTTCAAGAAACTCGGGGTGGCGCAGCCATCGTTTCTGCCGGTGCTCGTCACCTGTTCGCGTCAGCCGCTCGGCACCTCCATCCTCCAAGCGCTGCATGCCAGCATTTCGCAAGTCTACAAGCGGGGTGCGAAGTCGAGGATTTCTGGAAAGATCCAGCAGTTGCGCGACGGAAAGACGGAACCGGGTGATGAGCAAATCCTAGACGCGATCGTTGACACGAATTCTCAAATCATCGCCGATTCAAAGGGACAAGGATTGCTGCTGATTATTGACGAGCTGGGCAAATTCCTTGAATTCGCGGCTCTGAACCCGCATCGGCAGGACGTTTTCATTTTGCAGCGCCTTGCGGAGGTGGCGTCCCGCAGTGCCAACGAACCGCTGCTCGTTGTGTGCCTCCTGCACCAAGGCTTCCACGCCTACGCGGACCATCTCAACCAGTCCGCGCAACGCGAGTGGGAAAAGGTCGCCGGCCGTTTCGATGAAATTGTCTTCAATCAGCCCATTGAGCAGGTCGGGCATCTCATCTCCTCCGCGCTCAACGTGCGCGTTGACCAGGTTCCCAAAGGCCAGGCGTCTTCGATGCGCCAAGCGATGCACCGGGCCGTTGACCTTGGCTGGTTCGGCGCGGCGCAACCACAGCCGCTGTTGGAGTTGGCCCCACGGCTGTATCCACTGCATGCCACGGTCCTGCCCGTTCTTGTCCGGATATTCCGGCGCTTCGGCCAAAACGAACGTTCCCTGTTCAGTTTCTTGCTCGCGAATGAGCCTTTTGGTTTGCAAGCCTTCAGTGAACACCAGTTGCACGATGCCGAACCATACCGCCTGCACAATCTTTTCGACTACGTGCGAACGAACTTCGGCCACAGGTTGACGGTCCACAGCTACCGGAGTCATTGGAATCTCATTGAGTCAGTTATCGAAAGTTATGCGACAGACGCGGCGCTGAGCCTTCAGATTCTCAAGACTGTCGGCATCCTGAATCTGCTGAACGACGACTTGTTGGCCTCGGAGGAATCGGTGCTGTGTGCTGTGGCGGGTGACGACCACGCACTCCAAAGCGAGAGCAGGGCTGCGTTGGAAAAACTCCAACGGATCAAGCGGGTCCTCTACGATCGGGGTCGCAGTCGAGGCCTCTGCCTATGGCCGCACACATCCGTGGACCTTGAAAAGGCCTACGACGATGCGCGGCGAGCTGTGCAGACGCCCCAACGTGTGGCATCGTTCATCAAGGAGCACCTCGAGACACGGCCCATCGTCGCTCGCAGACATTACATCGAAACTGGAAATCTCCGGCACTTCGACCTGCGCTACTGTTCGGTCGCGGAACTGGTGGGGCCGGTGATGGAAAATCCCAGCAACGCAGATGGCGTGATCGTGGTTCCCCTGTGCGAAACCGCCAATGAGCGCGACGTCGCGCTTGAGTTCACCAAAATCGACGAACTCAGGACCCGTCCAAATTGGGTCGTGGCGGTGCCGCACCCATTGAGCAATCTTGCCAGCCTCGTGCAGGAGGTTCAACGGTGGGAATGGGTCATGACCCACACCGCTGAACTGAATGCCGACAGGTATGGGCGTGAGGGAATCACAAGACAGAATGGTTGGGCGGACGGCATTTGGAGGGAAGGACTCAGGCTGTCACCGGAATCAAAAGACTTTGGCGACGGACATGGCGAGCGGAATCGCGAACAACAGCGAAAACATCATGAAATCTTGCAAGACCGCATCCAAACGGAACTCTTCGAATAGTGAAAAGAGTGATGACGTTGCTCTCGAACGGAAGGCTGAAGCTTTAATGGCATCCATGCGGCTCATCGGCGCGTGTGTTTCGATGGCGCATGAGTTCGATATTCGTCGTGCTCAAATCGCTTCTGACGAGGAGTGTGCCTGTCTGTGTCTTGAAACGACGCACAGGCAAAGTGAGCTACTGGAGAACGAAGCTCGCCGCGCGATTGCAGATTACAATGTGCATAAGGTCATGATGCAGAGTTTGGCTGCCCGGCGCAGTATTAAGAGTCACGGGAGGCCGGCGAAGATTTCGCGCCGCGAGGTAAATGAAGACGCCATGTGATTGTTGTGACTAAGCCTCAACAAAAATTGATAGGTCGCTTCGGCATCGTGCTACCGCGAAGCCGAGAGGTCATCCTGTTCGGCAAGCAGCGGCTGTGGGCGACAAGGCAAGACGCCGAATTCCACCTGCGACACTCGCGGGGCTACCACGACGGGGAGAGCGAATTGCACTCGGCTTACGTCGGCGAGCTCGGAAAAGATTTCTGGCCGGATGAATGAGAGCCGAACACCATCGCGCCCTGATTTCTGCCGGAGCTTGCCCGTCCTTGGCGGTGCCCTGGGCGTATGCTCCGAACAAGCGGTGGCTCAAGACAGCCCAACGAATCAGCCACACGCTCTCGCGGGCGCCGCGCTCCGCTACCCGGAAAAGACCTTCTTTCTCGGACAGGTTTTCAAGGACACGACCAACTCCTACAAGCTGGTTTGGTTCCTCGCCATTCTGTCGCTCATCAAACGTGGCAACGATCAGTCGCTCCGGTTGGCGGACATCTTCATGGAGATGGCCGTTGCCGCTTGGCATCCGGTGTGTCTCTACCGCCTATCGCTGGGCCGCCAAGACAAACTACAGCACGTGGTGCTGGAGATTCAGGAGGCGTCCGGTTTGCCTCCGAACGTTCCCCCAGACACGATCCGCAAGTTTGTCGAAGGCTCCGCCGCAGCGCAGACGAAACTGGACTACTTCAAGCGATACGTCCCAACGCGCTTCCTGAGTCCGTGGTTTGCGGAGAAGCTGGGGCCAGAGCGCAATGAGTTGACCCGCACGCGCGAGATTCAAGAGATGGCAATCGAGAGCCAGAAGACGCCCTACGCCAGCCCGTATCATTTCGAGGGCACAGGAACACGCCGTTCAATTCGGGTGAACGATTCGTGGCGCTGGTTCCTGATGGAAAACTTCGGCATCGTCCAGTCCTTTTCCGAGCATCACCTCGCGCTCTACTTGCAAGCGCGAAACCCGAACGTGCCAGGCGTGGTGAACAAACTCCGTGCGCCAACAGCGCGGCAACTCACCGCCGCCCGTGACTTCTGGCGGTTCGTGCGGACCGACTTCGAGAGGGCGGGAAAGCCTGCCGAGTTCCGGGACATCTACTCGGAGCGACAGCTTGGCGACAGCTTCTCCATCGACCACTTCTTGCCGTGGAGCTTCGTCGTTCACGACTTGCTCTGGAATTTGACGCCGGTCGAACCTGCGACGAACTCCAGCAAGAACGATGTGCTGCCTGACCTCGACCTCTACATACCGCGACTCGCCAAGCTCCACTTCGCCGCGATGGACGCCGCGAAGAAGAAGCCCAGGTTTCTGGAGGACTACGCGGATTGCTTCAAGAAGGACGCCGCCGACTTGCTCGGGCTGGGCGAGAAAGGATTCGCAGCCAAGTATCGCGAGGTCATCTTGCCACAGGCACAAATTGCCACCAATCAAGGATTCCAGTCCGGTTGGCGAATGCGCTTGCCGGTCTTTGTGATTGGAACTCAGCCTAAGACGGTCAATGATGCACGCCCGATTGAACTTTCTGCGACTGATGAGGAAGAGCCCATTCCGGCAAAACATATCATCGATTTTTTTCCAATCGAAAGCCGGAGGACACCTGGGGTCAATTGCCTCCCGTTCCTTTCGTTGAAAGTAGCTGCTGGGGGCCTTTTGGGGCACGATGCGCCGGAGCCTGAGGGTTGGATTGATGTTGCAAAACACGGGTTTTCAAAACGCCTTTCTAAGGGAATGTTCGTGACACAGGTCGTGGGCGAATCAATGTACCCAACAATCCGGGACGGTTCGTATTGTGTGTTTCGGAGCCCGGTTGAAGGAACAAGACAGGGACGCATTGTATTGGTGCAAAAGCGCGATATGGCGGATCCAGAAACGGGCGGAGCATACACGGTGAAACGTTATCGAAGCACCAAGTCAAACGATGAGGATGGCTGGAGCCATGAATCCATTCAGTTGATTCCTGACAATTCTGACCGCGAGAAATTTCCGGTTCTTGTGTTTACTCCAAAAGACGATGTTGACCTATGCGTCATAGCCGAATTCATCCAAATGTTAACCTCCATAAAGTGACCACGTTGCGGTTACCAACTACTTTGGACGATCTATGCCCATTCTGTTCGACGGTGCCTCCTGGCATCGTCCTGCAAAATCTCCTGTTTTATGCTCGCTATGACCTCTACCCGGTTGCCAAAGGGCATTTATTGATCATTCCTTTTCGGCACGTGGTGAGCTTTTTTGAGTTGACCGGGGGCGAGCGACAAGCCGCGTTTGAACTGGTTTGGGAGGCAAAGGCAAAGTCGGACGCTGATTTCCGGCCACACGGGTACAACGTGGGTGTTAACGTGGGACAGGCGGCAGGTCAGACCGTCTCGCACGTCCATATTCATTTGATCCCCCGTTACGATGGGGACATGGAGCATCCCGAAGGAGGGGTAAGAGGGGTAATTCCCGAAAAACGGATTTATCAAGTGGTTGATCACCGCAGCGGCGGGCTTTGTGACGGGAGAGTGCATTCTGCCTAGTGCCACATTTACAGCCGTTGCCTGTGCGCCACGTGAACAGTCTCTTGAGAACAATGCGCGGATCAAAGCCCTCCGGATAGTGACTGAGTTGATTTGATCAGCCCGTAAAATCAGGTGTTTTAGTTCGGAAACGATGCCATAAGCGTCCGATGACTGGCCAGGAAAAAACGACTCGGTTTGGCGCAGGCGACAAGCGCCATCTGGTTTAAGTTGGTGAAAGCGGACAAATCGAAACCATGAGCAAACCAACGCGGCACATCCTCTGCATGTCCGGGGGCAAGGACAGCACCGCCCTCGCGCTCCACATGCGCGATCGATGCAGCCATGAAATACGAAAAAATCACCGACGACCCCGGCAAGACTTTCACTTGGATCCAGGGGATGCCGTTGAGCGAGCTGCGTAAGCCGGAAACCGTTGCTGGCATCAAGCGCCGCTACGCCGAACATGACGAACGCAGGAAGGCCAACCGTGGCAACAAGAGTCTCGTCGAAGTGCTGGCGGGGATGGAGGACCAGGATCATGGGCCGAAGGCGTGCCTGATTTGTCAACTCTGAACAATATGAACCAGAATAAGCAGCACGGCAATTTCCATTGGAACTATCCACGATGTCTCGCTCAAAGACATCAAGGTCAGCGAAGACAACGTCCGTCTACGCCATGAAACTAAAGATCTCGACGAACTGGCGGCCAGTATCAAGCGACATGGCCTTTTGCAGCCCGTCGTCCTGATGGGTGAATATGGAAAGTCCCGTTGCGAACTCACCACAGGGAAACGACGGTTTCTAGCTCACAAGCAAATCCTGAAATGGCCGCAGATTCGTGCTGTCTTTATCGGTCATGTTTCAAAGACAGAGGCCGTTGTTCGATCACTCGTGGAAAGCATGCAGCACCTTGAATTGGAATATGACGATAAAGTGAAAGCGATTATGTTCCTTTACAACACGCTGGGCAAAGATGAACGAAGAGTTTCGCAGGAAACCGGACTGTCTTTGAGGAAGGTTCGCGATTTTATTCTGATTGAGGCGCGAGCAACGCCTGCGATGAAATTGTGGATTAAGAACCACAAGGCTTCACCGGCTGACGTGAAGCGTGCGATTCGCGCTGCCCAGGATAACTTGGACAAAGCGGAAGAACTGCTGAAGCTGATCATCAAATACAAGCCGACCACCCACCAAAAGCGACGCCTTGTTCTTTACGGTGAGCGTGACCGGAAAGCATCTGCTGCAGATATTCTTGAGAAGGCGATGAAACCCCATGTGGAGGAAAACATCATCATCACACTGGCCGACGGCCTGAGAAAAGGACTCTCGAAAGCGACGAAATCGCTCGAAATGGAACCAGAGGAACTGGTTGCCAAAGTCCTGACTGACTGGCTGGGAAACCAAGGTTTCGTCGCATGATGAGGAAGCCGTCAACAGCCAGCGGGGCAGATGACGAGGAATTAAAGGAAACTCTTGCAGTGCTCATCCCATGCACTCGTAGAAAGAATCACCCTTTCCCACTCACGCACATCGCAATGACAAAGCTTGGAGGCTTTGCAGCCTTGTCCGACCGCGTCGGGTTTTCGCCAAAAGATGCTCAAGCAGTTATCGTGCACCCAACGTTTTGCCAAACCAGTGCGTATGTTCTTTGAGAGCAGGAAACTCGATAGTGTCGATGCCGCCGCACATCTGGCAACGCTACCGACGAGAGAGCAACAGGTAATTGCCGGAGCGCTTGTTGCCGGGGGAACTTGATACCTCCGAGGTTTGAGAAGTTACAATTCCTGCGTCATTACGGGCCGGTGCCCCGGAATGACAACATGTATGATGAGACGATTCAACGGTCGGCTCGTCGTCAGGGAATTGCGCCCATTGACTTCGAGCATCCGTACCAGCGGCGCATCGCGGATTCCTTCAACCGCGCCACGACTGACCCGGTTTCGGTCATTCTCACCGGCACGGCAGGGGACGGCAAAACGCATCTGTGTCGGCAAGTGTGGAAGGCGTTGGAAGGACATGACGAAGATTGGGCATCTGACAACCCCTACCTGACCATCAGTTTTCACTATCCGAAAGACCGGATGACGTGGCCGGATTCGGAAGAGCCGAGCCTGTATCGCTCGGTGAAGATTCACTTCATCCGCGACCTGAGCGGCTGGGCACCACAGCAGGGCGCTGAGTGGGACGTAGACAAGGAGGCGTTGCTCCAAAAGTTCTGTCACTCGTTGTTCAGTCCGGATGCCGACGAGATTTTTCTGATCGCGGCTAACGACGGTCAGCTCATCGAGTCCTTCCGTCGTTTGAAGGACACGGAGGACGTGAAACGTGCGCGGCAGGTATTCGAGGACCTGCTCGTCGAAGACCGGCAGGAGCAGCCGGGCGTGCGTTTGAAGTTTTTCAACCTGAGTCGCGCCAGTTCCGCCGAGCTGTTCGACCTAGCCATCAAAAAGTTCCTCGCGCATCCGGGCTGGGATGAACTCAAACAGGGTCTGCCCGGTGAGAACGACGTGTTCGGCCCCAAGTGCCCCATCCGGCAGAACTACGAATTGCTCGGCACACCACTGGTCAGGGCGCGGCTGCGGTCGCTGCTGGAATTGTGCGATTACAACGGGCTGCATGTCCCCGTGCGCCAGATTCTCCTTTTGCTCACAAATTCCGTCCTCGGCCACCCGGATGTGAGCCAGCACTTGATGCTCCCCAGCGACGTCCCGAAAGTCATCGCGGCTGGCACGGTGTCCAAGGCCAGCCTCTACAACAACATTTTCGGCGCGAACCTTTCCGAAATTCGGCGGCAGTCCATCACCATCTTTGATTTCCTTGAGAGGTTTCAAATCGGCTACGAGACGTCGAATCGCGTAGACAACTTGCTCATCTTCGGTGAGGACGACGAGATCCTCGGCGGCTATTTCGACAGGTTCATCGCGAAGGACAGATTTTACGGCGCAGACGACCGCTTCTACGCGGCGAAGCACGAATACATCGAAGGCACGAGCGAGGATGCAGAAAAGGACAGAGAGTTTCTGCAAATGCTGGTCGCCCAGCGGCGAGGGTTGTTCTTCAAAATCCCAAGGGAAGCCGAGTTGGAGTTGAACCTTTGGGAATTGACGGTGTTCAGGTTTGCCGGGGAATACCTTGATGACATTGTAGAGGTGGTCAAGCGAGGCGCGGTCGTGAAGCGTCCGCTCGTGTCCCGGTTGGTGAAGGGATTGAACCGGGTGTTCACTGGTATGCTCATCAACAGCGACCGGGAACTTTATCTGGCGACGAGCGGCAACCACTCGCAGGCCAAGGTCAGCCGGATCCTTGTCGAGCGTGTGTCGGTCGAGCCGAGCAAAGGCGAGAAGGTGATACTGCGTTTCGACCCGGCGAGCGGCCGGGTGCTGCTGTCAGTTTTCTTCGCGCCGGACAATATCGCAGACTTCAACTTGACGCTCATACGTTACGAGTTTCTGTCGCGCATCGCGATGGAAGGCGCGTTGCCCGCCAGCTTCTCGAAGGAGTGCTACGAGGATTTGCTCGCGTTCAAGAGCCAATTGATTGCCGCATACTTCAAGCGCCAGGCGAAAGAGGAAGTGCCGGCAGGTTCGACGGTTTCACTGACGCTGCTGTCATTGACCGAGCAAGGAAATCCCGACCCACGGGCCGTTGAAGTCATGCCATGAACGCGCTGCCTCAACCCTTGCCGTTGCCAGAGAGCTTCGATCAATCGTCCTCCATGTGGGTGGATGAGGCGATATGGGGGCACCGCCTTTACGATGAGCAGTTGCCGTGGTTCGTGTTCCTTGAGTTCCTGAACGTGTTCACTCACGAAGACGACAAGGGGCGTGCCTTCGATGAGCAGGGCAAGCCGAACGAGTTGAAGTATCGGGCTGCTCACCGGCTCTACCTTCGCAACATCCTGTTCAACAATCCGCATCTGCCTGAAATTTTGATGACTCATCCCAACGACAGCAACCGCTGGGACGAGTGGCTGCGGCGCATGAAGTCCGCGGCCACGGGCCTCAACCACCCGGAGTTCGGCTTCCTTAAAGCCCATTTCCACTCCTTCGAGCATTTTTGCGAGATCGTGTCGCTCGTGCGCTCCACCAGCCTCGAAGTTGACAGCAACAAGCGGTGGACATCGAAGTTCGTGTTCCCCTACGGCCGCGACTGTCTCTACGAGGACCTGGACAACAACGCCTCGACCAACGACCGACGCTTCTTCGGCAGGACAGGTGAGATGCTCTATTTGATGTTCTGCCGCACGTCGCGCAAACAGGAGCTTCTTGCGGCGCTCAAAGGGCGGTTGGCCAAAACGGACAAGACTTGGGATTCCATCATCAGGTGTCTGCAGCCGACCAACGGGGAGGACATGAGCAGTGAACGCGCCAATGCATTCCTCCCCTACACCAGCCATCCCTGCTTTGAAGGCCTTGCTGACGACTGGCTGGCCATCTTGCGGCTCAACATTCCGGGCTTCGATGTGTTCCCGCATCTTGTCAACCTGGCCGGGTTGCACCTGCTGAAATATCAGTTGACGGTATCTCAGCAGCTTCTCGGCTCCTCCAAACCGTTGAACCTCATTTGTGAAGTGGTTGCACCGAAGAAGACGCTCGTCCGCCAGATTTCTTGTGACTTCTATCAGTCTAACAATTTACTGCCTGCCCAGGCTGTCGAGACGTTCATCATGAACATTGAGCGATCGGATGATTGGCAGAGGGCAGTGACTGGCGATGGAGCGGTGGAAAGTTGTCGGCAAATTCTCCGTAATAAGGCGCGTTGGGAGGAAGACCCGGCAGTCTCAACTGACCCCCAACAGTTGATTGGGGCACTGCGTCAAGCGGCGATGAAGCGCCACCGCCAGCACGTCGCGAACATCCACCGCAACTATGGTCGCGAAATCGGACTCGTGTCGAAGCGCGGCACCGTGAAGCTGCGTTATGCACCCACCGACGCGCTGCTCAAAACATTGCTGTTCGCCAATGTGGAGAAGCGAATCGAGCTTCATCAGTTCCTTGCTCGTCTGCATCTCCGATATGGACTGGTCTTCGGGGACAGGGAAGCCGAGCAGATGCTCTCGAAGGACGAGTTCGACAAGAAGGCGTTTCAGGGCAACTGCCGGCGTCTTGAACAACGGCTCGGCAGCCTGGGCCTCTTGCGGCGGTTGTCGGACGGCTGCGCCTATGTCGTCAACCCGTATCACGCGGAGGCCCGATGACCAGCGACCAACTCATCGGCAAGGTTGTCGCGAGATACCTGCGCGACCGGCTCACGGAGGAAGACTCGACCGGCGTCGCCCGTTATCTCCTCGACTGTCTGAGCGCCGACCAGACCGCTGCGGTCGCGAAGACCATCCTCGACGATGCCTCGTTGTCTTCGCTCGTCGAAATCAAACTTCCGATTCACTTCGTCGGCGGACGCGGCTTGCCAGCGCAGGTGCTCACAAATGAGCGCACGACGTATTTCCGAAATGCCGCCTGCCCCAAGTCCGCGCTGCTCGTCGCGAACACAGGCGACGACGAAGAGCAGTCGCTCAAGGAACTCGTGCCAGTTGGCGCAGCGCAGCTTTATGCGCATCCCGAACTCTGGGTGATCCGGGCTGCCGAGGGACTGCCCATCCTCGCCGAGCATCAGCACTGGTGGGTAAAAGCGTTGCAGGGATTGCTCGAAGTCCGTTCATTCGCACTGGACCGGCTCGCTGAATACATTCTGCACACGCGATTGGCGATTGAGGACGGACAGCCCGTTCTGGCAGCTCTCGGTGTCGCGCTGCCCGCGTTGCATGTTCCGAAAGACACGGCGTTCGCATCCGCACTCAATGACAAGAACGCGGGTCACACATCCAGATGGAAGGCGCTCTACGCGCAGGTCATCAGGAAACGTGCCTGCTATCTGGTAAAGCAAACACCCACGCAAGCGTTGCTGCTCGAAGATGATTTGGCGGGGTCGTTCGTCAAAGTGAAGGATTCCATCCCGGACGCAATTCATCCGACCATCCAAGCGTTCATCGCTGCCGAGAGCGGGTGGAACCAACAGGCTGCTGACCTTGCCCAATGCGAGTGGGAGATGGTGAAGCCGCTGTTCGACGGGTTGAAGAAGGAGAAATTCAACCTCGGCAAAGCCACACTCGAATTCTACGACGAGCGCGATGAGGCGCTGCTGACCGCGGATGAGCGCGACTACCTTGTCCGCCTGCGCGAGACCAACCGCACGGAGGCGCAGGACGAAGATGAGGATTTTTACCGACGGCACCGGAACGAACTCAAGGAACAGCCGTCACTCAAGTCGAGGTGGGACAGATTCATTTTCGGGACACCCATCGAGACGGAGGATTTTCTGCTCGGGATCGCGTTGTGTCTGGAACGATTGTTCGACCAGGACATGCCATCGTCCAAGCGCCGTCTGAAAATCACATGCGACCGGCGCACGAAGAAAGACCTCAAGGACCTGAGTGAGGATGCGGGCCTGTTTTTCGCCCGGCGCTATCGCGGACTGAAGCCGCTCTTCGGAAACCGTGTCTCGTGGGACGTAGGCGACCTGATGAACTTCGAGGCACTGACCGGCCATTGGCGCAAGGCGACGAAGCCCTACGTCAACAAGTCCGCCGCCAAGGCCGCATTGCAATTGAAATTCCTATTGGAGCTGGAACTCGAACTATCCACCGGCACGACTGAGACATGTTTCAAGCAACTCGTCTGGACTTACGATCCGAACTCCATCGCCGGAGAGTTTTCCAGTGACTGGCTGCGGCTCGCGGATCATCCCTTCATGCTCTGCCGCGTGAACCGCGAGCCAGTCAGTGGCAAAGGCCGCTACCAGTCGCTCGACCTCCGCAACGTCCGCACGCTTTATCCGGCCTATGGGCAAGACCGGGGTTCCTTCGTTTCCACCTACAAGAAGGAAAACGACATTTCGCTGCTATGGCCGTCGAATTTGACGAAAGCCCAGCAGGACGGACTCGTTTCCGAGGCGACCGCCTCGAAGCTGCTCACTTTGTTTCGAGCATTTCAGCAGAGCTACCAGGCTGCGGTCAAAGGTTTCGCCGAGGAAGGGCTGGCTTGCAAAGCGATGGTCAGGCAGACGGAGGACTACGGCGTGTTGCTCGATGCCCTTTGCCGGGACGCGAAGGGCGACCGCAATCGAGAGAGTCTTTTACGGCCACTGCTGCAAATCGGCTCCGTGATTGTGGAAGGTGGCCGCGTCACAGCCATCGTTGCCCCGTGGCATCCGCTTCGGCTCTCGGCGATGGCAAACAAGGCTCTTCAAGTCGCGTCCCTGCTCAGAGATCTGCTGACCATCGAGAACGTTTTCTTCGGTGATCCACCGCTGTTCTTCAAGGAACTCGAAGCCGAACTGGCGCATCCCTACTACCCGGAAATCGTTATGGGGTGGCACGACAAGAAGCCCGAGCTCCTTTCGCTGACCGACCATCATCTCGACTACAGCCTCCATGAGTCGCCGGTCATCAGCAACGATGGTTTCGACGACACAAACGAGAGTCCGGCGGAGACATCCACGCTCATCGTCGATTTGACCAAACGGTTCCTGTCCCTCTACCCGCACGAGCGGACCAACCTTTCGGTCGTGCTCTACAACTGCGACTCAGCGCGGCTGCCCTATGCTCTTGTGGATAAGATGAACGAGCTGCACGAGGATGAGGATGACATGCGCTGCCAAATCATTCTGCGACACCGCGATGGGGCGAAGCTACGCGAACTCTACGAGAAAATTATCGAGTCGTCGGACGCCGACGCGGACTCGTTCGTGTCCAGCGAGGCCGCCAAGGATTTCATGGCGAGGCTTCGCATCGGCATCATGGCCGACCAGGCACCGGTGCCCGACCCGAAGGACGGCCCTCCGGCGGACATGGTGTTCTTGCAGGATGTCATCGCCCGGCACGCGGGCGTCGAGTGGTACACAGAGACTTGTGTGCCAGTGGACTCCGAGACATTCATTCCCGCCCGCTGGTCACGCCGCCGTCCGTCACCGAGCGATGATATGAAATCCGTGGTCTACTTGTGCTGCCCGGTGCAGACGAAGGAGGGGTGGTTGTTCATCACCGCGTTGACCACGTTCATCCGGGGCGACTGGGATGGCATCGAAAGCAAGCGCCTGCTTCCAGCCCGCAAGCTCGACTTCAACGATCCGCAGACCGCCAGCATTTTCAAAGAGATTCACAACCTCGGAAATTGGGTGGTGAACTACGACGAGCTTCTCGACCGCCGCCAATTGCTGAACCAGAACGTCAAGGTTATCCGCTGCAAGCAGGGCGGGACGCAAGGACGCAACATTCTGATTTCATCGACAGCATCATTGAGCCTGCTGCGCTCGATGGTGCTGGGTCGCGTGAAGAACCTGAACCTTGAGCTGAACGAAACCGATTACCGCGAACTGACCGAGAAGTTCATCAACGACGCGAACGAGATCTCCGGCGACATCGTTCTGCGTGCCGCGAAGCGCGGTCGTAATGCCAGCGAACTCATGGGCGTCGTCCTGAGTCGCTACATGATTCGCCACGAACTCGGTGCGACGCGGCGCTTCGGCTGGTATTTCCTCGACGACTACGCCGAGTGGCTCGGCGAGCGCGAGGAGCAGATTGCCGACATCCTCGCTCTCACGCCGGAGCAGACGCCGGACGGAAAACTCCAACTGGCTGTTATTGTGGCGGAGTCCAAATACATTGACTACGCCAGTCTTTCGACGAAGCGAAAGGAATCACAAAAGCAACTGCGCGACACGGTGCGCCGCATCAACGACGCCCTCTTCGGAGACCCGAAGCGGCTCGACCGCGACCTGTGGCTGTCGCGCTTTTCCGACCTGATGCTCAATGGCATCCAGTTCCCCGCAAACTCACCCATCGATTTGGCCGCGTGGCGCAGGGCGGTGCGCTGCGGGGAGTGCGGCATCTTCATGCGCGGCTACTCGCACATCTTTGTGTCAGGCCCGTCTGACGCGCCGGGGTGCTCAGACTTTGTGACCGTCGCTGAGTCCGAGGATTCCTGGCAGGAAGTGTTCTCTCGAGGGCGGTTGCGCGAGTTGGTGTTAAGCTATGCCAAGGACGTGAACCCGACGCCCATCCGAAAAGCCAACGCAGGCGAAGACATCTGGAAAAAGCAGACCTACCGGAGGCCCTCAGACCGCATCCAGATTGGTCATCGGCGCAAAGAGGACGACGAACCGGGAAGTGAGGGCAATGCGCATGTCGAGGGCGGCGGTAAAGGCCCGCCGCCGACAGCCACAACCTCATTAGGAATGTCTACTCAAACTCCGTCGCCCGTTCCTGCGCCAGCGCCGACACCTGCACCACAAGTCACGCCCGCAGGCGCATGGCCGTGTGCGCAGGTCGGGCAACTCATCGCCGGCTATCTGGGAGGCTCCCAAGACAGCGCAAAGGACGAGGAATGGCTGCGGCAAGTCGAGAGCCAGTGCAAAGGCGCGTTGCAGCAATTCCAGCTCCAATCGAAGCTGCTGACGAAGACACTGACGCCAAACGCCGCGTTGCTCAAATTCCAAGGAAGCGCGAACCTCACGGTCGAGCAGGTGTTCAAACGGCGCTCCGAATTCCTGACCACTCACGGGCTAAACGTGATTTCCGTCCGCGCCGAACCATGCGTCGTCGCCTTGGCCATTGCCCGCCCGAATCGTCGTGTGCTGCATTTGCCGGACGTTTGGAAGAAATGGAACCCGAACTGCACTCACGGCAATCACGACCTGCTCATCGCCGTGCGAGAGGAAGACAGCAGCCCGTTGTTTCTTTCTCCGAAGTCCAACGCGCCACACACCCTCATCGCCGGTTCCACGGGCAGCGGCAAGTCGGTGCTGATGCAGAATATCATCTTGGGCATCGCCTGCACCAACACAGCCGCGCAGGCGAGGATTGTGCTCATCGACCCGAAGCTCGGCGTGGACTACTTAGCGTTCGAGGGCTTGCCTCATCTGCAAGGCGGTATCATCGACGCCCAGGACAAGGCCATCCACACGCTGAATGAACTCGTCGGTGAAATGAACCGGCGCTACTCGGTCCTCAAAGAGAACCGGGTTTCCAACATCTTTGACCTGAACAAGAAACCGACTGCGACCGAGCGCCTGCCTTTTCTCTGGGTCATTCACGACGAGTTCGCCGAATGGATGATGACGCCAGAATACTCAGATGCCGTGTCGGACATTGTTGGCCGACTCGGCGTGAAGGCCCGCGCCGCAGGCATTTCGCTGGTCTTCGCCGCGCAGCGCCCAGACGCCAACGTCATGCCCATGCAGCTTCGGGCAAATCTCGGCAACCGTCTCGTGCTCCGCGTTGACGGCGAAGGCACATCCGAAATCGCCCTCGGTGAAAAGGGCGCGGAGCGTCTCCTCGGCAAAGGTCATCTCGCCGCGAAGCTCGAAGGCACTCCCGAAGTTGTTTTCGGGCAGGTGCCTTTCGTAGACACCGACTTCCTCGCGCAGGTGGTGGAAGCCTTGAAGCAGACGGACGAATCAGCATCCTCGCAACAGTGAACAAATCCGACAAAGCTGGCGAATGGCTGATTAAATGAACAACATCGTGAAAAACCACGTTGTTTGCACTGCACCTCGATGAGCCGCGCCGAGAAAGCCTTCGCTCGCCTCCTCGAAGGGCGCTCCGACGCCAATTTCGAGTTCAGCGATGTTTGCCTCGTTCTGGAACGTGCCGGATTCACCCTCCGGCAGGGCAAGGGCAGCCAGCAGATTTGGTTCAAGAAGGGTGACGCTGAAATCAACAATTTACAACCAAGAGGCTCACAGGCCAAAGCTTACCAGGTCAAACAGGTCCGCGACCCCATCCACAAACACCAACTGGAGATCGACTGAAATGCGCTACGAATTCATCATCTACTGGAGCAAAGCGGACGGGAGTTTCATCGTCGAAGTGCCAGAACTGGCTGGTTGCATGGCGGATGGTGCCACTTATGAAGAAGCCGTTGCCAATGCCAAAGAGGCCGTGCAGGAATGGCTCAAATTCACCATCAACACCGGTCTCACCACGCGGTCAAATCACGGTTTTGAGGGATGCTACCGGGGTGAGGGGTGACCTTGGTTTAATTGAGTGGCTCACGGCTGCCTGCTGTAAGTGTCTCATTTGCAGCAAGTTCTTATTTGAGTAGAAAAAGTCCCAATGAAAGCCTGGATGACAAAAGCGCTGGGGTTGCTGAAGGCGAGCCTTGAGCCACCGAAGCACGAATTGAACGAACTGGACTGGAAAGCTGAGCTGTCGCCGGACAAGAAACGACTGACGGCTGGGAAGGCTGGCTTACGCGTGAATGGAGGAAAAAAAGACCCACACCCGCTACCCGTGCCAGGGCTCGGAATGAACTGGTGTCCACGATCCGCGGTTACGATTTCAAATCTCTTCGGCTGGGTTTCTGAGTTAATTCATCTGCCAGATTTTGACCGCGGATGACCCAGAGCGGCGAGCCCCAATCAAATTGAACCACGGATTACACGGATAACACGGATGAGGATGAAATCAGAAAGTACTTTTCCCCAGCAGTTCTCATTTTGGCCGCAGACGGCCCCAAGAACCGGCTAAGGAGGCTATTCACAATAATATGAACAGGTATGGCGCAGGAGTGTTGGATGCTGGCAAGGCGCTCGTGAGGCGCCTATCCCCATTGATCTGTAGGCCCACATGCCCAGCCCGCCCGCGGTTTTGGCTGGCGAGTTTTTTTTCAGCCGCGCAAACTCCTTCGGGTAATCCGCCGGGGTGGGGAAGGCAAATTTGTCGCCGGTGGGACTGATCGAAAATCCTTGTTGTCGCTTCATAATTTATACCCAATCACACCAGCACTTCGCGAATCACTTGCCCGTGAACGTCTGTCAGTCGGCGGGCCACTCCGTTGTGTTCGAAAGTGAGGGCTTCGTGATCGAGGCCCAGAAGGTGTAGGATGGTGGCGTTGAGATCATGGATCGAGAGGATGTTCTCCACAGCCCGGCGCCCGAGTTCGTCCGTCACACCGTGACTGAAGCCGCGTTTCACCCCCGCTCCCGTGAGCCAGCAGGTGAAGCCGTCCGGATTGTGGTCCCGGCCCTTCGATCCTTTTTGAAACATCGGCATCCGTCCGAATTCGGTGCACCAAACGACGAGGGTGTTCTCGAGCAGACCGCGCTGCCGGAGGTCGCGCACGAGAGCCGCGGCGGGTTGATCGAGGATGGCGGCGTGGACGTCGTATTGCTCCTTGAGCTTGTTGTGCCCATCCCAGTTCAGCTCGCCGCCGCTGGCGTACGCGCCGTTGAAGAGTTGCACGAACCGGACCCCGCGTTCGATCAGCCGCCGCGCAAGAATGCAATTGCGGGCAAAGGCGGCCTTGGTCGGATTCGAGGAATCGTCGGCGCCATAGCTCTTGAGGATATGAGCGGGCTCGGTGGAGAGGTCGCTGATTTCCGGGACGCTCAACTGCATGCGGGCGGCGAGTTCGTAGCTAGCGATGCGGGCGGCCAAGCCGCCATCGTCTGGGTGGTGTTCGAGGTGGCGTTGATTCATGCGTTGCACGAGTGCGCGCGCCGCGCGATCGCTCGCGGGACCGATCCCGGCGGGTGGAGCAAGATGGCGCATCGGTTCCTTGGCGCTGAATGGGGTTCCCTGAAACTCCGCCGGCAGGAAGCCCGGCCCCCAGTTGTTCACGCTGGCCTGGGGCACGCCGCGCGGATCGGGTATGGATACGAACGCGGGCAAATCCTGATTCTCGCTCCCCAAGGCGTAGCTGACCCAGGCGCCGATGCTGGGAAAACCGTCGGGCACGAAACCGGTGGACAGAAAATTTTCGGCCGGGCCGTGGGTGTTGGTCTTGCTCGTCAGAGAGTGAATGAAAGACACCTCGTCCACGAGCTGC